>JBBECL010000039.1:0-7786 GCA_040881805.1 Terrimicrobiaceae bacterium | reverse complement strand
TCACTTCATCGCCCATGTTGGTGCTGAAATCGGAAGGTGGCGGTGCTCCCCAAAACTGAAATCCGCGGGGTTGGGCGTGGGCTTCCTGGGCTGAGATTCCCAAGGCGAGAGCGGCAGACAGCGATGCAAACAGAACTTGGCGGGTTGGTGATTTGGCAGGCATGGGTTTTAAGTAGCTGTCCCGTCACGGGGTTGCAAGAACGGGTTTGAAGAATTTACAACAAATCACGCTCCCGGCGTCAACCTCACTTTTGCTCCTGCTGACGTTTTTGTAAGGCGCGCAAAAACTCCCGTGACGTCTGCGACATGGGGAGGGTGCTCGAAATCGCGTAAAATCGAAGCGCCTCCGCATCCCGCCCCCCGGCTTGGGCGATCTGGCCCAGCACCTGATACCCGCCAAAACCCAGGGGATGCCGGGCGATGGCATCCGAGGCGGCTTCCCCGGACTCTGCAAAGGCCCCGAGGCGCCCCAAGGCTCTGGCCAACCCAATTTGGTGGTAAACATCCAGGGGCCGGAGTTGGGCGGCGGCTTCGTAATCGGCGCGGGCAGCGGACGTGTCCTGAATCTTGAGCGCCGGGTCCCGCCGCGTGAGGGACCTGTCCAAATAAGAACGTGCACGCAGCAGGCGGATGTCAAAGTTGTTGGGGGCCTGGCTCAGAGCCTCATCGGCCAGTTCGATGGCCGAATCGTAGCGCCTGGTGTGGTAGGCATTTTCGATGGCGAGGTGCTGACGCTGGGCGGGCGAGGAGCCGGCCACCAAAACCAGCAGCCAGAGAGAGGCCGCGACGGCCACGAGGCCGACAACGCACAAATAAACCGCCCGCAGTCGATGCGGCGAATCCTCGTGAGCTCCGGCATTGGCCAACATCCCGGCGCAGGTGGCGGCAAGGAGGGCGTTTGCGGGGATCTGCATGTTGAAGTCAAAAAACGAATGCACCACACAAGCGGTGAGAGCGGAGAGCGCGGCCATTTGAACGGCGGCTCCATTGCTGGCGGCTCCGACGCTGACCGCCATGTGTTGTTTTAATTGGCGGGAAAGTCCCCGAAGCCCGTTGGCAAAGTGAACCACGACCAGCAACAGGAGAAGGACCAACGCTGGAAATCCAAACTCGGCGGAAACTTGCAGCCAATCGTTGTGGGCAAAAATGTCATCGGCCGGCGTGGGGGTTTCCCGGTAGGTGCGGGCCGCTTCTTTGAATGATCCCGCCCCGGCCCCCAAAATCGGGGACGTCTCAAAGAGGCGTCGAGCGGACTGGAAGATTTGCGGCCGGTAGGTGTCTTGGGTGAGTAGTGCCAACCGCGCTTGGACAGTCGAGCTCTCGGTGAACACAAACCAGGCGGACCCGCAGGCGATAATGGCACCGGCCACCAGCGTCAGCAAGGCGGCGATCCGGCGTCCACCGGCCCCGAAAGCCAGGGCATACCCGCTCAACAAGAGGAACACACTCAAGCCGGAGGCCAGGCCGATAAAACCACCCCGGCTGAGCGTCGGAAGACACCCGGCAAAACACACGGCGGCCACATAAAGAGCGAGAATCCGTCCCCACGCCGACCAGCGCGCCCAGCAGGCCGCGGACAACGCAGCCAGCCCTGCCACGTTAAGGAACCATGCCAAATGGTTGCCATTGATAAAGAAGCCATGAGCCCGTGAACCCAGCCGGTCATCGTAATAATGCCGGAGGATCTCGGAAGCCCAGGGGAAGGGCATCGTCGGAATCTTGTTGATGAATTGATATCCTCCGAGTGTGGCCTGGATCATGGCGGCTATAAAAAGGACACCAAAAAATGTCAGCCGGGTTTTTGCGGAGGTGGCCGTGGTGGCAAAAACCAGATACGCCACCAGGCAGGCGAGAACGAGTTGAAAGAGGGATTCGGTTTCCAGCGTGGGGGCCGCCGAGGCAATGCGCCAGAGCAGCCAACCGGCGAGAGCGAGCGTTAATCCCAAAGCCAGGACTCTCGGAGCCGGTCGATTCCGCTGAAAGATCAGGCTGCCGGCAAAGAGCCCCGCGACGCCCACCGCGACCAAGCCGGGAATCGCGAACACCTGACGGAAAAGCCCCCCGTAAAAATACTGGGCAAGCAAGATTCCCAAAGCGCAGAGAACAGCCGCCGCATAATTCATGGTGCGCTGGGAGGGGCCGATTCAGCCCCCGAGACCGAAGGCTTCGTGGGCCAGGTTGGCAGCCAACTCGATTTTGTCTTCATCGATGATCACCGCAATTTTGATTTCCGAGGTGGAAATCATTTGGATGTTCACGCCGCCGTTGCCCAGCGCTTCAAAGAGACGGGCCGCGACCCCCGAGTGGGACCGCATGCCGATGCCAACCACGCTGAGTTTGGCGATGCCTTCCCGCTTGGTGATGGTGCCAGCGCCCACTTCCGCCACCACCCGGTCCAACACGGCCCCCAATTTTTCCAATTCATCCCGGTTCAGGGTGAACGAAATGTCGGTCGAACCGCTGACCGAGACATTCTGAACGATGACGTCCACGATGACATGCGCTTCGGCCAGCGCGGTGAAAATTCGGGAAGCCGCCCCGGGTTTGTCCGGCACGTTGGCAATGGTGACTTTGGCTTGATTGCGTTCCACCGAGACGCCGCGAACGACGACGGTTTCGAGTCCGAGTGTTTCTTCTTTCACGAGAGTTCCACGATTGTTGTTGAAGCTGCTGCGCACCTCAAACGGCACACCAAATTTTTTTGCGAATTCCACCGAGCGCGATTGCATGACCTTCGAGCCGGAACTCGCCATTTCCAGGAGTTCATCGTAGGCAATCTGCCCGATCTTTCTGGCATTGGCAACAATCCTTGGGTCGCAAGTGTAAATTCCGTCCACGTCCGTGTAGATCTCGCAATTGTTGGCATGGAGGGCCGCCGCGATGGCAATGGCCGTGAGGTCCGAGCCTCCCCGGCCGAGGGTGGTGATCTGGCCCGACACGGTCTGCCCCTGGAACCCCGCCACAATGCAGATGTGGCCCTCCCTCAAGTGGGCGCGGATCTGACGCGGGGAAATATTCGCGATTTTGGCCTTGGTGTGGATACCATCCGTGCGGATGCCGGCCTGGGCTCCGGTGAGGGAGATGGCCCGCCCCCCCATGGCATTGATGGCCATGGCCACCAAGGCAATGGTGGTCTGCTCCCCGGTGGCAAGCAACACATCCATCTCGCGATCCGGGGGGTGGGGTGAAACCTGTTTTGCCAGCTTGATCAGCCCGTCCGTGACGCCGGACATGGCGGAGACCACCGTGACGACATCATGCCCGGCCTGCTGGGTGGCCAGAATGCGCTTGGCGGCGCTCAAAATTTTTTCAGGCGTGCCGACGGACGTGCCCCCGAATTTTTGGACGATGAGGGACATGGTCAGTCGTGATCCAAAAGCTTGCGGATCGCCTTGCTGTTGGCCTCGGATTCCAAGGGATTCACCGAACCGCCCCGCTCCACGGCTTCCGGATCCTTGAGACCATGGCCGGTCACCGTGAGCACGATCCTGCCCCCCCGGGGAACCGAGGGCAGCGGGCAGGCGGCGCAGCGATGAGGCCCGAGGCAGCGCAAGAGCCCGGCCACCGAAGCGGCACTGGCTGGCTCCACAAAAATGCCTTCCTGCGAGGAAAGCCACCGTTGCGCGGACAGGATTTCGTCATCGGTCACAATATCAATCGAGCCGAGACTCTCCGTGATGGCATCCCGGGCCCCCTGCCAACTGGCGGGGTTTCCGATACGGATGGCGGTGGCGAGGGTGTCCGGTTGGTCCACGATGCGTCCGTGATAAATCGGCGCGGACCCCGCGGCCTGGAATCCCATCATACGGGGAAGCTTGGTGGCGCGTCCCAGGTCTCGAAACTGACGGTAACCCTTCCAATACGCGGTGATATTCCCGGCGTTGCCAACGGGTAAAATGTGAAGATCGGGCGCATCTCCGAGTTCGTCGATGATCTCGAACGAAGCGGTTTTCTGGCCCTCGATCCGGTGGGGATTGATGGAATTGACAATTGCCATGCCATCCATGCCGCCCAGCTCGCGCACCAGCCGGAGGGCATCATCAAAATTTCCACGGATGGCAATCACCTTGGCCCCATAAGCAAAGGCCTGCACGAGCTTGCCGGACGCAATTTTTCCAGCCGGAAGGAGAACCGCACAATCAACAGAAGCCCGGGCCGCGTAAGCCGCCGCCGCCGCCGAGGTGTTGCCTGTCGAAGCGCACAGAACGGTGTGGGCCCCCTCCTCCACCGCTTTGGACAGGGCCATGGTCATCCCACGGTCTTTGAAGGAACCTGTCGGGTTCAGGCCTTCATATTTCAAATACACGTCCGCCTCCGCCCGCTCGCTGAGCTTGGGCGAATAAATGAGAGGGGTGGAGCCTTCATTGAGAGAAATCACCGGCGTGTTTTCGCTGACAGGCAAAAATTCGCGGTAGCGGCTGATCACGCCGCGATCATGCAAAGGAGAGCGGCTCATGAGAACGTCTCCACGTGAAGAAGAACGGGGGTGGCCTTGACGCTCTCCAGCGAGGAGATGGTCTCAATCGCCGAGCGCATGGCCGCATCCCGGGCGTCGTGAATCATCAAAATCAGGGGCACCGGCCCCTCTTCCTGAGCACCCGGTTGGATCACAGAAAGAATGCCAATACCCGCTTGGCCGAGCACGCCGGCAATCGCGGCCAGAACGCCGGGCCGATCTTCCACCGCCAAGCGCAAATAAAATTTGGAAACCGTGCGGCCTTGCGGCAGGCACTTGCCATAAAGCTCGTGGCTCTTGAATCCAAAACAGCGGGGGGTGTTTCCAAGAGCGCATGCCGCCTCAACCAAATCCCCCAGCACCGAACTGGCTGTCGGGTCCTGGCCCGCGCCCCGCCCATAAAACAGCGTGTCTCCCACAACATCGCCACGAACAGCAATGGCATTAAACACGCCGCTCACCGAGGACAACACATGGGTCTTGGGAATCAGCGTGGGAGCCACCCTCACCTCGATGAGACCTTCATCCGCAGACTGGATCGTCGCCAAAAGTTTGATGCAATAGCCAAGCTCCGCCGCAAATCGCACGTCTTCCCGGGTCAGCGAATCAATGCCAGCGACCAACACTTCGTCCGGTGAAATCCAAAAACCATAGGCCAACGACGCCAGAATGATGGCTTTGTGCGCGGCATCCCAACCGTTGATGTCCAGGGTTGGATCCGCTTCCGCATAGCCCAACGCACGGGCTTCTTCCAAGGCTTCAGGGTAATCGAGCCCGGCCTCGGACATGCGGGTCAGAATGTAGTTGCTCGTCCCGTTCAAGATGCCATGGATCTTTTCAAAACGGTTCCCCACAAAGGCTTCTTTGACGGATTTGATAATCGGGATGCCCCCCGCCACAGCGGCCTCATAATGAATCGGAACCCCACGCTCTGCCGCACACGAAAAGAGTTCCTTGCCATGCTCGGCCAGGAGCGCCTTGTTTCCGGTGATGACAATTTTGCCCTTGGCAATGGCCTCCCGTACAAATGCCAATGGAATCCCGATGCCTCCCATCAGTTCCACCACAATCTGAATCTCCGGATCTTCCAACAGGTCCTGAAGATTCCCGGTGAGCACGCCCTCGGGCACAGGAAGGTCTCGCGGTTTGTCCAGATCCCGGACCGCAATTTTGCGGACATCAAAGACCACGCCCGCCCGCCGCTCGATGACATCGGCATTGCCGAGCAGGTGTTTGTAAACACCAGCCCCCACCGTGCCAAATCCGGCCAATCCGATACCAACTTTGCGACTCATGAAAAGCCGGAGATTCTGAAAGACTCCCGGACGGTTGACCAGAAATTTCTGGGGGATGTTTTTTATTCCGCGATGAAACGGGCGTGAGGCTTCCGAGGGGGCCGAAGGCTTGTTATCATACATCCATCGCTGGAGGCCCCGGGTTTCCACGAATCAATCTTGACGCTTGGCGATGCGGGTATATGGAGAAGGAAGTATTTTTCGACGGTCATGACCTCTCCCAACCATCAACTCCGCGCTGCGGCTTTTTTCGTGGCTCTCCTGCCCCTCGTGGCCATGGGAGCCGAGGATGCCGGGCTTGCGGTGGGACGCCCGATGGGGCCGGTGATTGTTCGTTGGGAGTCCGGGCCACAAGCCAGTCCCCTCCCCTCATGGGCCCCTGATCCTGTGGAGTTGTCGGAAAACGCAGCCATTTTTGCGATCCCCCCGCGCTGGAAACGGCCGGCCGTGGATCAATTGGTTTTGACGGTGGTTTTTGATGACGCCGAGGATGTCGGTCCAACAGTCACTTGGTATCCTCCAAACAATGCGGCTTCGGTTCCCTTGTCCGAAGGTCTGGGAGAATCCCCGACCTCGCTGGGTTTGCATGCCCGCACAGTGCTCGTGCCGCAGGAATTGACAGAAAACGGCGGACGCCTGGAGGTCAGTTTGCAAGACCGGTCCGGGGGGTTGCGGAGTGCCACCTTGCAGCCTGCGCGCGATGTGCTGGTAGCCGTGGTTGGCACCGGCCAGCAACCGGCGGTGGTGGAACGTTCGCGGGCTGTTTTGAACGCGGAAGAGGTCGATGGCCGCGAGGCTCCGCCCTTGTCCGGTGACCTGCGGGATGGGTCCATTTTGGAGGCGGAGTTGATCGCCACGGTTGAGCCCTTTGACACGGAGTTCGAGTTTGTGGTTCCGGTGGAAGGCAAGGTGGAGGGGGCCGTGCTGCATGCCGAAGTTCTGGGCCTGGACCCGGGGTCATGTGTCATTGTGGAGGTGAATGGCCAGGCCGTCGGCGAAATGAATATCGCATCCTTCCGATTGGACGATCCCGCCGTGTCCATCGACGAGGAGGGATTCCTCATTCTTGCGGGCTGGAGGAACCATTCCCTGTTTTTGCCCGCGTCTTATTGGAAGCCCATGGACAATTCGATTGTGATCCGGCTGCAAAATGCGCCGGGACCGATCATCCGTCAGGTCTCGATCAAAAATGTGTATCTCCATCTGCGGTTTGGGGCCGTGCCCGTTCCGTTGGCTGCCGGGGAACCCGCCATTCCAACCACGTTCCTGCCCGAAGACGAGGAACCAAATTTTTCTGTCACCCCGGATTTTATTGCCGAACCCGCGCCCCTGCCGCTGGTGGTCACAACGCCGCCCAAACCCGAGCCTGTGCTACCCCGGGTGACCGTAACCCCTCCAGCCCGGGGTGTTGGAATGCAGGAAAATGATGTGGTAGATTAGATCAATGAAAATCCTCTCCCGAAACCTCCGCCGTCCCCGGCGCTCGCCTTTCGCCCGCATGGGAGGTTACACGCTTTTCGAAATCATGCTCGTTCTGGGCATCATTGCGGTGTTGGTGGGCTCGGCCATTTACATGTTGGCGGGCAATGTGGACGTGGCCAAAGAGCAACGGGTGGAAAGCGACATCCAGGCGATCTCGATGCAGTTGGGCGTGTATGAAACCCGCAACTATCGGCGTCCGACCACCGCCCAAGGCCTGAAAGCCCTGGTGGAAATGCCAACAACCGAACCCAAGCCCCGCAAATGGAAGCAACTCCTCAAATCCGTGCCGCTCGATCCTTGGGGAAATGAATATGCTTATCGCAGCCCCGGAAAAACAAATCCCGAGGGTTTCGACCTCTTTTCGCTCGGGCCCGATGGGCGGGAGAGCGAAGATGATATCCAACCCTGATCCTTCCCGGAAAGAGATCCGTCCGGCGGCGTTCACCCTGCTGGAGGTCATCATGGCTTTGGCCATTGCCGGTCTGCTTGCGGTGGCCACCGTGCCATTTATGTTCAGTGCCGTGGATCCCGTGGATACGGCAGCAGAAGATTT
>JBBECL010000038.1:0-7831 GCA_040881805.1 Terrimicrobiaceae bacterium | reverse complement strand
GAATCCCGATGAACTCCGATGACATTTACACGCCCTTGGAGGATGCCGTTGCCGGGTTGCATGCGCGGCGGCGGGATGCGGCGCTTTGCACCAAGGTCGAGGAGTTTCATCGCAACCATCCGCCCGACTTCATGGAGGGCGGACCCTATGCCTGCCTGTGTCGTCAGATCATAACGGCCGACAACGAAATGATTCGATTTTTGGATTTGAGCCGGGATTCCAACCTTGCACCCCTTGGGTTGTCGATTACGCGCGACAGATTTTCCAGCAAAAACCCAGACAAGCTCACTTACCTGAAACTTCCGTTCCGGGTGCGCCATCAGGTGCGGTGTTTGAACATTGTGGGTGAAATCAACGATGGCGTGATCCTCGGTGATGTCGTGTGCCGGAATGGAATGAGCCTTGTCGAATTTCACCGACGGATGCTGGAGCACGAGCATCCGGGCTGGAGTGCGCATGTTCGGGATATTTCGGAGTGGGGAAGTGACTCTACACATGCGCACCTCAACTACGAGCGATACCTTGAAGTGGTGGTGCTACCCGGAACACCTATTCCCCGTGGCAAAGGCGATCATTCATGGCGGGTCAGGCGGAGCATCACCCCACGATGGATGCCGCGCCGGGCTTAGCGGACGAGATGGCGGCAAGGACATCCGGCACCAAGGGCAGCAGGTCGCCGAGACGGTTCGAGCGAGCGCGCAGGACGACGAGGGCAATTCCGAATTTCGGGAGCGATTGCTGGAATGAAAGGTTGCGATCCATCGTGACGAACACATCAAATTCCTTTTCCGCCAAGGCCAGCAGGCGTCCGTTTGTGATCCCCGCCCAACCGCGCTTGGAAACAGTGGTGACTTGGTGTCCGGCGGGGTGCCGCTGGATCCGCCGATCCACGCATTCGTCAAGCAGCACACGCATGGACGGCCCGCACCAAAATCAACCGGTTCGATTCTTCGAGATAGGCCACAACCTGCTCCCTCGATACCGTCGGAAATCCGTCAAAAAACTCATCAATCGAATCCCCCGCCTCGATATAGTCGAGCAGGGTCTGAATCGGCACACGCGTCCCGGCGAAACAGGGCGTTCCTCCCATGATCTCAGGGTCTATGGAAACAACTTTCATGCCGCAAGCATCGCACAGGAGGAGCCACTTGCCAAGTTGTTGCGGCCATGATTCCGATTGACCCGCAACGTCTCACCCGGCGCGCGGGGGAACTGGCCTCCGGGCTCCTTGTCTGGAACGTCACGGATTACGCGTTTGACTATGCGCTGTATCCCTTTGTCGTTTGGAAGCTCGGGCCGGTTGTCGGGGGAGGGATCATGACCCTGGCATCCCTTGTGTTCTGCCTCGGATTGCCGCAGCTTTATGACCGTCTGGATCGCTATCTGTGCTGGGGCAATCGAAGCGATACGTTTGCTCATTCGCTGAGCAGACTTACAACGATCATCAAAGATTTTCGATTTCGCGAAGATCCCGGTCAAATTCCTCCAAATTGTGTCATCTCCTCACGGGCGGGTAATCCAAACGCATGGGGCACCATAAATCGTTGGTGTCATGGGAGGGCAACCGGCTTTTAAGAATGACCAACATCTGCTGGGGAATGTTGTGTCTCTGCGATCCCCTATGTTGCGGTTCCTACTGTCGGTTCCTTCTTGCCTTGAGCTCCGATTTTTACTACGAAAGCGTTTCTGTGAATACCAAAATCCTCAAAGTCTCTGCCGCCGTGGCGGGTGTCGCCATGCTAACCTCGGCTTGTGAGAACTTGTCCCCCGGAGAAAATGCCGGGGTCTTTGGCGCGGCCGCGGGTCTGGCCGTGGGAATTCCCCTTTATGCGGCCGGGGTGGATTCCAGGATTGCCGTCCCGGTTACACTCGGAGCCGCTGCGTTGGCAGCGGGTGGAGCCTACGTGATCGCCAAGCACCAAGCCAGCGAACGCCAACGGAAAATCGCCGAGCAACGCGCCCGGATCTACATGGCCCAACGCGCGGAGGCCGAAAAACTGGCTGCCAAAAAAGCGGCGGCTTCCGGCACCACCGCCAAGAAAAAATCCGCAAAACAGCCCCGCTACATCGCGGTCAAAACAGAAAAAGAAAGCAACAACCAAGGCCAGGCGGCAGTGATGGTCTATGACACCCAAACCAATGGTCTGGTCGGCAATCAGGTCTGGGACCTCAAGCAAACGCCCAAGGTCGGCTCCGTGCAGAAATTTGACACCTACTCGGCCGAGTTTGTTGGCGGCTGATCACGGGTGAATCACGTCACCACCACCGTGTAGGTCCTTTGGAAATCGGCGCGCCCGATGACGCGGCCCCAGATCTCAACTCTCCACACAATCCGGGTCTCTACCGTATCCATGGTGGGCTCAGAATCGCCGGGAATCGCAAACGTCGTTTGAAATTCGGCCACATCCAACAAGGGCACCTCGCAAGGGCCACTGTCGAAAACTTCCATCTGATGCGGATAAGTCAGATCACGGCTTTTGTTTTTCCTGACGCTCTTTTCACACGTGAAGTTCACCCGCAGACGTTGAAGACTGGCCGGCCCGTATTGGCGGACGGTCAGGGTCGCGGGTTGTCCGCGGATCAGGGGCTCCGGCGCGAGGACAATTGTTGTGGGCGGAGTTTTTGAGGCCAAGAGGGAGTGGAAGATGTTGTAGGTGAGCAGAATTCCAAGAAGGCCGGGAACAATCGCAACATAAGAAAAGATTCCCCCCTCCCCTCCAAAATAAAAAAGCGCGGCCATGACAAAAAGCACCGCCGCAAGAAACACGCTCATGCCTGCCTTCTGGATTTCGTTCAAATCCGGGTGGCATTCTTCTGGTTGCTGCGGCGTATCCACCGGCTCCTTTTACCTATCTGGCATGTCAGGGATCAAGCTTGCCTTCCTGGTGGAACGGCAATTCTTCCCTGGCCGGGGTAGGGCGCGGCACCCCCTTGCCTGCCAACAAATGGGCGGGCAAGGGACTGCCCAGCCCTACCATCCAAGGGTGCGCTTCAGGGTGGTTGAGATTGGCGGGCCAGGGGGCACGGTCGTCTCGACCGTGTGGTTACGCCCGGGGGATCAAACTTGAAAAGGGCAAGACGCACCGCTGTCCCTAGCTTACCCCCAACCAGCGAGTGTGGCTCGGAATGTCTCGACGCCTCGGGGGTTTTGTGGAAGAATTCGTTCTTTATGAAAGTTGGCGTCTTCTCCGCGATCCTCAGTAACCTTCCCCTCAAACGCGCTCTGCAAACCATTTCCGATCTCGGCTGTGAAACCGCCGAATTGGGAACCGGAGCCTACCCCGGGGATGCCCACTGCAAGCCCGCCGACCTGCTGGCGAACAAAGCCAAACTCGACACATTCAACAAAACCGTCGCCGATTCCGGGTTGAGCATCAGCTCGCTGTCTTGTCATGGAAATCCCCTGCACCCTGACAAAAAAATTGCCGCCTCCCACCACAAGGTTTTTGTGGATTCCGTGAAGCTCGCCTCTAAAATTGGTGTGCCTGTGGTGACGACATTTTCCGGCTGCCCGGGTGACCACGCCGGTGCCAAGGCCCCGAATTGGGTCACCTGCCCGTGGCCACCCGATTTTCTCAAAGTGCTCGATTGGCAGTGGGAAAAAGTTGCCATCCCCTACTGGAAAAAGCAGGCCGCCTTTGCCAAAGACCACGGCATCAAAATTGCCTTCGAAGCCCACCCCGGGTTCCTCGTTTACAACCCGGAAACCTTGCTGAAAATCCGCAAAGCCTGCGGCCCCACGATCGGTGCCAACTTTGACCCCAGCCATTTTTTCTGGCAGGGCATCGATCCCATCAAAGCCGTGCGCGCCCTCGAAGGGGCCATCCACCATGTCCATGCCAAAGACACCGGCCTCTACCCGATCAATGCCGACGTGAACGGCTACCTCGACACCAAACACTACGGCGACGAAAAAAATCGGTCCTGGATTTTCCGCACCGTGGGATACGGCCACGGCGAAGATTTCTGGCGCGACTTTGTGAGCACCCTGCGCTTGGGCGGGTATGACGGCACTCTTTCCATGGAACACGAGGACAGCCTCATGACCCCCGCCGAAGGCCTCGCCAAAGGCGTCGAATTCTTAAAAAATATTGTCATCCGCGAACCCAAAGGCAAAGTCACCTGGGCGTAAGGTCATCTGGAGTTGGTTTCAGTTCGGGCGTGCCGATTCCCGCAGCGGCAGCGCGGTGATTTTCCCTGTCATTGGGTGGCGCAGTGTCCCCGGATACGCCACCCAGAGATGCTCCAGCTTCAAATCCTCCAGCGCACGTGCATGGACTTCGTGGTTTTTGGCGCATCGGTGCATTTGAACTCGAAGCCCCACCGCCGTCCGCGCCGCAGGATTAGCAAATCCAGTTCCGCCCCGCGCTGCGTCGCGTAGAAATAGGCATCCCGCTGTCCGAGTATGATCAGTGTCTGCTCCAGCGCGAAGCCCTCCCAGCTCGCTCCGTAGGCCGGGTGCGTTCGCGGTTCCAGCAATAACTGACGCTCGATAGTTTGTTGCATTTCTTATTGTCGATGTTCGATATACTACAATTTATGCATTTGCCGAGAATAGGTTCCCGAATATTGACCCTGCAATGGTGCCGTCGTTTTACCGATTCCAGGAGTCGATGCGCTCAACGATCTGTTTCACCTGAACCTCCCACTCCAATCGATCGATCATCATCGTCTTGTCCGTTTTGCTTTTGCATATTTTGGCTTCTTAAGCTTCAAGTTTCGCTTGACCATCCAACCAACTATGTGGTTGGTTTTTTGAATGAAGACTGTGGGAATTTTTGAAGCAAAAACCAAGTTCACCTCCCTGTGCGAGGAAGTGGTTCGCACGGGACAGGCCGTGGTTGTGAGCAAACGGGGGGCTCCCATGGTGTTGGTCTCCCCGGTTCCTTCAAATTTTGGTTCAAATCGACCGGATATTTTAAGGGCTTGGCGGGAATGGACTGACGTGAGAGGCCCGGAGGAATCGGAGTTTCCTGTTGTCTGGAAACTTCGGGGTCGCACGAAAAACAATCCTCTGACGGAATGACCGCCCGTTATCTGTTGGACACATCGGTCTTCTCCCAGCCGCTGAGAAAAAATCCTGTCATGGCCTCCATGGAGCGCTGGAGAGATGTCGGAGATGCGGCCTGCTGTGTGAGTGCTGTGAGCCTTGCGGAAGTGGAATTTGGATTGCATTTGGAAAACCGACCGGAGCGGTGGGAGAAATTCCGTTTACTTTTGGAGGGACGGCTTGAGGTCATCCCGACGGATGCAGGCGTTTGGCAAGATTTCGCAAAGCGAAAAGCAAGGCAGCAGTTGATGGGAAGAGTCGTGGCCGATTTGGATCTCCTGATTGCGGCAACCGCCGCACATCGCGGGCTGACTGTCGCCACTCTCAACGGCAAAGATTTCAGAAAAATGGAGGGAATCGCCCTGGAGGATTGGTCGGCCTGAGCGGCCGGGCTTTTAATGATGTGAAGCCGGGTTGGGCTGCTTCAACTCCTCGGGTGCTTCTCTTCGAAACAACCCGCGATCATTGATAATCGTGGCCACTTCGGCGGGCACCATGTCTTGCCACGTCACATCGCCTGCCCGAATTTTTGCCAGCACGTCTTTGGATCGGATGGACAAAAATTCGGGGTGGGTGTTTTGTATCGGGCGGATGAAGCCATTTTCCAGCAAGTGGGCGTAGAGATGGCGGATGGCCCGGGGCACTTCGAAGTTTTCTGCGGTCACGATGTTTCCATCCGGTTTGAGCAGGGGGTAAACGTAGAGGCTGACGTTTTGTTTGAAGAGCCGCCCCAGCGATTCCAAGATCCCGCCTTCCAGGTCGGAGTAATAATCGGGTTGAAAGATCTCTGCCAATGCCGGCACGCCGAGCGGGAGGCCGATGGGACGGTCACTATAAAGCCGCAAATACCGCGCCAACCGGAAAAACTCGGCATGTTGCGAAATGAGAACCGTCCGCCCCAACGCCCCCAACATGTCCACCCGATCAAGAAAGTCCTGCATGTCGAGGCTCCCGCTGGAGAGCAGATTTTTCATGGTGATCTCCATCAAAATCTCCGGCTGCTCGTCCTGAAGAGATTCTTGCTCAAGGAACATCCCCAAAGCCACATCCAACATGTCATTCGTCAGAAGCGTCACCGGACGGAAGCTCCCGCGCTCCACCAGAATCGGCTTTTTGTAAAACGTGTCCGCCGCATTGATGACCTCCCCGTTGGCCCGAAAAAGAGCCGCCTCCGTGAGCCCGCCGTTCACCAAATGAAGCGCCATGAGCCGGTTGTCCACCTCCGCAAACGCCGGCCCGGAGAACCGGATCATGTCAATCCCGATCCGGCCCGGTTTGAGGTCATCGGTCAATGACGTGATCAAATCCTCGGGTCGGTCCGAAAGAAAAAAGGCCCCATGAATCAGATTCACCCCCACAACCCCCAGCGCCTCCTGCTGAAGGAGGTTCTCGTTGTCAAACATCCGCACATGCGCGATGATTTCACTCACCGCCCCTTCGGGCTTTTGCTGAAACCGGATCCCCATCCACCCATGCGATTCGTCATGACGCCGAAAGCTCCGCGCAGCCACCGTGTCCGCAAAGACAAAAAATGTGCGGCTGGTTCCTTCCTTGGCCCCAAGACGCTCCACAAGCAGCCCATATTCGTGATCCATCATCGTCGCCAACCTCGCGCGGCTCACATACCTCGCTGACGATCCATAGATCGCATCACTGAAGGTCATGTCATACGCCGACATCGTCTTGGCCACCGTCCCGGCGGCCCCTCCCACAGAAAAAAATCGCCGTGCCACTTCTTGACCGGCCCCGATCTCCGCGAACGTTCCATAAATCTTGGAATCCATGTTGATCTGAAACGCCTTTTTATTGGCCTGTTGGTCGAAGGAAAGGTTCATCGCTTTTCACGTTGAAGGACAACAGCCCTCCCTGCAAGCCACCACATACAGGCCCATCGACTAATACCTTTTGCCTTTCCCCAAAGGAGAACGCTGTTGCTAAAAACGTTTTCTTCGCGTCTCTGACGTTGTAACTCTTACTGAACGCAAAGCCACCTCGGCGATAATCGCCTCATTGACATGAGCTCAATTTGAGCCCACTCGTGCTCATATGGCCACTCTGAGCAAAACCGAACTCTTTCGCGCTCGTCTTGATCGAGGACGCAAGGAACGCACGGAAAAGATCCTCAAACGTTTCGGCCTCACGCCCAGTCAAGCCGTTAACGTTTTTTTGCCAAGATCGAGGAAGTAAATGGCCTTCCTTTTGATTTGCGACCGGAACCCGACGAGACCACAGAATGGATGAACAACCCGCCGTTCCTCGCCCACTTGCAACGCATGCAAGCTGGCAAAGTTCGATATGAGGACTCCGCAATCGCGGCTGAGTGAAATACTCTGATCAAGTCGCCGAAGCGCTCAGGTCTCTACATCCCGAAGTGCGGCGAACGATTCGTCATGGCTTGAGTCGACTGGAGACCGGAAAAACGTGTGACACAAAAGCACGGAATCCTCCGCTCAATGGCTTCTGGCGCCTGCGATTTGGAAAATATCGGCTTATTTATCGCCGCCAACCAGATTCCCATGAACTCATCGCTGAATTCCTCGATGTAAGAAGCACCGTCTACCAGGCTTTTCAGCCAAATCCCAGAGACTCTTCGTAGGTTTGGACGTCTGGCTCCCATCGAAATTCAAATATCAACACTTCGCAATCGGCAATAAATGAGGCACGAGGCTTCAAGCCTCGTGGGAAGTCGGCACCGTCGGCGACGCTGCCCTACCAATTGTTTTCGCACACGCTGACGCGACAGCGCCCCATCCTTTGAATTGGTAGGGCAGGCTCGCCGAG
>JBBECL010000037.1:0-1355 GCA_040881805.1 Terrimicrobiaceae bacterium | reverse complement strand
CCTTGACACGCATTCATTGTCAGCATACGCTGCATGCATGAAACAGATCACCGTTCGCAGTGTTCCATTGCGCAGCATTGAGCGGGCTCGCGCTCTGGCTCTCGAGCGAGGACTCCCACTCAATCGGGTTTATATTGAGGCGATCAATCGCGGACTTGGGCTCACCGAGTCCCCGGTTCCCAATGGTTTGGAAAAATATGCCGCCGATTCCGATTTTGGACCCGACTGGGACCATTATCTGGCGGAGATTCGGCAGGTGGATCCCAAGGACTGGGCATGAAAATCGCGCTCGATACGAATGCGTATAGCGACTGGCGTCGTATTGGAACCTGGAATGACAAGATCTCTCAGGCAACGCAGGTTGCGATGCCGGTAATGGTCTTGGGAGAACTCCGGGCAGGTTTCTTGCAAGGAAAGCATGGAGGAAAGAACCAGGCGGCTCTGCTGGAATTTCTGGCAGAACCCCTCGTCAATGTTCTCAATACCACGGAGCGGACATCTCAAATCTACGCGGAGTTTCGGCATTCGCTGAAATCACGCGGCACCCCGATTCCGGAGAATGATATTTGGATAGCCGCCTTGGTTCACGAACACGGTCTTTCCCTCTGCACCAGCGACGCTCATTTTTCCAACCTTCCTCAAATCGCCCGCATAGGCAACCCGGGTTTCTGACACGGTCTCCATCCACCTCCGCGAAAATCGTGACCTGGTCAAGCTGTAGAACATCGAATATCATCGGGGCGGGTTGAGCAGGTTGGAGATTTTCCAGATGAGATAATAGGGCACATTGAGGAGTGTGTATTCAACCGGCTGACTTTGGGTTGTCTTGACTTGTATGGTCTGGCGTGAAGGAGGATTACGGTCCAGCCGGATGGCAAGCGGAAATTGTTTTTCATACATAAACTGATGCAGGCTTTTCATCGAACCGGTGGAACCGCTTTTAATTTCAACCGGTAGGATCGCACCTTGCATTTCGATAAGAAAATCCACCTCGCCGACACGTCCTCCCTCCCGGCGCCAGTGAAAAAGCTGTCCCTCCCGGCCAAACGCGCCCGTGGCGGTTCGCAACTGCTGGGCAACCATCTGTTCGACCATGTTTCCCCGAATCGTCGGACTGATGGTGTTCCACGAGGGATGCGCTCTTGCTGCCGGTGTATTCCACAATCCATGGGCAAGGCCGATATCGAGCAGTGCCACTTTTCGAATCCGCTCGTTGGTTTGGGCACCCAGAGGAAGCCCGTTGGCGTGCGTGTGCGGGATGATCGTGCAAAGCCGGGACATGGCAAGGAGTTCCAGAGCATGTTTCACCTGGGGGTGGCGTATTCCCTCTTCGACATGACTGTAGATAAACTTAT
>JBBECL010000036.1:0-1373 GCA_040881805.1 Terrimicrobiaceae bacterium | reverse complement strand
AAGAAACTCATTGGCCCCTAGCCCCCCTGCCACCCGATCGATGAGAACGCTCCACAGCGACCGGGTCGAGTAAAGGATGTTGACCAAGGTGGCCTGCCCGGTCAGTCCGATGGTCATGATCACGAGGGTTGTTTGAAAACCCATCACCGCCGAGCCAGCGAGAAGGGGCCTCTTCGCTTCCTGCGGAGCCGGTGCGGGACGGCCAAGAAGAGGCAGCATGAGGCAAACCACGAGCAGCATCACCGGTTGGAAGAACCCGATGCCCATGGTTTTTGCATACCCTTGGACGGCCACATCCGTGATGGCAAAAAGCACGCTGGAGGCGAATGCAAAAAGGATGGCTTTTCGCATGGCCTTGGCGGCGGTTTTTGGCCCGCGTTGCAGCAGGGCCACCCCCGCTGATGCCAGAGCCGCTGCCAGAATCAGGTTCAATGTCACGGCCCCCGTTCCCGAAACCAACGAAAAAATGGCGACACACAGCGTCTTCATTCCAAACAGGGGGACCACCACGGAAAGGTCTCCCACTTCGAGAGCTTTGACAGAAAAAACCCGCCCGATAAAAAGGGCGGCCCCGGCGATGATTGCCGCCACAAACCCCGTTGCATCCCACTGGCCCGGGAAAATGAAGAGCAGCGGCAAAGCCCACAGGGCGAGGATGATGTTGGAAACCAGCAGAACCCGCCAGGCCGAGGCCTTGTGATTCATGGCGGTTTTCATTCCGAGCGACCCCAGCGCGTAGAGGCAGGCCGCACCAATTGGCACGATCACAGCAATCATGTGTGGAAAAATTTTCTGCCCAGGCCATCAATCACATGAATAACGTAACGTGTCCCCGCCAAGGATCAACCCGCAGAACCAGCTTTCCGCCATGCCAGACGGTGAATGGGTTTTTCCAATTCCGTGAATGTCAGCTCAAATCCGCTGGGAGGGTAGGCGGGCAGGGGATTCGTCTCGGGTTTGAGGGTCGGAATGTCCCTCGAGAATTTTTCGACAGCCCAGGCATAGGGGGGATCATCGGTGACAAATCGGAGCAACCCATCACGTTTTAAAATGCGGTGGCATTCACCAAGAAATTTGGTGTCCACCAAGCGGCGTGAGGAATGACGGCGCTTGGGCCAGGGATCGGGAAAAAGCACGTGAATGACCGCCACGGAATCGTTGGCAAAAGCCCTGAGAGCTTCATGTCCCCCGCTCCGCGATGCCCAGACGTTGCCCAGCCCCAGGCGCTCGATTTTCCGACGGGTGCGGATGACCCGTTCCTTTTGGCGTTCGATTCCGAGGATGTTGTGCTGTGGCTCCTGCGCGGCCAGCGGAAGGAGGAAGGAACCCCGGTGGCACCCCACATCCAGGACGAGCGGCGGGGCACCGGGCAA
>JBBECL010000035.1:0-1375 GCA_040881805.1 Terrimicrobiaceae bacterium | reverse complement strand
ATCTGCGACTCCGGCACGGAACACCACTTTGCCGGCGCCGGAAAAAAGCTGCTGGTGATCGATCGCGAGTGGTCAACCATTTCCGCATGCCCGCATCCCGAGGCCTCCCCCACGGCACCGAAAATTGCGATGATTCTTCCAGGTGCTCCCTCATGGGAATCCCCGGCCCTGCAAACCCTGACGCCTTCCCTGCTGGCGTTTGCCTGCGAGCGATCTTCGAAGTTGCTCGATCTTCATCCCGGCGACCGTGTCCTGATCACCGGAGCGGCCGGATCCGCGTCATTCACCGAGGGGCTGCTTTGCAGCTTGCGAAGCGGCGCAACCGCCCTCATAGGCCGGGAAATCCATGGCGCGTCCTTGGTGGATGCGCTCCCCACCCACCTTCGGCTGCCATCCTCGGAGCTGGCATCATTCCTTGCTCATGGTCTGCCGGCGGAGGCCTCCTTGCGCCACGTGGCCATTGATGCCCAAACCGGGCCCGCACGCTCCGAGGACCTCCAAACCCGGGAGGGCCTCCCCACCGAAAAAATCCGGTTTCACCATTTCCTCAGTCCCTGCGGGTTTTCCGGCTTGGGCCTTCGCCTTGATATCAAGGCACCCGGAGACTTTCCGCAGGCGGACGGGTTTGTCAGCCTTGGCAAGCCCGCACGATTCAGCGGCTGCACCCTGACAGATCCCTGTGTCCAAATTCCACCAGCCGGCTATCCGGGAACCCTCCGCTTCGCCCTGCCTTTCTCAACGGTCGCGTTGGCCGATCAGATGGCATGGATGGATACCACCGGAAATTATTTTATCATTCCACCCAAGGTCAGCATTCCCCGGGAAGTCATCGAGCCTGAGCCCCTTGAGGAGCCCCCCGTGGAACCTCCCGCGCCGGCACCTCCCGCGGAAGAACCAATGCCGGAGCCGGTTCAAGAACCTGTTCGCCCTTTGGTCAAAGTGGAAGACCCCGCTCCCCGGCCTCCCGAGCCCAGGCCCAAACCCTCCTTGCTTGCCAACCTTGGCGGCCCGTTGGATTCCCCCTTGTTGGTCTTGCTGCACGATCTGAATGGTTCGACCACCAGCTACGCGCAGATCCTGCCACATCTCATCCAGGATTGGTTTGTGCTGGGGTCCATTCCTCCTCTGGGATTGGCCCGTGCGATCCACGAGGACGCCAAACGCCTCGTGACGGCCCTCACAGAAAATTGGCCGCAAACCCCGATCCATCTTCTGGGCATCGGGTATGGCGGATTGGTGGCCTTCGAGATCGCGACCCGCCTGCGATCCCAGGGCGAAGACGTGCCCTTTGTGGTCGTCGCCGGCACCCCTCCTCCCCTCCCCGAAAAATCCGGATGGCTGGGATCTCTCAAACGGGGCTTCTCGGCCGTACAGT
>JBBECL010000034.1:0-8032 GCA_040881805.1 Terrimicrobiaceae bacterium | reverse complement strand
CACGAAAAAGAAGACATTCTGCCATATTCCTTTGATGGGACAGCCTCGCTGAAGACCCTGCCCGGGGTGGTTGTGATGGCCGAGTCGGTGGAGGAAATTTCCGCTGTGCTGAAATTTGCGCAAGCCGGGCGGATTCCGGTGGTGACGCGCGGGTCGGGCACCGGCCTGAGCGGCGGCAGCGTGCCCGTTCAAGATGGCATCGTTTTGTGTTTGGCCAGAATGAATCAACTCCTCGAAGTGGACACCCGGAATCTCGTGGCACGGGCCCAAGCGGGTGCCACCACGCTCTCGATTTCGGAAGCCGTGGAAGCCAGGGGACTTTTTTATCCGCCGGACCCCAGCTCCATGAAAATTTCGACCATCGGCGGAAATGTGGCTGAAAACTCGGGAGGCCTGCGGGGCCTGAAGTATGGGGTCACCCGGGATTACGTCATGGGGCTGCAAGTGGTCCTCGCGGATGGTGGCGTGATTTTTACCGGCAACCGCTGCGTGAAAGATGTGGCCGGTTACAACCTGCGCGATCTGTTCATCGGGTCCGAAGGCACGCTGGGGGTGGTCACCGAGGTCTGGCTCAAATTGATTCCCAAGCCCGCGGCAAGGAAAACCCTCCTGGCGCTTTACGATGACATGGAAGACGCCGCGCAAACGGTGTCCTCCATCATCGAGCAAAAGATCATCCCGTGCACCTTGGAATTCCTCGACAATGTGACCATCAATTGTGTGGAGGATTATGCCAGAATCGGGCTGCCGCGCGATGCCGGGGCGGTGCTTCTGATGGAGTCCGACGGTCATCCTGCCGCTGTCGCGGAAGAAGCGGAAGCTTTGGCCCGCATTGCGAAAGAGCACCGCGCGCGGGAAGTCCGGATCGCCCAAACCCCCGCCGAAGCCGCGGCGCTGGCCACTGCCCGCCGCAGTGCGTTTTCCGCGCTGGCCCGCATTGCGCCCACCACGATTCTCGAAGATGCCACCGTCCCGCGCAGCGAGTTGGCCCGGATGGTCCGGCGCATCAACGAGATTGCAAAAAAATACCGTCTCAAAATTGGAACTTTCGGCCACATGGGCGATGGCAACCTGCACCCCACCTTTGTGACCGATGAGCGCAACACCGAGGAAATCCATCGGGTGGAAGAGGCCATGCGCGAGATCTTCGAGGAAGCGATTGCTCTCGGTGGCACCATCACTGGCGAGCATGGGGTCGGCTTGGCCAAAAAACCCTTCCTGGAAAAACAATTGGGTGCGGAAGTGTTGGACGTGATGCGGCGACTGAAGACCGCTTTTGATCCCGCCGGAATTCTTAACCCCGGGAAAATCTTTGATGCGGCCTGAATCGATGAATTCTCATTCCGCATCTTCCGAGGCTCACGCCAGCCCGCTGAAAGCCCTCGACTACTCGGTGCTGCAACAATGCATGCATTGTGGAATGTGCCTGCCCACGTGCCCGACCTACGATGACACGAAGCTGGAGCGAAACAGCCCGCGGGGCAGGATTTCACTCATGCGCGCCATCGCGGATGGCAACCTTGATGCGACCAGGGAGTTTGGCAAAGAAATGTATTTTTGTCTGGGATGCCTGGCCTGCGAGACGGCCTGCCCGGCGGGCGTCGATTATGCCCACATGTTCGAGGTGGCCCGCTCGGAAGTGGAACGTTCAGGAAAACTCGACACCCCCAAACGAACAGTCATCCGGACCCTGACACTGCGGGTTTTGTTCATGAGGCCCCGTCTGCTTCGTTTTGTGGGGAGGTTGCTCTGGATTTATCAGGCCACCGGCTTCCAATTCCTTTTCCGGGCCCTTCACCTGAACCGTCTGCTGCCGCGCGATTTCCGCGAGCTCGAACCGATCACGCCGACCGTTCGCTCCAAGTTTTCTCATCAGTTGATTGCTCCCACGGAGAAGCCGCATACCGGAGCGAAACGAAGGGTGGCGCTGCTCACCGGTTGTGTGCAGGACCTTGTTCTTCCCGAGATCAACCGCGACACCGCCGATGTGCTCCTGGCCAATGATTGCGAGGTGTTCACGCCGCCCGTGCAGCCGTGCTGCGGTTCCTTGCACGGCCACAATGGGGAACTCGAATTGGCACGCACGCTGGCCCGCCAACAGATTGACCTGATTGATCCCTTCAGCGTGGATGCGATCATCTCCAACGCCGGAGGGTGCGGGTCTCACCTCCGTCATTACGACCGCCTGCTGGAGGATGATCCCCTCTACCGCAAACCTGCGGCGGAATGGTCGAAAAAGCTCAAAGACATCCACGAATACCTCGTCGAAATCGGTTTCCGCAAACCGTTGGCCTCTCCGCTCTCCGGACCGGTCACCTATCACGAGTCCTGCCACCTGTCCCATGGTCAGCACATCGTGAGCCAGCCCCGGGAAATTCTGCGCTCCATCCCCGGCCTCCAGCTTGTGGAATTGCCGGAAAGCCAGTGGTGTTGCGGCAGCGCCGGCATTTACAACATCACCCAACCCGAAATGGCGGCCAAGCTCCAAAAACGCAAGGTGAAGCATATCGAAAATACCCGCGCCCCCATCGCCGCCACCGCCAACCCCGGTTGTCACCTCCAACTGGAAAACGGTGCCAAGGATGCCCATCTCCCCCTTCGCGTGGCGCATCCGGTCTCACTGTTGGCCGAGGCCTATCGGGCGGAAAAAGGGGCTGCGACACCTTGAAAACCACACCCCCCATCATTCTCCCCGGCGAGACGGTCGGCATCCTGGGTGGCGGCCAACTGGGACGCATGTTTGCCATTGCGGCGCGAAGGATGGGCTATCGGGTTCACACGTTCGAGCCCCACCCGGACAGCCCCGCCGGGCAGGTCAGCGACAAGGAGGTGGTGGCACCCTATGATGATTTGGATGCTGTTCGGGCATTCGCCAGGGGGGTCTCCGCCATGAGCTTCGAATTTGAAAATATTCCTCATGATGCGATTCAGGCCGCGGCCGAAATTTGCCCGGTACGCCCCGGTGCCAACGTGCTTCACATCTGCCAGAATCGGGAACGCGAAAAACGGTTTCTCGAGAAACAGGGATTTCCGTGCGCGCCTTTTGCCATTGTGGATTCGGCGGACGCCTTGGCCTCGGCGCTCGAAAAAATTGGGATTCCCTCCGTTCTGAAAACGGCGGATTTTGGTTATGACGGAAAGGGCCAACTCAAAATCACGGAGCGCCAAGATCCGGAGACCCTGTGGAAAACTTTCAGCGCCCCGCGCGCGGTGCTCGAGAAATGGATCCCCTTCGAGGCGGAGTTGTCAGTGATTGTGGCCAGAGGCCTCCATGGCGGGATGGTGACCTTTCCCCCTTCGGAAAATATTCACACAAACCACATCCTCGATCTCTCGATTGTGCCTGCCAGATTTTCGCCGGATGTCCTCGATCAGGCGGTGGCCATCGCCGGGGCCGTTGCGGAGAGCCTTGAGGTGGTCGGACTTCTCGCGGTCGAAATGTTCCTCTCCACATCCGGCGAACTCCTCATCAATGAACTGGCTCCCCGACCGCACAACTCGGGTCATTTTTCCTTTGATGCCTGCGTCACCAGCCAGTTCGAGCAACAACTCCGCGCCGTGTGCGGCCTTCCCCTCGGGTCCACGAAGCTCCTCTCACCCGTGGTCATGCTCAACCTTCTCGGAGACCTCTGGTCGGAGGGGGAACCCGACTGGCCAACCCTCCTCGCCAATCCCACCGCCAAGCTCCACCTCTACGGAAAATCCGAACCCCGCCCCGGACGCAAGATGGGACACGTCTGCTTCCTTGATGAGATTCCCCCAGCCCTTGCCAGTGCGAAGATTTTTGGGAAAACCTGAAAAATCTTGGGGTCCCCCCGCGGGTTCCCGACATTGCAATGTGAGTTGGACAAGACGGGCTTTCACGAATAGGATTTTTCCTTATCTTGTTATGAACCTCAACAACCTCACCAATTTTATGCCGGAAACCGCATCATCAGCTTCTAAAAACATTCTTGCCAGCGACGTGGACGTCAAAGGCACCATCCGCTTTGAAAGCGAGTTGATTTTTGACGGAAAACTCGAAGGGGAAATCGTCTCCGAAGCGGGCCTTCTGACTCTGGGCAAAAATGCCAATGTGCATGGGGAAGTCAAAACCAAGGCGGTCGTCGTGCATGGCACGGTGACCGGTAATATCACCGTGGTGGAGCGTGCGGAATTAAAAGCCAGCTCCCAATTGACGGGAGACCTTGCCGCCCAGCGAATCATCATCGAAGAAGGCGCCACCTTCATCGGACGCTCCGAAGTCACCCCGAACCGCGGGACTTCGACCCGGGCGACCACTCCGGCCGCCACTTCCGCGCCAGCCGCGGACAGCAGCCGGAAAAACCAGCCGGCCACGGCTTCCTGAGGGTTTCCCGGATCACTCCGCCGCCATATTGACCTGAACCTTCCGAACGCCGCTTGTGCTCAGGGCCGTGTCCACCGCAGCCGCGATGGTCTTGGGTTCAAAACCCGCTGGAACATCCAAGGTGACAGTTCCCGAGCTCACCTTGGCCGTGCTGGCCAAATCGGGCTCCGCGACGGCCTTCAAACCAGCCCGCACGCGGCTCAACAGAATCGCATCTTCGAAGAGTCCCTGATCTTCTGCCGGCGCAGCGCTGTTGCTTGCAAAGATCAACTGTCCCGAGGTGGCAGATTCCAACCGGCCTGCGGTCACCAACGAGGCGATTGGTGAGTTGTTGGTTGGCGACTCGGGTGCCACCGCCTCATCAGCCCCAGGTCTTTCTGCGGATGTCGGAGGCGCTGACTGGGCTGTTGGCTTCGTGGCAATTTTGGCGGGGGCTTTGGGCCGGGGAGGGGAGACCGGCCGGGTTTTTGTTGGACGCTTGATCGTTTTCTCGTCATCGGACACCGATGGAACCACCACGATGCTCGGCTCGGGCGGCCGGGGAGCGGGCGCAGAACACCCCGCCATCAGGACTCCCAAAAAGAAAACTGGAATCAAAAGGTGGGGAGAAAAATTCGCCATGACTGACTTTTCGCACGGCGACGAGAGAATTTCAATGCGGTTTCCCGTCACACCGGCAATTTCTGCCGGTCTCGGTGCACGTCACCGGTCCCTTCGGGGAAGAATGTCAAGTTGTTGACGGAGTCGTGCGGTGCGTTTTGCCGGGAGGACCCCCCGCCACGAGACTCCCGGATAGATAAGCGACTCCCGTCCAATAAGTGATCCCGGAGAGATCACGCTATTGCACCCGATCTCGGCATGGTCACCCACAATGGCCCCGAATTTTCTCAAGCCTGTGGGAATCGTTGTCTCCGGGAGTGAGACCGCCACCTCGCGCCGATCCAATCGCACATTCGAAAGGATCACTCCCGCCCCAAGGTGGGCTTTGTAGCCAAGGATCGAATCACCGACATAATTAAAGTGCGCCACCTCCGCGTTGTCGAAGATCAGGCAATTTTTGAATTCAGAGGAATTGCCGGCAACAACGTGGTTTCCAATGATCACATTTTCACGGAGATACGCCCCATTTCGGATCTGGCAATTCTCCCCGATCCAGGCGGGACCTTTGATCATCGCTCCCGGCTCAATCACCGTCCCCTGACCCACAAAAACCTCCGGCCCGAGGAAGGGTTTTCCTAGGAGTGTCCCCAACATGGCAGGCTTGAGCCGGAATTGCAGGTAGGGCGCAATTTTTTCGAGAGCCTGCCAGACATGCTCCACATGGTCGAAAATGACCCGGTGGTCGGTGTGGTCAAGGTCGAGGTAGTCCTGTGGTGAAAACATCAGCGCCTCACTTGTTGATCTGCTCAACCAATTGGTCCAAAACCTCTGCGGGTTTGCTTCCGGTCGTCAGTGCGGCCCGGGCGGCCTCAATCTCTGGAAGCAGGGCCTTGGCGGCCTCGGGGGTGGCGGCGGTATCCACCTTGCGTTTTAAGCCAAGGACCAAGTGCGCATCTTCCCGGTAAGGCTTGGCCAGGGTTTTGTAATCCCCGATCCAAGGGTAATCCTTCGGGGATCGTCCGGAAACAAAAGTCCTCAGAATGGGTTCGGCGTTCACAAGGTCCCCGAGTTCCCAGTTGTGCATGGCGAAGCAAAACAAACCAAATGACTCGAAGCTGGCATTCGAGTAGAGGCTCGATGTTCGTCGATCAATCACCTTGTCTTGCTGCGCAAGCAGGCGGTTCGCCTCGACAAAGAAGTTGGCCGCCGCCACATCCGGCTCCGCTGATGAATACAAATCGGCCTTGTAAATCTGCTCAAACAACGCCGCAGCGCCCGCCTTGTCACCAAGGAAAAGAGCCGCCAACCCCTCGTTCATGAGCGCCCAATTTTTGTGCGGCTGCGTGATTTCGGGGGTCCCGGAAAGATTGCGGAATTCACTGCGGGCCTCGTCAAATTGGCTGTTCGCCATGAGCTTCACCGCATTCGCAAAGGAGTCATCAAATTCTTCCTTCACAAACGAACCGGGTGCCACCTTGGCGATCTCGGGAAAAATTTGGTCGCGGTAGAGGTAGATCACCCCGCCGGCCACCAAGGCCACAATGAGAAGGACCAAGGTGATCCAGGCCGTGAAATTGCGGGTCTCCTTGGTCTCAAGGACGACACGGGCTTTGGGTTGTGGGGGCCTCTTGATGCGCTCGGTCAGCTTGTTTTTTGCGTAACCAAGGTGCTCGATCAACTCGGCATACGAGGCATACCGGTCATCCGCATTTTTTGCGATCATCCGGTTGATCACATAAGCGGTTTCACTGGACACGTCCGGTGCGAAGGCTTGCAGGCTGATCGGTTGGCTCTTGAGTTGCTTGAGGGCCACCATGGAGGCCGTTTCTGCCTCGTAAGGGGGGCGTCCCGCCAAAGCATGAAAAAGCGTGCCGCCAAGGCTGTAAATATCGCTGCGAAAGTCCTCGGGCTGATTGTCCAATTTTTCCGGCGCAATGTAGTAGGGGGTTCCCCAAATTTCGCCGACGGCGGCGGCGGCCTCATCCATGATAATTGCCAGTCCAAAATCCACGAGTTTTGCCGTGTGCGCATCCGCAAAAAGGATGTTCCCCGGCTTGATATCGCGATGAATCAAATCTTTCTCCAGGGCCGCTTGCAGACCCTCGGCGATTTGTATGCCAATTTGCAGAACCTGCATCTCGGGAACCCGTCGCTGCAAGGTCAGCAGATCGTCCAAGGAGGCATTGGGAATCAATTCCATCGCCATGTAAAATTGGCCGTGGTCCTGACCGAACGAAAAAACTTTCACCACGTAAGGGTGGTTGATCGATGCCGTGATTCGGGCCTCGGCAGCCAGCTTCTCCCGCTCCTCGGGACTGCTCGCCAGCTCACGTTTGAGGACTTTGAGTGCCACATGACGGTTCAAATTGCAGTCGAGCGCCTTGAAAACCTGGCCCATGCCACCCTGACCAATCAGTTCCAGCAATTTGTAATGATTGAATTGTTTGCGGGCTCGCAAGGCCTGACCGCAGCTTGGACAATGAATTTTTGAGAACGGATCCTGCAGGGTCACGTCCATGAGGGTGCCGCACGCGGGGCAGGCCTCAAGAAGTTGCCCGTCCGAAGCCGCCTCGTGCATGGGATTGTCTTCCAACACGGGAAGGGAATCCATGAGTTCAGGTTCCTCCGGCGCAGGAGGCTCCGCCGGGTCCGTTGGCGCGACTTCCCCCGTTTCGGAATCCGGGGGAGTGGCTGTCTCCTCGGGGATGGGATTGGCCTCATCCGGCTCAGTTCGAGGATCTTCGGTGGGTTCTGGCATGAAATCAGATTGGGGAATACCTCTGACTACACGAATTTTGAAGAAAGTGCCACAAAGAATCCCGCGTATTATGGCTTGCCTGTTTGCTTGCAGGGGAGTTAGAATTTTCGAAATTCCCAATCCATGAATTTCTTATTCCTCGCCGGTGGTGCCTTTCTTGCAGCGGTTGCAACCCAACCCGAACCTGAACTCATCAATCACACCCTACGATCGTAAAGAGTTTTTGCCAAGGAGGTCGTCACGCGGAATCGCTGGGGAACGGTGATGCTTCCCAATGGCAAGGGCGGCTACAGCCTCATCGCCCCCGTCAATCAAGAATTCATTGA
>JBBECL010000033.1:0-1383 GCA_040881805.1 Terrimicrobiaceae bacterium | reverse complement strand
TTGATGCCGCGAGCCAGCAGGGAATCGAGCGAGTTCAGGAAGCGGGCGAATTCCTCGGTGAGCAGCACCCAGCCTTTTCCATAACCAAAATCCTCGATCGATTCCTTGTTCGACTTCCGGCACAAGTGCTCGGCGAGCCGCTTCTCCAGCCAGTCGGCCGTATCAATGACCAGCGTTTTGAACGGATGATCCGCCTTGCCAAGCTGGGCGACGGTGGCCGTGATTTGCTCCCAGGTTGCCGCCGCGTCGAGGCGGGCGACATCGAGGTGGTGAGTGCCGCCCTCTGTATCAAGGAAGACGGGATCCGGTGTTTGGCTGGCTAGCGTCGATTTGCCGACGCCTTCCGGGCCATAGATGACGACCTTCTGAGGTCGGGCGATTTTGCCCCGGCGAATGGCCAGGGGATTGGTGGATTTGGTGTTGGTTTGCATCTGGCGAATGCGACGGGGTGTCAATTGACCGCCGTCACCCCCATTCCCCGGACATGTCCGGAATGTGTCTGGAAAAGTGTCCGGAATCCGCGCAAACCATTGATTTACAGAGGTGAAATTTTTCGAACATTTTTCACAGGCGGTTCCGGACATGTCCGAAAATCCTAAAAACTGTCCGGTTTTCGGCGTGCCCACCGGTTGGCAGGAGAAATACTTCGTGTTTCTGAAGTATCACGGAGTCGCCCAAAGGATTCATTTCCCGAGGATTCACATTTTCAGATTCCCAAAGCTCACAAATTTGTTCAGTGGAACACCTGCAATTTTTCCGTGTATGCCTTCGATCCGCACCCCTCGCATTGTCCGCCCTGGCGTCCTGTCCCACCTGAAACCGTCCAGCATCTTCGCCCTGCTTTCACCCTTCGCCGATTACTTCGCGGTTCGGGGTTCCCCGCTGGATTGCCTCGACGATCCGAAACCCGTTCTCAACGACATCGTTTCGGTCATCACCTCGCCGGTGGAATCCACACCACCGGAACTCGTCGAATGCCTGGAGTTGTTAGATCTGATTTCCGATCCCCAGAGCGGCATCAATTTTGAGGATGGCTACGAAGCACTCGTCAAGCGCCTACTGGCAGATGGCGACACTGCGGAAGATTTGGCGGTCAAGATTCTCATTCACGCCCCGGACATCGCCTGGCGTGAGTTCGATCGCCAAGCCCTGCAAGCAAAGCGCTCGCTGGCATCATTCACCCACAACCCTGTCCTGAAGTTCCTGCCAGCCAACGAGCCTCGCATCGTTCAGTTGCAGAGCATGCTTGGACCGTGGTTCGAGGAAAATGCCCGGTCTGGAATCTGCCGTGTCCACGTCCGTGAGGAGCCAAGCGGCACTTCGCTTGTCATTCGGCATGGCGACCTTCTCAAACGGATCGACATCTACGAGGAGGACGGCAGT
>JBBECL010000032.1:0-8055 GCA_040881805.1 Terrimicrobiaceae bacterium | reverse complement strand
CAATCTCCCTTGCCTTTGGCCCGGGTGCCTTCCGGGAAATCCGAGACCTCCTCGCCGGTGTGGCCGCAGTAAATTGTTGCCGCACTGTAAATGTCGCGCAGGGTTTCCGCCATCCAGTTCCCGAGCAGAACTTTCAAAAACATGGTCAGGTTCCAGAACATCAATCCGGCGAGCAAAGGGAAAAAAACGTAGTTCTTGAGATAATAAGGCGCAAACTTTTTGAGCGCCACGAGATGTGCCGCCCGGATGGCTTTCCAGGAACGATCCGTTTTGTCATAGTGTTCATCTGCCCGCCCGTTGCCGAAGTAGAGGTCATTGAGGCCGGTGAAGTGCAAGTTGACGAAGAACGTGAAATTCGGGGCAAGAATCGCCAGAAGAAACGGGAACTGCAAATAGTGGAACCACTTGTGAGGCGTTTGTTCCGTCAGGCGGGCAGGCCCGAAGTTCATATCGGGATCTTTGCCCGCAACGTTGGTGAAATGGTGATGCTCGATATTGTGTCCTTGCCGCCATGCCCCCTCATGGATGGGCGTGTCCCATGAGAATTTCTTGGAATGAAACTTGCCTGCCCCTTCGAGACCGTCATACACCCCATGCAAAACGGTGTGGCCGATTTCTGTTGTTTGCAATTGCTTGTGAACCCACAACGCCCCGACACCGGCCAGAAAGGTGACCGGCTCCATGCTGAAATGAAGCAACGTCCGGCCAACCGCCTCCATCCCCCGCGAAAACCAATTCAACCGGCGAAGGTAGGTCACATCCTTCGCCCCCACCCAGGCTTCCACGCGAACGCGGATCGCATCAATCTCCTCACCAAAGCGCTTCATCCGCTCCTCCGTGCTGAGGAGCGAAAAATTTCTTGGGCCGGAGAGGGGGGGGCGGCCTGCTTCGAGGGAAACGGAAATCGTTTGGGATGGAAGAAGGCAGGTCGACGGCACTTGGGGAAGGTTTCAGACTTCACCGCGGGAGGCAATGAGGGAATCGCAGGATCCCAAACGTTTTGACAGCCCCGCAAAAAAATCGTTCACCAATGGACAGTGCAATTTTTGAACTTCATCATGGGGAGGAAGAGTCTCTGATCGTTTGCATTTATTGGGTTAAAGCGCCGTGAGTGAGGATTGGACGGCTGCCGAATCAATGCGTACGCCGATCAGGACAACGCAGGGCGGAACGGTGGGAGGTTGTTTGAGTGCAAAAGCGGTCGGTCCCCACTTGTGGTCGTCGGTCCTTTCGAACACATAATCCGTCCCGGGGTCTTCCAAAAACTTTGCAACACCTTTCACTCGCAGAATTTCAGGAGGCAAGTTGGTGACCCACGCGAGAAGGCGGGCTCTGGACACCACAGGCGGTAGCTGAAATTGACCCGCAACATAGGCATGGGACAATCGATGCTCCTCAGGAGTGGGTGATGCGGTTCCACGCATCGTGTGCTTTTGATGTTCGCGCGCTCCATTCTGACAGGCATGAGGTGATGAGTTTTGAGGGATGGCGGTGTAGGTGACGACCCGCGCCTTCGGCAAATGAATCAATTCGGAAGCCAGTTGCTCCGCATTGGTCCATGTCCCCTTGGGATTCCATTTCTCCACCTGGGCAATCACGTGTTCCCGTCGGGCCTCCGACGCTTGGTCGGAGTGGGTCAAAACCAAATGACTGGAGGTGCGGACTTGGAGTCGTTCCAGATCATTGCTCCAAAAGCGTTTTTGCCAACGTGCCGCGTGGACACACGTCACTTGGAGGATCGGGTAAAATCGGGAGCGCAGGTCTGGTTTAAACAGGAGATGTTGAAGCAGGCTCGCCGGGTCGGAGGTTCCATTGGCCTCCACAAGCAATATTTGCCCGGGGTGCTCCGGCAATCCCTGCATGGTCTTCACCAATTCTTCCATGGAATCGCAGCACACGCAGTTGCCGCTGATGGGTGTGACCATGCGACCCTCGCCTGCAAGCGAGGCAGCATCCACTTTGGCATTTTGGTGATCATTCAAAATGACCGCCGGTTGCCGCCCGGCAGCTTCCAGTTTGGAAATCAACTCGCGAAGGAGCGTCGTTTTGCCGGTCCCTAGAAAACCTGAGAGAATGAGGGTGGGGACAAGGGATTGGGACATAGTGAATCGTCAGCGCGAATGTCCCCCACGGTGGCAATCGCCGCAAGTTATTTGCAAATTGAAAGCCGGTGACTCGTTATGGTCCTGTTTTGCGCCTCACCCTCAACAGGGTTCACTCCTGCAAAACAAAATGGACACAAACCGGCGAGGGAACCGGGACGGAATCCCCCACCTTCTCAAACCTGGCTCCCCCCTCGCGGATTCGGAATGCTGATACCGTGTTCAGGTGCTGATTTCCCACGACCAGCCATCCACCATCGGGAGAAACGGCAAAACTGCGCGGCTCCCGGCCCTCCAACTCAAGATGTCCCACGGTGGTGAGTTCCCCCGAATCCGGATCGCGACCAAAGATGACCACGCTGTTGTGACCCCGGTTTGAAGCATAAACATAGGCACCGTCCGGGTGAACCGCAATCTCCGCCGTGGTGTTTTCATCGTCAAATCCGGCTGGGAGTGTCCGGACGCTTCCCATGGACGCCAAGCCGCCGGATTCCCGGTTCCAAGACAGGGCGGTCACCGTGTTGTCCAGTTCATTAACAAGATACACCTGCTGTCCCTCGGGAGAAAAAGAGAGATGACGAGGCCCGGCTCCCGGCGCAACACGAACGGCACCGTGTTTCTCCAAGCGGGCGTTTTCGAGGTCCACTCGATACACTCTGACCTCATCCGTCCCCAAGTCGGGAACCAGCAAAAAGCGGTTGTCGGGGCAAAAAGTCACACCATGGGCGTGGGGGGAGCTCTGACGCCGCGTGTTTGGCCCCGAGCCCTCATGGGTCTTCAGGTCGCTCTCCGCCCCCAAGCTCCCATCCGGACGTACAGGAAACGCGGAGACGGAACCATCCCCATAGTTTGCGGTCACGACCAGTCGCCCCGTGCGGTCAATGGCCACATGACAAGGCCCGTTGCCGCCAACCGGCTGCTGGTTAAGCATCTCAAAGTTTCCAGTGACAGGGTCATAGCGAAATGCCCCCACGGCGCTCTGTTTCTGCCTGCTGGAATCAGATATGACATTAACAGTGTAAAATGTCATTTTTTCTGGATGCTGACACAAAAACTCAGGATTTTGGAATGGCAGAACTTGGTGGGGGATGTGCAATCCTTGGTCGCCCAGCTTCAAGACAGCGATCCCTTGTTGGGTTTCGTCCGCCGCGTTGGCGGAGTAGTTTCCAATGAGGAGAGTGAAGGCGTGGGCGGTTGGAGTTGTCATGTGCAAGATTGCGAGGACGAGGATGAGGGCAAAATGGTGAGGCTTCGTGAGTGATGATTGGTGTGAGCAAGAGGGGAAAAGGGCCGGGAGGCAGGGGAGATTATAATTCATTAAAAAATGGAAGAATCAATCACAACGTTCTGCAGCAGAGCGACATAAAAAAACTATGACTACTCTGAAAGAGGAATCGGCTTGGGGGACAGCAAAATTTCTCGATCGGTGGGCAGTGGGGGTGGGGTTTTTGTGCCCCAGACGAGTTGGGAGGGATTTTGAGCAAGGCGCAGGGCGAGGATTCTGGCAAAGGTGGTGGCGATTTTTGCGTTTTGGGACGTGACCTTGAGGTCTCCCAGCGTGGCAGAAAGGTTTTTGTCCGTGGACTTGAGCATCTCCGTGCCCTGATTGGCAAGACTCTCGAATGAGCGGGAGGTCTGCTCGAGAGAGGTGGAGGTTTTCTCCAGCCCTGTGATGGCCCGGTTGATGGGGGCGCGGTTTTCAGAAACCAAGGACTTGGCTTCGAGGGCGGTCGCGTTGAGGGTGGCAAGGATGGGCCGAACCTCGGTGAGCAGACTTTGGGTTTCATTGAGCATCGCGCGGACCTCCAAGAAGATATTTCCCGCATGTCCTCCGGCTCCCCCCATCAATCTGCTGATTCCCGCAATGGCGGTGTCTGTGTTGCGAACAAGCTGGTCAAAAGTGGTGGGTGTGATGCTTGCAATAACACTGTCTGGTGACAAGGGGGGAGCGGACGCCGAGCCGGCACTCAGGAGGAGAAATTTTTCGCTGAGCAGAGTGTCAGCTGCCACACTCGCCACCACATCGGAGGGTGGGGGAGGAACATTTGAGCGCAGGGCGATGGTCACACGGATGGAGTTTTCCGGGTTTTCAAGTTGCATGCGCTCCGAGGACGTCAGGATTCTCACGCCGGTGATCACTCCCGCCGTGGCCCCCGCAAACTTGACATCGGAATTGACATCCAGCCCGGAAACATCCTCAAAATCCGCATACACGATCTGACCCGGAGTTCCGAGAAACGTGCCCGTCAGGGCCATGGCCAGGGCCGCAAAAAGGACGATGCTGCAAAGAATAACCAAGGATGCGATGACCCAATCTCCTGAATTCCGGATTTTCATGTGTGCCTGTTTTATTAGCGAAATCGCAGGGAAAGGCTGTTGGCCACCCGAACCTTGGCTCGCTGTGTCGGGATTTGACCGTCTTTTTTGCCTCTCGTCACGATAAAATCCTTCGCCCCCCCGTCCGAATCCCCTTGCTTTTTATAAGGGGTGGGCGAAGCATGAGGATATGGTCGAAGTTGAGGTTTATGCGGCCGGAGTTCGCACCCCGGAAAAAATGATGGGATTGGCTCTCGAACTCGAGTCCATTGCCGGCTTGCGGTATAAAGTTGATACCAACCATGATATTGTTTACATGGAGTTTACCGGTCATGTGCCGGATGGAGATTCGATTCGCTCGATCTTCCGCCGGATTGATTTGGATTCGAAGTTTGTGGGTCAGGTCCCGCCGGAAGTTGCTGCCAAAAGAAAAACGCAGAGGATTGAAACGCAGGAACCGGCTTGAGGGGGCTTCGGCGGGTCTTGATTGGCGGGTTTTGAGGAGAGGATTTTGATGATCTCTCATTTATTCAGTTGGATGCGTTCCTTCTTTGTCTATCTCGGGCAACTTGGCGTGCTTGCATCGGAGACCTTCGGCTCGATTTTTGCCGGCCGCATCCGATGGAAGCTTGTTTTTGATCAGATTGCGGAAATTGGCTACGGGTCTCAATTGGTGGTGATTGTGACCGGAGCCTTCACGGGAGCGGTGTTCACGGCGCAGGCGTATTTTCAATTTGCGAGTCTGAACATGGAAACGGCTGTGGGGCCGGTGGTGACGTTGGCCATGTTTCGGGAACTTGGGCCGGTCCTCACGGGGCTGATGGTGGCCGGTCGGGTGGGGGCGGCGATGAGTGCGGAGATTGGCACGATGAAGGTCACACAGCAGTTGGATGCGTTGAGGGCTCTTGCGGTGCATCCCGTCGATTATCTGGTTGTCCCGAGGGCGATCGCGATGTTTTTCTCCATGCCGCTTCTGGTCATCGAGTGTGTCGGATGCGGGGTCTTGGCAGCCTACTACGTGGCGGTGCATGTGCTCGGCGTGGAGGCCGCGTATTTTGTGGCCAACATGGTGAAATTCACAGACGCCACGGACATCGCCATGTCGCTCATCAAGGGTTTCTTTTTTGCCGGGGTGATCGTGTTTATCAGTTGCCGTGAGGGGCTGAATGCCAAAGACGGGGCTGTCGGTGTGGGACGGGCCACCACGGAGAGTGTCGTTCTCTGCTCGCTCGGAATCCTCATCGCCAACTTTTTCCTGACCATGTTTCTCAACATCATTTTTCCAGCCGGCCAACGATGAGCACGCCCGTCCTTGATGTCCGGGATCTGCGCACCTCGATCGGAAACCAGGAAATCCTCCGGGGATTTTCTCTGGAGGTCCAACGCGGGGAAACCATGGTGCTGTTGGGGAAAAGTGGCGGCGGAAAAAGTGTGTTTCTCCGTCACCTCATCGGTCTCATGACCCCCCTCTCCGGCGAAATTCTTTTTGAAGGGGAAGACATCGTGAAACTCAACGAACGCAGCCTCGAACCTGTCCGCCGCAAGATTGGGATGCTCTTTCAAGACGGTGCCCTGTTTGATTCGATGACCGTCTTTCAAAATGTGGCGTTCCCGCTCCGTGAGCGCGGGGAGCGGGATGACAAGGTCATCTTCCATCGGGTTCACGAAGCCCTTGGTCTGGTGAACATGGAGGGACATGACCACAAAATGCCGGTGAATCTCAGCGGTGGCATGCGCAAGCGGGTCGCCCTGGCACGGGCCATTATCACCGCGCCCCAGGTGATCCTCTATGATGAGCCCACGGCCGGCCTCGACCCCATTGTTTCGGACAGTATCAACAAACTGATCCGGCGGCTTCAAAAGCAACTCAATGTCACATCGATTGTGGTCACCCACGACATGACCAGCACCTTTCACATCGCTGATCGTGTTGCGCTTTTGCATGAGGGGAAACGCTATTTTTTGGGAACATCCGCCGAGTTGCGCTTGGAACAGGACCGCGTGGTGCGGGATTTTGTGGACGGGCGCTCCCATGGCGACGAAGGTTAAAAACGCATGGAACACAAAGACAAACTGACCCAGCTTCGTGTGGGAATTTTTATGGCGCTTGGCCTGGCGGCCGTCGCGTTGATGGTGGTTTATTTTGGCCGCTTTGGCGATGGGCTCCGCAAGTATTACGAAATCCGGGTGGAATACCCCAATGCCAGCGGTCTGCTGAAAGGTGCCAGCGTTCTCCTTGCCGGGGCCAAGGTGGGTGTCGTGAATTCCCCCCCGACCATCCTGCCGGACATGGATGGCGTGTATGTGATGCTCAAGATTTATGAGGAAGTCCAGATCCCCAGTGCCTCGGAATTTGCCATTGGCAGCTCCGGGCTGCTGGGCGACCGGTTTGTGCAAATCATTCTCCTCAAGGACGCAAAGGCCTCGGAAGTCATCAAGCCCGATGCCGTCATTCGCGGCAAGGGGGAGTCCGGTGGTTTTGGCGAACTCGCCGAAAGCGCGGGGGATGTCATGACCGATGTGCGGGAGGCCATTCAAAACATCAACAAGGTCGCCAAAAAGTTGGACACGGAAATTTTGAACGACGCGACGATTGCCGACCTGAAGAAAACCATGCAAAACCTCGAGAAAACCACGGCTTCTTTCACCGAGGTCTCCGCAAAAATTGATGTGGTCATTGAAGACGCAAAAAAGGTTGTCAATTCCAGTGATGCCACGATGGTGTCCGCCAAAGCCGCGGCCGACGAATTCCGCAAAACGATGACCGATGTGCGTGGCCTGCTGAGTCAGGCGCGTCAGGGCAAAGGTCTCCTGGGAACGTTGCTCAGCGATCGCGAGATGGCGGAGAATATGAAGGCCCTTGTCGCCAATCTCCGCAAGCACGGCGTGGTCTGGTATAAAGACAGGTCCGGCGGGAAGCCACCCGATCCCGAACGCTAAGGCCATCCTGGCAACTGCGGGTGATTGACGCCCCCGGTTTTTTTCTATACGCCCAATTGAGTCCGTTCACACGATGACCATAATCTTTATCAGCCGAAACAGAGAGCAACTGGGGCAATTTTCCGAGGAAGAGGTGAGGGCCGGGCTGCAAAGCGGGAAATTTTTTGCCACCGACCTTGCCTGGAAAGAAGGGCTTGCGGAGTGGAAACCCCTCGCAACCTTTGATTTGGGGGCGGGGATTGTCGCAAATGGCACCGAAGGTGCGTTGACCGTTCCCCCTGACGGGACATGGCCCCTCTGGGAAGAGGCGGCTTCCGTGGGATGGTTCAAGGCCTGGTGGGAGACCACGTCCGGGGTTTTGTTTTCGCCGATCCAATCTTTTTCTCAAATGAAAACCACGGGGGGATATGGCAAACCACTGCTGTATGCGGCCCTCTGTGCGGCTTTGGGCGGAGTCATGATGGGGCTGACGCAGGGTGTTCTGACGATGGTCACCTCGGCTGCGGGGGGCGCGGATGCCGTGGCTCCCGGGGCCTCGCTGTGTGCTCTCCCGTTGGTCGTCGGAACGACGGTGGCGAGTTCAGCGATTTTTGCGGTCATCGGGGTTTTCCTCTGGGGTGGAATCCTTCATCTCTGTCTCATGCTTTTTGGCGGGGCCAATCAGGGCTTCGAAGCCACGGGTCGGGCGGTTTCCTAC
>JBBECL010000031.1:0-1386 GCA_040881805.1 Terrimicrobiaceae bacterium | reverse complement strand
CCATCAAAAGCAATCTCACTCAAAAACACCGGCATGCGTTTTTCCTCGGGGATCCCGGCATCCATTTTTTCGCAAAGGCGGACGGTCACGGTATCAATGAAATAGGCGTGGGTGAGGACCCAGGCGATGCAGGTGAGGAGAACGAGGACAAAGCCGGACCAAGCCAGGAAACCGGCCTTGGAGGCGATGCGACGTGCCCCATGGGGGGAGGAATGGTTCGAAGGCTTGCTGCCCGGCCGTGAGGCGGAGGGGACGGGGCTTTTCGACGCCGAAGGTTCGGCGGAAATCCGGGAGGCTTGCGGGCTGCCGGGACCGGGCAACGCAGCCGGTCCCCGTGTTTTGGTAACCGGATTGTTCCTGGGGTTGGATGTGCGCTTTTTTTTGGCCACGGAGGATTTCTTTTGACTGTGGCTGCTTTTATCGTGGCTGGAAAGCTGGAAAGATCGGGAATTGCGGGGGGAAGGGGGTGAGGAGTGAAAGGGAGGAGTGGCGGGTGGCGATGCGTTTCGCCCGTTGCAAGTCCGATCCCCCGCGCTCGCCCAAGACCACACGGTCGCGGCGACTATGCCCCCTGGCCGGCATGGCAACCTCACTCTTCATCACCGCCGGCCTTTTTTTTTCGCAGGCTGTGAGGATGGCCGGACCAAACACAAAAAAAACGAAACCGGCGGGGGCTCTCCCTCCCCCGCCGGCTCGCTTTTTTCCCTAACTCCCCTACGAGTGTTTGATCAGACGGCTTTTTCGCCGGTTTCGTCTGTGCGGATGCGGATTGCCTCCTCCACTGGCGAGACGAAGACTTTTCCGTCTCCGATCTTCCCGGTTTTTGCGGCTTTCACGATGGCTGCGAGGGCTCCCTCCAGCAACGCGTCGCCGAGCACGACCTCGATCTTGATTTTTGGCAGGAAGTCCACCGTGTATTCGCTCCCACGGTAGATTTCGGTGTGCCCCTTCTGACGGCCGAAGCCTTTGACTTCGCTGACCGTCATTCCCTCGATCCCGAGGTCTGCGAGCGCGTCTTTGACTTCCTCCAACTTGAAGGGTTTGATGATTGCTTCGATTTTTTTCATGGTCTGATAATTAGAGTTTTATTGATAAGGCTTAGGATTCTGCGACGGGCTGGAAGTCAGGATAGGCTTCCTGTCCGTGTTCTCCGATATCGAGACCTTCGTTTTCTTCTTCAGGTGAGACACGGACACCCATGATGAGTTTCAGCGCACCAAAGACGATCAGAGAGAAGACAAACGCAAAGGCCACGATGCTGAAACAGCCGATGAGCTGCGTCATCACTTTGTGCTCTGGATCGAAGCTGAAGATTCCGACAGCCAGAGTTCCCCACTCACCAACCACGCCGTGGACCGAGATGGCTCCCACAGGATCGTCGATTTT
>JBBECL010000030.1:0-1391 GCA_040881805.1 Terrimicrobiaceae bacterium | reverse complement strand
AACCCGCCTCCCCCTCCCCATTCAAAATTCAGAATTCAAAATTCAGAATTCAAAAAGCCTCCTCGCTCAAAGATTGCTTCGCTGTCAGTATGAAGCCAGAATTTGCCAATGAGAGCGATTGCCAACAGCGAGAAAATCCAAACATTTCTCCATTCTTTAGCGGCCCATGTGAAGGGAGAGGGAAGGATCTATCTGGTGGGGGGATCCACAGCCGTTCTTTTTGGCTGGCGGTCAACGACCATCGATGTGGATCTCAAGGCCGAGCCCGAGCCGAAGGGGCTCTACGAGGCCATTGCCTTCCTCAAGGACCAACTCGACATCAATGTCGAACTCGCCAGCCCCGACCTTTTTATCCCGCCTCTGCCGGAATGGAAGGAACGCAGCCTGTTCATCTCTCGAATCGGCACCATCGAATTTTTTCATTACGATCCCTATTCCCAAGTTCTTGCCAAAATCGAGCGCGGACACCCTCGCGATTTGCTCGATGCCAAGGAGATGCTGGCTCGCAAATTTGTGAAGCCGGAAAAGCTCAGAGCCCTCTTCCTGGCTATCCAGCCGGAACTTCTGCGCTTCCCAGCCATCGACCCCTCAAGCTTTCACCAGGCTCTGGAAACCTTTCTTGCCGAGCATGAAAACCCTCGATCACCCGATTCTTGAAAACCTGCCCGGCTCGGATCTTATTTCCAAAGGACTCCACGACCTCTCAGAGGGGCTGACAACGATCGAAAGCTGCTTGGTCGAAATCGCACGGCCCCGCCTCGAACGCTGCGGTCTGATTCACAAAGCTCCCCCATCTTTTGATCGGGAAATCACCCTCTACCACCTCCTGGCACAACAACCCGGCGCATCCCATGCGCGCTTCAATGCCCTCCTCCGCGAACTCGTCAGCTTCGAACATGCCCTCGACCTCCGCCTTTCCAAACGAACCAAAGGAGAATAATACCCATGAAGAATATTTTTCGACAGGATGACAGGATTGGCAGGAGGAACAGGATTTCCGGACCTTTTTCACTTTCCACTTTCCGCTTTCCACTTTTCAAAAAACCCGCCTCCTCCCGCTCGTGGCCGCACAATCACCGCAGAACTCGATAAATGCTTCCTTCTGTCCACATAGAAACAACCATCCCCAGCTATCTCACAGCTTGGCCTTCCCGCGATATCGTCCGAGCGGCACACCAGCAGTTGACGAATGATTGGTGGGTGCTCCGGCGCGATTCTTTTCAGCTCTACACTTCCGAGTTGGTCCTCGGAGAGGCCTCTTTTGGCGACCCGGTGGCTGCAAAGGAACGGCTGGCATCTCTCTCAAATGTTGAAATCCTTCCCATCACCGCCTCCGTCGCACCACTGGCTGCCCACATCTCGCGGCCGGCCGGCATACCGGATCGGGCAAA
>JBBECL010000029.1:0-8148 GCA_040881805.1 Terrimicrobiaceae bacterium | reverse complement strand
AAGGCGTCTCGGGCTTCCGCGTAGCGCAGATGATCCACCTCCAGCAGAACCGTGTGGTCTCCCTGCACAATCAGTGGGTTTTCTGAGCGAGGATTTGACATCAAGCGTCTCATCAAATCGAATTACTTCTCTTCTGACAAGATGACCCTTTTCTACCCGCAGGCCTCTCCTACCACACTCACATGATGAACCTTGAAGACATTCTTGATCAACTCCTGGCCGACGAACTTCGGGCGCTCTGCAAACGGTTCGGCAAAAAGAACGAAGCTCTGACGACAAAAGCCCACTGCAATAAGTTCCTGAGTCATCGCATTCGAACGATGCCGCAAGACGTGATTTCCCTTCTCGATCCTGGCGAGCGTTTTCTCCTCGCAGAAATTGCCCATACCAAAAAGGTTCCATCCGAACCGAGTTTTGTGGCCAAATACGGGCTTCCCTTCCCGAAGAAATCCCATCGGTGGGAGGACAGAAAGGCGCCTCCAACTCTGCTCATAGGCTTTATCTATAAGAGCCACCGGCATGACTTCCACGTGATCTGCCCAGAGGTCGAAATTTATCGTCCACTCCTGCCGCCACCTCCGGAATCGAGCATAACACCCCTCTCAGCACCCCCCGCACTCCTCGAGGGGGAACCCGTTCGTTTGTTCGAAAGCGAAGCCAAGGCATTCCTTGAACTCGGGCGCGTGCTGCGGCTCGTTCAATCGGGGAAAATCAAGGTCACCGAAAAAACCTCCCGACCAACAGACGCTTCGGTGCGAGGAATCAACCCGGTTCTGATGCAGCCCGACTTCGACCTCTCGCCTCCCAAAAATGCGCGTGGCTACAACTACGAAGATCAAGCCGGGGCCGTTCGTGCTCATGCCTGGGGCGTTCTCATCCAGCAGTGTGGGTGGGCCAAAGCCAAAAAGGATATTCTCGTTTTAACTCCCGCAGGGACTTCTTGGGTTTTGGAACCCTCGGCTCGGATCTACAAGGAGGGTGTGGAGACATTTTTTGATGATGAAGCTTTCGACGAATTGCACCGAGTCAACCACATCCGGGGCCAAACCGGCAAAACCCGCCGCTGGATCAGTTCCCCGGGCGAACGCCGCGATGCCATCGCATCAGCCATGAGCAAGATGCCAATTGGCGAATGGATATCCTTTGATGAGACGTTTCGGTTTTTGTTGGCGGAGCAAGGTGTCATCAAAGTGGGTGGTTCAGACGGGCTCTACATTTGCGATGCCCACTATGGACACATCTATGATGAGGTGGACCTCTCCAAACAATTCACACGAGCCGTGCTCATGGAGTCTTTTGCGACACTGGGCTTGGTTGACATCGCTTATGGCTCCCCCCATGGGATCTGGCCGGAGTTTGCAGAGTCGTATGGAAGTGAATCCCACGATTTTCTGGGCCGATATGATGGGTTGGCTGCCATTCGCCTCACACCGCTCGGGGCCTTTTGCTTCGGCCACGCAGATTCCTACACCCCGCCAACGACACAAATGGAGCCCTCTCTTCGTGTTTTGGCAAACCATGAAATCACGGCTCTGACATTGCCCGACCCGGCAACCATCTCATCGCTCGAGATGTTTGCCATAAGACAATCCGATGCGGTCTGGAGGCTTGACCAGGAAACCATCCTTCGCACGGTGGAGGCTGGCATCCCTTGGGCCACCCTCCACAAAATGTTAAGAACGTCCACGAAGGGAGACATTCCCGCAAATATCGAAAAGTGGTTCGATGATTTGGAAGCCAAATCAAGACGATGCCTTCTTGCCTCCGAAGCTGTGCTCCTTGAATGGGAGGACGAATCTGATGCCGTCACCCTTGCCAACTCCTCGGGCACGGCCCCTCTCTGTTTCCACGCGGGAGGAAGACGCCTCGTTATCCCCCGCAAAAACCTTGCCACCTTCACCAGGGAAGCCCGAAAACGCGGGCACCTGCTTCCGTTGGTGAAGTGATCCAACAGGCCATGTCCATCCCCGAATTTCTCTACACCGTTATTTTAAAACCCGCTCCGTTGCGAGCTATCGCAAACGCCGCTCTCCGGGCTATTATTCCTGATCGTGTCACCATTCACGGTGCCACGGTCTGCCTGAACCGGAACGACCCCGTCGTTTCGGGTGCCCTCACGCTGGGTGTTTATGAACGGGAAGAGATTCAGTTTTTTCTCGACCACTTCCAACCGGGGATGACCTTTGTGGATGTGGGGGCCAACGTCGGCCTTTACACGGCCCTGGCCATTCAACGCGGAGCAGGGCGCATTCTTGCCCTCGAACCGCTTCCCGAAAATTTTAACCTCCTGAAAAAAACCGTGGCAGCCAACAACTCCCAAGCCCCCATTCACCTCGAACAAGCGGCAGCCGGTCGCGAACCCGGTGAGTTGTCGCTTTATGCCAACCCTGACAACAAAGGCGACAACAGGCTTTATCCTGATCCCCTGCTGAAAGAAAAACTGACCGTCCGTGTGGAAACTTTGGATGATCTCTGCGAAAAAAACCAAACCCCGCACATCGACTTTCTGAAGATCGACGTGCAAGGAGCCGAAATGCTTGTGCTCGAGGGCGCAAAGAGCATCCTCGCCCAGTCTCCGAGTTGCATCATCATGACCGAATTCTGGCCGCAAGGCCTCACCAACTGCGGCAGTAGCCCGCTCGCGTATCTTAAGGCTTTCGCGGAGCTTGGTTTCAACCTGAAAGAGCTGCGCAACGGCAAGCTACACCTTATCTCTGCCGAAGACCTCATCGCCACCACCCCCGGACGCCAGTACCGGAACCTCATGGCTTTCGGTCCGGCGGCGCGATGATGGATTCTCAATCACCCCCCGAAGTGACGTCACGATGCAGGCCAAGGGGCAAGGTCGTCTCGGCCGTGTGGACTTTGGTTGGGTTTGGGGGTATCAAAGTTGAAACGGACGAGACGCGCCGTTCCCCCTGACTCAGACCCGAGACTTCGGAGCATTTGTCATTCCCCGAAGATCAAGACGGTGATTAAATGTCAAAAACCATGAGTGCCTTGCCCAAACATCTACTTAAATCTGCTGAATATCTGGCCATCGAGCGGGCGGCCGATACGCGCAGTGAGTTTTTTGAGGGGGAAATGTTTGCAATGGCAGGAACCACAAAAAATCACGTCAGAATTGTGATGAATTTTGGTGGCGAACTTCGAGCTAAGCTCAAGGGCCGCGAATGCGAAGCGTTTGCCACCGACCTTCGCATCAAAGTCCAGGCCAATGGACTCTACACCTATCCGGATCTGCTGGTCGCCTGTGGTGGGTTGGTTTTCGAGGACGATCAACTTGACACCCTCATCAACCCGACTCTGATCGTCGAGGTCCTTTCCGACTCCACCGAGCGTTATGACCGGGTCAAAAAATTTGACCTCTATCGCGCGATTCCTTCCCTCAAAGAATACGTTCTTGTGTCCCAATCCGAACACCGTGTCGAACAGTTCCTCCGCCAACCCAACGAGGAATGGACTCTCCGCATAACCACTGACCCCACGGCCTTCATCGCACTCCCTTCCATTGATTGTGAAGTTCCCCTGGCGGAAATCTATGACCGGGTCGAATTTTTGAAATCCGATAGGAAAAACTTGCTGTGAGCCTGCTGACGCCCAGCGAATTAAGTCAAGCTTCGGACCATCTTCCAAGCCGCCCGCGGAAAGATCTTGCAGCCATCGGTGCGCTGCTTGTGCTTGTGGCTTTTGTGTGGTGTGCGGGGTGGGGAATGTGGTCCGGCCGGGATTGGAACCAACCCACCGCCTATTTGGACATCCGGCAATCGGATGTGATTGGGATGCTGGCCGTTTTCAAAGCCGCAAGAGACGGCCACCAAAACCCCTTGTTCCAGAAGACGGTCCCGGAGCTGGGTGCCCCGGGTCAGGCCCGCTGGTCAGCGATCCCCACGATCGAAGAGGTCCCCCTTTACCTCACAGGCGTGCTTGCAAGATTCACGGGAATTTTTGCCGCCCTCAATATCAAGTTGCTCATCGGCCACCTGCTGGCTGCCCTGACCTTTTACCTCGTGGCACGGTATTCGAAATGTTCCATTCCCTGGGCTTTTGTGGGCGGGCTCGCCTATGGCTTGGCGCCCTATATCTTTTCCGAGTCTCCCCACCATTCCATCGTGGCCTACGTGTGGCACATTCCCCTCTTCCTGGTTGTCTGGAAATGGGTCTCCACCTCGCCGGGAATCGCCCCGCTCTCCCGCCGGTTTTGGCTTGCCGTTGCATTGGCTTTTCTCACAGGCCTGCAAAATGTTTATTATACCAACATCTTTTGTCAGATCACCCTGCTGGGCGGGGTCCTTCTGTTTCTAAGAGAGCGCTCGCGGCCGGCCCTGGTCTCCACGTTTGCCATCATTGGAGGCTCCGCCGCCGCGTTTGTCCTTATGAATCTCGACACGTGGATGTATCAAATCTCCAAACAGGGAGCACCCTTCGCGATTGAACGCCAATTCAAGTGGTTGGAAATTTATGCCCTCAAACTCAGCGACTTGTTTATCCCGCTTTCGACCCATCAATCCCCCGCGTTTCGGAGTTTTAACCTGAGTCACGCCCAACAAATCGTGCTCTCCAACGAAGGCACCTATCTCGGGCTGATCGGGATCGCCTCCCTCTTGCTTGTGTTTGGAATCGCCGCGTATCGGGTTATCTTCCGCAGCCCGAAACCCATTCCCGCGGAAGCTTGGCAGATTCTTTGGATCTTTGCTGTTTTCACAACCGGAGGCCTGAATGCCATCTCCGGCATCTTCGGATTGACGCTCTTCCGCGCCGGCTACCGGCTGAGCATTGTCATCCTTGCCATCGCCCTCCTGTTTGCCATGCAGCAGGCCACCAAATATTTTGTCTCGCAACATAAACGGGGATTCCTGGTTGCCATCGCGCTTACATTGATTGTCATTTGGGACCAGATGCCCCTCCTGGCAAGTCAGCAAGAACGGGCCCAACGTGTCCTACAAGTCGAGTCTGACAGGGATTTTGCCAAATCCATGGAGAAGGCCTTGCCGGATGGCGCCATGATTTTTCAACTCCCCGTCATGAGCTTCCCCGAAGCTCCTGTCCCGGGAATCACCCCCTACGAACACTTCCGCCCCTACCTCTACAGCGAGTCCCTGCGCTATTCCTTTGGAGTGACCAAAAATGACATGGAAACCGGTTGGCACTCCCGACTGATCAACCTCCCTCTGGAGAAAACCATCGAGCTCCTCAAAAACCAAGGCTTCGCCGCGATCTACATCAACCGCAAAGGCTTCCCGGACCAGGGCGCGGCCATTCTCAAAAACTTGAGCGAAGCCGGCCTGACAAAAACAATAGAAAGCAAAGCGGGGGATCTTGTCTGCGTGATGATTAATTAGCTTTCAAGCAGTGGGTGGCTTGCGCGCAAGGATGGCAATGTTAATGGGGAAAAGAGGGTTTGGAAAAAGACGGTCCAATACAGAGCCAAACACATTGAGGCACACAAAAACAGGGGCCCCCGCCCTTCCAAGCAAACCGAAAATACAGAAATTGATGATCTGAAAAAGACTTAGAACTGAGCCCCCTTGCAAGAGCATTTTCGTCGTTTCAAAACCAGCAGCGTTAAAAAGCCGAAAGACGCCCTCTGGCGTAAATCGCCAGTTGTCGTCAGGGTGAGGATGGTAAAACCAAACATGAGGAACGCTTGCCAAAATCAAACCTCCAGTTCTCAAAACCCGAAACATTTCCGGTGCCGCCTTCCATGGTTCAGAGCAGTGCTCAAGAACTTGCGTGCAGATCAGAAGATCAGCACAGGCATCGGGCAGGCCCGTTTCTTCCACCGTTCCCTCAAAATCTGCTCCGTTTGAAAGGTCAAGATCCAGAGTCTGCACCACGAAGCCCAACTTTTCCAGATCCTCCCGGTAAGGGCTGGTATTGCATCCGATATCAATTGATTGTCTTTGGCTAACGCTAAGTTCTCGACGAGCATCTTGAAGAAGCACTGCGATATCAGAGGCCAGCGCATTCAAAGTCAAGTAGTCGTATTGCCAAATGGAGGGATGAATTCGTTGCGTTGACGAGTGGTCAGAGCGATGTGCGGCTGATCGGTTTTGTTGGGCGGCTTTTAAATGTAACAGATTAATTTCCATACTCGCCCCTTCGATTGTGCAGTCGGATCACTATCTCGTTGCAATCTGGAAAAATCACATTGCGAAAACCTTTTTGCAGGCCAAGGCCGTGATACCAGTCTTGATTGAATGGAAGGGCAGAAAGCAAGTGCTTCCATGAGGGAGCATCAAGGTAGTCGGCGTGGACCATTCCGCCATATGGAGTATTGCCAACCCAATCAGCCAGGCCCAAGGAAAATCGTGACCATGGTCCCCTTGCAAGGTGATCCTTTATGAGGATTGTAGATCTTGTGACTCGGGCAACCTCAGCAAGAAGGGACGAACGAGCCGAAAGGGGAACGTGGTGAAGAACATTGCAAGTCATGACAACATCAAAAGTATTATCAAGAAATGGAAGATTTATTCCATTGTAAGTAGCAAAGTCCAAACATGCTTTGGGATGGACTCGCTCCACCACATCAACCCCACTGATCTGAGTGATAGGAAAAAACTTGCCAATAGCCGTGGCCATCAGTCCATCGCCAGCCCCAAGATCAAGAACCTTGCATGGTCTCGTTGGAAAAAGTTGTGCCAAACTTTTGAGAAGACTGATTTTGTAGGTAAGAGGAACAAAGTGATGGATCGGCAGGGCTTCTTGAAAAAAAGCTACTAATTCACTTTCCAAAGGCCACCAAGACGGCATGGGAAGGGTATCAATGAGTTTAAATTCGGATGTCATCTGCAAGAGTGCTTTTGGAGAGTTTCTCGAAAAAGGCTGTCATACTGATTTCCGCACTCTTCCCAAGACCACAATTTGGCGGCCCGTTGGGCAAGGGTTTTGCGGATTATTTCATTTGGAGGTTTGTGAACGTGATTTCTCAGGACTTCAAGTGTTCGACGGCCTGCCTGGCCTGTCGTTATAAAACAGTCAGCCAAGGCAGGGCAGCCATCGGCAATTTCCTGGGAAACAAGGCAGGGTAACCCAGAACACATGGCTTCCTGAACCACAAGTGGAAAACCCTCGCCGACAGCAGGTAGAATCAAACAATCCGCAGATTGATAATATTGACTAAGTTCCTTGTGATTTTTCGGCGGCAGGACGGTCACATTCGGCAGAACCCATGCCGCAGGGTCCAGTGGGCCATGTCCAATGAAGACAAAGTCGAGATCTTGGCGTGCCTGGCATACATCCCGCAACAATTTAAGGCCTTTCTTCTCGATAAATCGCCCCACAAAAAGTATGACCGGTCTATTGAGAGGAAGCTTCAACGATTCACGAAGACCTAATTGCGCGATCTCGGGCAGTGGGTGAAAAACGCTGGAATTGCAACCATTATAAATCATCACATTTTTGCCTTGTGACGAATTTGCAAAGTAGTCTCGGGAACGCGCGCTGTAAAAGACTATTCTATTTGCGAAATGATGTGCTGGTCGTGTCAATAGGGCATTTGCAATATCAACAGCCACTTTTCGGCATTGTCCGGCCACGGGCATGTCCGCGATGTGCTGAGTAATGACAACCGGCTTGTGGTGGCAGCACGCTAGATAAAGCGCCATTTGACACGCTGGATAAAATGGCTCATGCAAGTGAACGAGTTCGGCAGCTTTGATTTCAAGGCTGATTTTAAAGACTGCAAGAGGCGATGGAATCGGCCAAGCGAGGTCGGTTGCAGTGCGTATGCCGTCCCACATTGGAATTGCAATGCAATCCTTATCAGACGGTGTAGAACATGTTATTGCGGTTTTGGCGGCAGCGGCAACCCATCGCACTGAATGTCCGTGTGATTGTAATTGTTGGCGAATTTTCGCTGCAATAAGTTCGACTCCTGCTCGATTGGAATCAAAATAATGTGAGACGGTTAGGATTCGCATCAATTTTGCGTGGTTTCTTCGGCAATCAGAAACAGCGGTCGTCCTTTGTTTTGCAGAAAGAGCCTTCCAAGATATTCGCCAATGATTCCCAAAACAAAAAGTTGGAGTGATCCAACAAAGAGAATCGCCACCATGAGGCTGGACCAGCCGGCCACGGGCTGGCCGTGAACAATGGTTGCCAGGGCCACGTATCCTGCGAAGAGGAGGGAGAGCAGGCCTGTCAAAA
>JBBECL010000028.1:0-1401 GCA_040881805.1 Terrimicrobiaceae bacterium | reverse complement strand
AATACCATGGCCGACTCCCCCATGGCCGATCCTTGGACACATCAAAGGTGACCCCCATTTCACGCATCGTGGCCTCCAGCCTCTCATCCAGCGCCCGCAAACGACTTTTCGGCAACTCGTCCAACCGCTCAATCAGCGGTCGGTAAGGGGCACGGGCCAGTTCATCACCCCCGCTCACTTCGTTCCAATGCAGAAACGCCTGCTTATCCTCCCCGTTGTTCAACACGAACCAAAAGGCTTCGCCTCAGCGGCCAGTGGGTCAAGTGAAAAGGATAAGAAATTTGGCATCCAACATCAGGGCGTGTTTTTGAGTTCCTCGGTGCGCAGGAGGACCCTCTGACGCATCACTTTCCCGGCCTTGAATTTGACGGTGGCCCGGGCCGGGATCACAACATCTTTTTCCGGCTTGTGGGGATTCCGGCCAATGCGGGACTTGGTGAGGCGAACCTCGAAGACTCCAAAATTTCTGAGTTCCACGTCGCTGCCATTCGCAAGCGCATCCGTGATCTGGTCCAAGGTCATTTGCAGCACGCCGGACACTTGAGACTGAACCAACCCCGTTTCTTTGCTGATGGTGGTCACAATGTCCTTTTTGGTGAGATTTGGCATGGATGATGGGATGGGTTGACGTGGCAGGATTCCTTTGTAAGCAAAAAGCGGACCATCGGGCAACCCTCAAGCGAAATCTTTCTTGGAAAAGCGTGCACCCCAGATGGCAAGATCCATGCGACGCGACTTCGCCGCGCAAGGTTTTGCCATTGCGCTCGGAGCGCGATCCAGGCGAACCTGCCATCGAAGCTGGTGGATGTTCATGATGGGAGAGACCCTATCGGCTGGAAGAGGATACGAGATGCCGGTTTCCAAAGCGGTAGAGGACAACCGCACTCCAAAACGCTTCGCGACAAGGAGCATCGTCGATTCTGCGCCAGCTTTTGGAACCGAAGGCCCGGGAGGGCCGGAGATCGCCTGCCAAAGGCAGCCCGTAAGGGCGACGGGAGCGGGAGCTCCCTAGGCAATGCGCGTGTCCTCTCGCGCTTTGGATCAAGGCCGGCTTGGCAGGTTCAAGCCAATGATCTGGGGTGGGCCCCCTCGGAGAGGTGCGGGGTGGCCATCGATTCAAACCCCCTGCGGTCTCGGAATGTCCAAAGCGGTAGAGGACAACCGCACTCCAAAACGCTTCGCGACAAGGAGCATCGTCGATTCTGCGCCAGCTTTTGGAGTGCGCGTGTCCTCTCGCGCTTTGGATCAATGGCCGGCTTGGCAGGTTCAAGCCAATGATCTGGGGTGGGCCCCCTCGGAGAGGTGCGGGGTGGCCATCGATTCAAACCCCCTGCGGTCTCGGAATGTCCAAAGCGGTAGAGGACAACCGCACTCCAAAACGCTTCGCGACAAGGAGCATCG
>JBBECL010000027.1:0-8196 GCA_040881805.1 Terrimicrobiaceae bacterium | reverse complement strand
CCCAGTGTGATTGCGGGATGTTGAAGGAACGTTTATCTTGGAATCAAGAATTCGGGGAGATGAATTTGGAGATCCGGGCGGGTGTTTGCCCAAGGGAACACGGCGTCAATGGATTTTTCGCTGACAGATTCCGGCAGGGGAGCCAAGCGATCGAGGGCGAAGGCCAGAACTTTTCCCCAGAGCGGAGGATTTTGGCCGAGGCAAACATCGAGGACGGACGGAGGTCTGCCGGAAGGCCCCATGCGCAGGCGACACCCATATTGGTAGGGGCTGAGGCCGAGATCCCAGCGTCCCCCGGTACTTAAAAGCCGGAGTGACCGATAGTGGGGGTTCGGATCAGCTCGCTGAAATTCCATCACTCCGGCTTTTTCTGGCGGTCGGGGTGACCCCACCAACTATTTTTCCGTTTCCCATCATAGTGCGCCTCAAACGCCTTCACGGCATCCTCCATGGTTCCATCGGGAGGTGCCCATTTGGCGATGTCGGGAAAATCCACGGCAGCGTTGCGATTTTTGATGGGGTCCAGGAATTGGATCGGGCACCAGAAGGATTCGATGTTGCGGAGCATTTCGCTGCCGAGAGCCCAAAGACCGGTCATCCAGTCACAATACCAGCACCACAGGAGGTCGTAGCCGATGAGGCCATCGTATTTATGACGGGAAAGATTCACCCACTCCGCGTGTTTGTAGGTTGGGAGTTTTCCCAGCCAAGCGATGGGAGGGTAGAGGAAAATTTCGGCGATACGCACCTGCACAAACACGAGAATCGCCGGCGTCTGAATCAGAAGGCAAAGCTGATTGCGGATGGGGCCGAGCACTTTGGCCTGGGCATCGGTGAGCGTCCGGCCCTTTTTTCCCCGCAAGGTGCGATGCAGGAGACAGAAGGCATGAAGGAAAACCACTTGAGCCAGCACCCCGGCAAGGAGCCCGCCCCAGCTTTCCATCAAATACCCCGCCAACCAGGGCACCCACGTGAACAGGCTCACAAAAACATCCAGCCACGGGGCCTTGGCAATGCTTTCCGAAAGTTGCCATGCCACGCGCGTCGCGACACCTGCCACAACGAGCCCCCCGAAAATCACGACAAACGTTTGAAAAAAGTCATCCATTTCCGATCATTCCCATTCCCGATCATGCATTGCACGAAAAATTGAAAACGTTGCGCTCATTCCGGATACGCAGTAGGCTTTCATCAATGCGCAAATCGGCATTCTGGCTCTTCTTGTCGCTGTTTGTGGCGGCGCTGGTGGCCGCGCCTTCTCCCCAGACGGCGCGGACGCGACTTGCTGATGGCTTCGATCAGCCTGTCGGCAAACCCGATGCCGAGGGGTATTATATGTCGCGGGGATTTCGCGCGAATTACCACATGGGGGAAGACTGGAATGGGATCAGGGGAGGAAACTCGGACTTGGGCGCCCCGGTTTATTCCACCGCCCATGGCTTCGTGGTGCTGGCCCGCGACATGCGCATGGGGTGGGGCAATTTGGTGATCATCCGTCACACCTTCCTGGAAGAAAAGCAGCTCAAAACCGTGGATTCCGTTTATGCCCACCTCGATCGAGTCACGGTTCGGGAAGGTCAGCAAGTGGTGCGCGGGCAGCAGGTGGGAACCATTGGCACAAACCGCGGCATGTATACGGCCCATCTTCATTTCGAAATCCGCAAAAACTTGTTCATCGGCTTTAACCAGCGCGGGTTCGGACGGGACTTGAAAAATTATTATGTGCCGGGAGCCTTTATCAATCCCCGCCGGAAGTTGGCAGGCGGCGGCCGAAGCGCCCTCGTGGCGATCAACACCTTTAATCTCCCTGCCGCCCGGCCGGGCTCCACCCCCGATCCCCGAAACATCAACCCCACCCAGACGGCCTCCGACAAAAAAGACACCCGCAAAGGCTGGGGACCCTTTCGCGTCAACCGCTTCGAAGACTCAACCGGGCTTTAACCCAACAGCGCGGCCTCGCTCTCACCGAATGCGAAGCCCAAAACTTCACCTCCCCGCCTTTCGGCCCCGTCGCGCTGCGTTTGCGCTGCGTTTGCGCTGGCCAATGTGTCGGGGTGAGCGTAGGGTGGGGCATGTCTGCGACCCCTCTCTCCGATGTTCGTTCCCTGGATCAGGCCCATCACTTGCATCCCTTCACAGACCATGCCCAAATGCACTCGGTGGGGTCCCATGTGATTGTCGAGGGGGATGGGTGTTTTTTGGTTGATGACGCAGGGCGCAGGCTTCTGGATGGGCTGGCTGGGTTATGGTGCGTGAATGTGGGATATAATTGCGCGGCCATCGTCCGGGCGGTCTCCGACCAGATGGAGCGCCTGCCCTATTATCCGTCATTTTTTAATTCCACGACCGAGCCACCGGTTCATGTGGCGGCGTTTCTTGCGGCCAAGGCTCCTTTCCGAATCAACCGGACCCTGTTTTCCAACTCGGGATCGGAGGCGAATGAGACGGCGCTCAAGGCGATCCGGGCCTATTACAAACTTCGCGGCGCATCGGGAAAGCGAAAGATTATCACCCGCACTTTTGCGTATCATGGGGTGACCCTGGCAACGACCAGCATGACCGGGCTGCCCACGTGTTATGAGCCGTTTGACTTGCCGCTTGAGGGATTTGTGCACGTGCCCGGACCCCATCCTTATGCTGCCCACTCCCCGCTTGACCCGGAGGCTTATGGCAAGTGGTGTTTGGAAGAAACGGCCAAGACCATCCATCGCGAAGGACCGGAGACCATCGCGGCCATTTTTGTGGAACCGGTTCAGGGCGCTGGCGGGGTGATTGTCCCGCCGGCCGGTTATCTTGCGGGCTTGCGGCAGTTGGCCAGGGAAAATGACATTTTGTTTGTCGCCGATGAGGTGATCACAGCTTTTGGGCGTTTGGGAGAGTGGTTCGCGAGCAATCTGTGGGACTTGGACCCGGACATCATCACCCTCGCCAAGGGCCTCACGAGTGGATATCTGCCAATGGGCGCCACGATGCTGAGTGATGAGATGGCGAACACGCTGTCAGGGAGTGGGTATTTTGCGCATGGGTTCACCTACAGCGGCCACCCCAGCTGTGCTGCGGCAGCTCTTGCAAATCTCCAAACCATTGAGTCCTTGGGTCTTGTCGAATCCGTGCGGGGTGATGTGGGGCCCTATTTCCAGGAGAAGCTTCATTCGTTTGCCAACCACCCCGCCGTCGGGGAAATCCGGGGCGTGGGGTTGATCGGAGCCATCGAGCTTCTGCCCAAAGGCGGACGGGCCGCACTCCTGCCGGGAGCGAACCTGGGCATCCGCGCCGCCAATCTGATTCGTCAGGAGGGATCCATTGTGCGCGGCATTCGCGACCTGATTGCCATGGCCCCTCCCCTGATTGTTACCAAGCCAGAAATCGATCAACTTTTTGACTCCATCAGCCGCGGGCTTGACCACCTCTGGGATTGAGCGCAAAAGTTCTTTCACAGCCAACCCGCCATGGAAGAAACGATCACAGAAGAATCCCCCCCTCCAACCACTGCGGAAGATTCTTCCCGGATCGGGGCCCGCACATTTTATCGGATTGAACCCGGGCGCTTGGTGCTCTGCCCCTCCGCCGAGGCTCAGGTCATCGTTTACAACGCGCCCACGATCGATGATGAAGCGGAGTTGCAGGAACTCTACAACATCGACTACCACACCCTGCAATCTTCCCTCGATCCCGACGAACTCTCCCGTATTGAATTCGAGCCCGATCACGCGGCTCTGATTTTTAAGCGCCCGCGGAGCTTTTGTGCCGATGACAATTTTTTGCTCAAAATGACATCCACCGGTGTTTTCATTTATGATGAATATCTGGTGGTGGTCATGCCCGATGATGCCCCAATTTTTGAAGGCCGGGTCCCCATCCAAATCCAAACGATTCAAGATGTGTTTCTCAGGCTTTTGTATCAGTCCATCACCCACTTTGAAGGACACCTCAAAGCGATCAACATGCTGTCAGACTCCTTGGAACGCCGGATCAGCATCTCCATGGAAAACACGTATCTGCTGAACATGTTCGCCTTGGAAAAAAGCCTCGTTTACATTGTGAATGCCATCAGTTCCAACGGCACGCTTTTGGATCGCATGAAAGCGAGCTCCGAGAAGCTGTGCCTTGACCGCGACCAGGTTGGTGTCCTGGAGGATATCATCATCGAAAACAACCAGTGCTTCCGTCGCACGGAAATCTACACCCAAGTTATCGGAGGCCTGATGGATGCCCGCGCATCCATCGTGAGCCACAACCTGAACCAACTCATCAAAAAGTTCACGATCTGGACGATCGCCATCATGCTCATGAATTTGGTTGTGAGCATTTTCTCCATGAACGTGCTTCTGCCCATCCCCATGGAGCAACATTGGTGGCCGTTTTACTTCATCATGCTGCTCTGCTTCGCCAGTGCCGGATTTATTTTTATGCTCTGGCGGTTGAAAAAGTGGTGAGCGCCGCCTTGAGGACGTAACACCACATTTTGCTTCGGGGGATTTTTACGGATTCGGCCTGGGGGTTGGCCTCGATCAGGCGCAGGGTGTCGATGGCGAGGTGGTAGGGCAGGGCTGTTGCCGTTCGAAGCCGCCAGGGGCGGATGGCGTGGATGTAATGACTTGCAGCGGCGAGGTGTCTGCGGGCTTGGGCGAGGGTGGCGGGGATTTCGTCATCACTGACATAAACGCGTCCCATTTTTGCATCTTTGGCACGATCCCGGAGGATGTTGACCAATTGGAGGCCCCGGCCGTAGTCGATGCCGAGGGTTAACATCTCATTGTGGTTACGGGTGGCGAACCCCGGGATTTTTTCCTCGCAAATCTTCGTCCAAAATTCGCCGACACACCCCGCGACAAGGTAGGTGTAGCGGTCCCGTTCCTCGGCGCTGAGGGGCTCGGACGCGGACCCCACAAATCGGTGTTTATCGAAGTCCTGGCCTTCTTGGATGGTCTTCCACACGTGGTCGATTGCGGCCCGGTCGGGGGATCGCAAAAGAAGGGCCTCAATTTCGGACTTCCTCGCCAGCAATTCTTGCTCGGCCGGGTTGGCAGCACCATCAGCTTCCGTGTCAGATAATCTCGCAAGCAGATATGCAAGGGCGATGGGATCCCGGACTTGGTGGGGCAGAAACCGCAGGGTCAGAAAAAACGAGCGGGCGACCCGTTTGAGGAGATCCCAAGGAATTGGCAGGGCTGGCATGGGCGGAGTCACTGCAATCCCCGCACGCCCACACGCACGGTCCGGATGCGCGAGGGCATGGATTGGCCAAGCCCGAGTTGGGTGGCGCTGTCAATGTAGGCGGACATGGGTTTCACGGAGGGCAGCTTGCTCGCTTTGCGCACTTCGTCCACCATTTCCACCAGCGTGGCATCCAGGGCCACCGGGTCTCGGCTGGCAAAAATTGCGCCATTATCGACCGTGAAGTTGGGGTTTCCGTAAGGGCCTCCCGCGTATTGCACAATGAGGGCATCCAGCATGGTCAACACAACTTTTTTGCGAATGATCTCATCATTGTAAATCTCGGCAATATAAGGATCGCCATGTTCGGGGGCTTTGGTGAATCGCCGCCAGTTGTCGAGATTGGCAAGGGTGATTCCCGCAAGCGCTCCATTGATGCCCGTGAGAAAGCTGTCCGTGGCGGACGGGACATTGATAATTTTTGTGACCTCCCGGGCAAGGATCTTGGAGTAAAAACTCTGGTTGCTTAATTGGTCGCCCGACGCAAGCAGGTCGGCATACCGGGCGGTCTTGGAAATCCCGAAGCGGCTGTCTCCCCAAATGAGTTTTCCAAGAACGGGGGCGCTCACCTGGGATTTGGGGTCGTATCCGGTGGCGGGGTCCACCCATCGCAAGGTGTAATCCGGGGAGTCTTTTCGGAACCCACAGGCGAGCAGGTCTTCGAGGTTTCGGTCCCAGACAAGAACCTGGGAACGTGGAAGACCAGCCGATCTCAGTCCTGACGCAATAGCCGAGGCGACCGCCTCGCGTGTGCCACCCAATATTCCAGCACTGGTGGAGACCTTGATGCCAACCACATCGGCGGGAGAAACCAACGAGCGCCACGCGTCGGCGACGGTGGGTTGGTTGGTCAGTTCCATGACCAAGCTGTCCACCATCCGCCTGACGATGGCCGCTTCCGGCCTCTTGCCCTCGCCAATCACCTTGGAGTCGAGGGCATAATACACGCTGGCGTCAGGGAGCACCGGCTTGAGGCTCTGACTCCAAACGTGCGTGAGCGGCATCCAGGCCACCAACACACACGCGAGAAATTTGTTCATGTTGTTGAATCTTGCCGAATTACGCTAGATTTCCAGCTTCAATGATTTCTCACCTCTACGTGCATGTGCCCTTTTGCCCGAAAATCTGCCCGTATTGCAGCTTTTACAAAACCGAGGCGGCACGCGGCGGGTTCCGGGAATTTGTGGACGCCGTGCTCGCCGAAGCGGAGAAATGCCCGTTCCCGGTGCAACCCCGCACGGTGTTTTTCGGTGGCGGCACCCCCACGGCGCTCAACAACACCCAGCTCGAGGCGTTGATCTCCGGCCTGCAAAGAATTTTTGATTTTTCGGCCGTGCAGGAATTCACGGTGGAGATGAACCCTGCGACCGTGTCCCCCGGCAAGGCGTCCCTGCTTCGGGATCTTGGCGTCAATCGCGCCAGCCTTGGGGTCCAAAGCTGGGAGGCCCATGTGTTGGAAACATTGGGCCGCGCCCACACGGCGGACATGAGTCGGAAGAGTATTGAAATTCTTCGCGGCGCCGGCTTTGACAATTTGAATTTGGATCACATGTTCGGGGTCCCCGGCCAGACAACTACCGATTGGCAACGGACGCTGGCCCGATCCCTGGAATTCTCGCCGGAACACCTCTCCGCGTATTCGTTGACTTACGAAGAGGACACCGAGTTTTTTGAAAAATTGGGGCGTGGCGAGTTTTCGCCCGACGAGGGGCTGGACGCCGACCTCTTTGAATCCACGATCAATGACCTTGAGGCCTCGGGTTATGACCACTACGAGACTTCCAATTATGCCAAGCCGGGGAAGGCCTGCCTCCACAATTTGGCGTATTGGCAGGGAGCCGATTTTTTGGGCCTTGGCCCCAGTGCGGTTTCCACCATGGGCCACGAACGCACAAAAAACGTGGCGGATACAAAGGAATATGTCCGCCGCTGCCAGGCCGGAGTCACCGCCGCAGACGTCTGCGAAACCCTCTCCGAAATGGACCGGCACCTCGAACGGATTGCCCTCGGTCTTCGCACATCTTCCGGCATTGACGCATCCGATGTCCCTGACTCCAAAACCGACCGCTTGGTGGAAAATGGAATCCTCGAAAAACACGCGGGCCGACTTTTTCTGACACGCACAAGCCGGGCTCTCGCGGATGAGGTCGCGCTGGAAATTGCATGACACCCCGCCTTCCGCTAAACTCTTGACTCTGACCAAATCCCAGTGAGCGACTTCCTTTATCCGAAAATCTATGACGTGATTGTCATCGGCGCCGGGCATGCCGGCATCGAAGCGGCTTTGGCTGCCGCACGGCTCGGTGGTGAAACCCTCCTCCTCACCCAAAATGCGGATACGGTGGCCCAAATGTCGTGCAATCCCGCCATCGGAGGCCTTGCCAAGGGCCACATGGTTCGGGAAATCGATGCCTTGGGCGGGCTGATGGGGCTCAACGCGGACGCGACCGGCATTCAATTTCGGATGCTTAATGCCCGCAAAGGCCCGAGCGTCCGCGCACCGCGCGCGCAGTGTGACAAAAAGGCCTATCAATTCCGCGCAAAAGCCATCTTGGAAGAAACACCCGGCGTGGACCTCAAGCAGGGAAACGTGACCAAGCTGATTGTTGAGAATGATATCGTGGCGGGTGTGGAGACAAACTTTGGACTGCGGTTTCAAGGCAAGTCCGTGATTGTGACCACGGGGACATTCATGCGCGGCCTGCTGCATGTGGGGTTGCGAAATCAAGCCGGCGGACGCATGGGCGACACAGTCTCAACCTTCAGCGATTGTTTGCGCGACTTGGGATTTGCCGTTGAGCGCTTCAAGACAGGAACCCCCTGCAGACTCCTGGCCCGCGGGATCAATTTTGAAAAATGTCAACGTCAGGATGGTGATGATCCCCCTTCCGTTTTCAGCTTTCTAGCCAGCACCTTGGAACGCAAAGAAGACGATATATTCACCCTGAACCAATGGCAGGATGGGGCCTTCCGCGCCCG
>JBBECL010000026.1:0-8230 GCA_040881805.1 Terrimicrobiaceae bacterium | reverse complement strand
GCACGTCCAGAGTGCTGCCTCCTCCAATGCTGACACCCAGTATAGGAATATTCCCCGAGGCCTGTGCTGTGCCGCCATTGGTGATCACAATGTCATCGTCCCCTTCAGGCACGGCCCCGCCGCTCCAATTGGCCCCGTCCGTGTAACTGCCCACACCACCAACCCATGACACCTGGCCGTGGGCTTCCCCAGAACCCCATGACATCACCAAGATCAATGCCAAAAAACACAGGATGCCACCAATTCGTCCGTCCGCAATTACCCGCACATCCCCTGAATCCACCAGTTGCATAATTTGGTTTCTTTAGATTTTTTCTGTGGTTTGTGTCAAGAGGGTAATCTCGGGGCTTGGAGTCTGGGGGGGGGGTGATTCAAGGAATTGGTGCGATAGTAGGTGAACATCCCACTAAATAGTGCTTGCCAGCCGGAGATTCGCGCCTATGGTGCGTGTCGAGGCCCATAGGGGCATGGTAGGTTGCTAGTTGTGTTTCTTTCGGCGAAATCCGCGAACTCTCAGTGGCGATTTGAAATCCGGTCATCGGAAACAGCCACACAGGTGAGCCCTCAAAACAAACACACACATATGTCAAACAAACTCTATGTCGGGAATCTTTCCTTCGACACCACCGAAGCCGACCTCAACGACCTGTTTTCGCAAGCAGGCACCGTCAACGAAGCCATCCTGATCAATGACAAAGTCACCGGCCGCTCACGCGGATTTGGATTTGTCACCATGTCGGACGCCGAAGGGGCCCGCGCAGCAACAGAAAAATTCCATGGAAAAGATCTCCACGGAAGAAACCTCACCGTGAACGAAGCCAAAGACCGCGAACCCAACAGCGGCGGCGGCGGCGGCGGCGGCGGTGGACGTGGAAACTACGGCTCGGATCGCCGTCCTTCCCGCAAATACTAATTCCCAACCCACAAAAGCGCCCCGGCCCAAACCGGGGCGTTTTTTTGTGTACGGGAGACGGTCCGCTTGCGATAGGCAGCAGAGCGGGTAGGGTCAGATCCATGAGCAAACCCACCCCGCCAAGAAGCAGCTTCCACCAATCTGTCTCCAAATACTTTGACCGCGCGGCCGCACTCACCAACTACCCGCCCGGGTTGTTGGATCAGGTCAAATCCTGCGACAGCGTCTATCGCATCAAGTTCCCGGTCAAAGACGACGAGGGGAACACGGTGGTCGTGGTCGGGTATCGGGCACAGCACAGTCATCACCGCCTTCCTTGCAAAGGGGGGATTCGCTTCAGCCTGGATGTGACCCAGGATGAGGTCGTCGCGCTGGCGTCTTTGATGACCTACAAGTGTGCGCTGGTGGGGCTTCCTTTTGGAGGGGCCAAAGGCGGAGTATGTATTGATCCGCGGGCCTCCTCGCCGGGATTTCGCGAACGTGTCACGCGGCGCTACACGGCCGAGTTGGTGAAAAAAATGTTCATCGGCCCGGCGGTGGACGTGCCGGCTCCCGACTACGGAACCGGCGAGCAGGAAATGGCATGGATCGCGGACACCTACCGGGCCATGAATTTTAATGAACTGCATCCCTACGCCTGTGTCACCGGCAAGCCCCTCGAGTTGCATGGGATCCCGGGGCGGCGGGAAGCCACCGGACTGGGTGTGTTTTTCGGAATCCGCGAGTGCGTCTCGCACAAAGATGACATGGCATCCTTTGGGCTGTCTCCGGGCGTTGAAGGAAAATCCGTCATCGTCCAAGGTCTCGGCAATGTGGGCTATCATGCGGCAAATTTCCTGTATGAAGCGGGAGCAAAGATTGTGGGTATCGCCGAGTTGGGCGGGGGCGTGTATGATGCCGCGGGCCTGAATTTTCCGGAGGTTGTGGCGCACTTCAGAGAACACCGTTCCTTTGCCGGGTATGCGGCCGCACAAAATTTCGAAAACCCGGCGGCCACCTTGGAGATGCCCTGCGACATTTTGATACCCGCCGCCTTGGAAAACCAGATCACCGCGGAAAATGCGGGCCGCATCCAAGCCAAAATTGTCGCCGAGGCCGCAAACGGTCCGGTGGATTTTGAAGGAGATGACATTCTCACCGCACGCGGGATTTTGGTGATCCCCGATCTTTATCTCAATGCCGGTGGGGTGACGGTGTCCTATTTTGAGTGGCTCAAAAATCTCTCCCATGTGAGCTTTGACCGCATGAATTCCGGCTACATCGAGTCCTCGAAAGAACGCATGTTGACCGCGATTGAGGGGCTCACCGGAAAGGTCCTGGATCCCACGCAGCGGGCACTCGTCACGGCAGGACCCAAAGAAATTGACTTTGTGCGATCCGCCCTCTCGGACACGATGTCCCTCGCCTATCACAAACTCCGCGATATTTGGAAAACCAAAGACATGCCGGATTTGCGGACGGCAGCCTTTTATTTTGGCATCGAGCGGGTGGCCCGCAGCCACATGGCCCATGGCGTTTTTCCTTAAGGTCATGGAACGACCGCCCACAGTGCCCTTCAAAGATAAACGGGCGGGTCGTGTTTCGGGATTCTGGCCGGGGTGTGGCTAATATTGGGTGAAGGATTGAGAGAAAGCCGGCGGGACGCCAGCGGTCCCGGGGGCCGGGGTGGCACACGCTTGGAATCATTTTGCCCCGGCGGACCCCACAAAAAGCTGTCACTAGGGCAATCCCTCCTGAGATAACAGCCGTCATGAGCACCACCACTTCCTCCGAACCCCAACCGCGCAAGGGCATTGTCCTGGCCGGAGGTGCCGGCTCCCGGCTGCATCCGTTGACGCTGGCCATCAGCAAGCAGTTGATGCCGGTTTATGACAAGCCGATGATTTATTATCCGCTTTCCGTGCTCATGCTGGCAGGCATCCGGGAAATTCTGGTGATCTCAACCCCCCATGATCTTCCCGCCTTCGAGCGACTCCTTGGAAATGGCAGCCAGTTCGGGGTGGAGTTTTCTTATGCGGAGCAGCCAAAACCCGAAGGGCTGGCCCAGGCTTTTTTGATTGGAGAAAATTTTCTTGAGGGCGCTCCCTCGGCGTTGGTGCTTGGGGACAATTTGTTTTTCGGAAACGAGTTCGGACGCACCCTGGCCCAAGCGGATGCCTTGAAGCACGGCGCCACAATCTTTGGCTACGAAGTTTCCAACCCCTCCGCCTATGGCGTCATTGAGTTTGACCGGGAGGGCCGCGCGTTATCCCTCGAAGAAAAGCCCGAAAAGCCCAGAAGTCGCTGGGCCATTCCGGGTCTTTATTTCTACGATGAGCGTGCCGTCGATTTTGTGCATACCCTGACGCCCTCGTCGCGCGGCGAACTGGAGATCACCGACCTGAATCGCTGTTACCTGAAGGATGGGAGCCTTCGTGCCGAGCGTTTCGGGCGCGGCACCGCCTGGCTGGATACGGGAACCCATGAATCTCTGTTGGAGGCCTCACATTTTGTGCACACCATCCAAAAACGCCAGGGCTTGCGCATCGCGTGTCTCGAAGAAATTGCACTTCACAAAGGCTGGCTCAGCATCGCTCAACTCGCCGCCGGAGCCTCGGTCCTCGGGAAATCCAGTTACGCCGAATACCTTCTGGAAATCATCGAGAGAGCCAAAAAAAATATTTTCTGATTTTCGCTTGCGCTTAAACGGCGGGGGGCTAATCTCCACTTCCCTTTCCACACCGGGAAGGCACCAACAAACAGTTCTTTATTGATTTATGTCCACACCAGCCGGCCAACGCATCCGCATCCGCCTCAAAGCGTTTGATTATCGCATCCTCGACGCCTCTGCCGCAGAGATCGTCGAAACCGCCAAACGCACAGGTTCCAAAGTCACCGGGCCTATTCCCCTTCCCACACGCATCGAGAAATTCACGGTGAACCGCTCCCCTCACGTGGACAAAAAATCAATGGACCAATACGAGATCCGCACCCACAAGCGCATGCTCGACATCGTTGAACCCACCGCCAAAACCGTGGACGAACTCCGCAAGTTGAACCTCCCCGCCGGCGTAGATATCACCATCAAAATCTGACCACCATGAGCATCGGACTTCTCGGAAAAAAAATTGGCATGACCCGCGTCTATGACGACAAAGGGCGCGCCATCACGGCCACCGTTATCGACACCCGCGGCAATCGCGTTCTTCAAACCAAAACCAAGGAAAAGGACGGCTATTCAGCCGTTCAAGTGGGTTATGATGATCAGAAGCCCCAGCGTGTGAGCAAGCCACTGGTGGGCCACTTCACCAAAGCCGGCTCGGTGCCCAAAAAGTTTGTGCGTGAGTTCCGTCTCGCCGAAGGCGAAGCCGCTCCTGATTTCCAAGAGGTGCCCCTCTCAACCTTTGAGACCGGCCAATACGTGGACGTCATCGGCCAGTCCAAAGGCAAAGGATTTCAAGGTGTCGTCAAAAAACACAACTTTGCCGGCCAGCCTGCGACGCACGGTTCGATGATGCACCGCCGAAACGGCGCCATCGGTAACCGCTCGACGCCCGGTCGTGTGTGGAAAAACATGGGCATGCCGGGTCACATGGGCGACGAACGCGTCACCGTGCAGAATCTGCAAGTGGTCCAAGTGCGCGAGGACGATGGAGTCATCCTCGTCGATGGGCCCGTCGCCGGAGCCAAAGGTTCCTACGTCGTGATCCGTCCTTCGATCAAGAAAAAGGGCGTCGCCAAGACCGCCTGATTCATCAACCGTTCGGCAGAAAACGGGAAAACTTCAAATGACGCGCGGTCTTCCCACGCGAGACCGATGACGAGGGAGCTTCGGGCCGGAGACTGACGAATTTTCATGAGATGCGTTTTTGCAGGCTCCTTCGCATCTTTTCCCAGAATGGAAAAAAGCCCGCCCTCGCGAGATGGGCGGCATGGACATCCGACTCCCGCCGGATGAGCCCAAGGGAGATTCCCTGCGATGTGAGTTCGTGGCGGATCTCGGGCAACGTTTCCCAAACCGGGCCAACATGGGGAGCAAAAGCGATGATCTCGGTGAGCTGATTACGAACCGCCCATGCGGCGAGCGAGACGGCAAGGTCCTTTGTGGGGCCACGTTCGACCGCGCAGCCAAAATGGGCTTCCGCCCGCGGTGTCGCGTCATTCAGCGCGGACACCCCGGCTTCCTGTTTCACAGGCGAGGACGAGATACGACCTTCGGCGGTGCCGACAAAAACAGCCGTTGGGCTCAGATCCGCGCACGGGCCGACTTCCGGCACCAAATCCTCATCATGAAGCCACAGGCCGGCGCGGGAGGATTGTGGAACCACCGCAGTCGGATACGTGGGTGGTTCACAAACATCTGCGGTGTGATACGCTGCGGGCTCGGCTGCAGACACCGCGTCATCGGCAAGCACCTCGCACCCCTCGGGGAATTCGTGCAGGAGATGGGGCGCATATTTTTCAATGTTGGAAAGCCGCACAAGATAGGTTTTTCCCGGGGTTTGCAGTCCGGCCACCCATCGCCAGGAGAGGGTATTCGCCGCGGGATCCGCATCCCTCAAATGACAATAAAAAAACTCCGCGCCAAGTTCCCACGGCAAGCGCTCGACATGGATCCAGTAACTGGCCCACCACATGCGCGCGTGGTTGTGGAGGTAGCCGGTGGTGATGAGCTCGAGGGCGAGGGCATCCATGCAGGCCACTCCGCCGGCTCCCTGCCGCACAGCTTCGATACGTTCCTGCACAGCCGGGGGCAATGTTTCCCTGAGCTCCTTCACCCTCGCGTGCCAGGTGGTCCAGACCGTTGGCCGCCGCTCAAGCCAGCCTTTCCAATAACGCCGCCAACAGACTTCTTGAAGCCATTTTTCCGCAGCTGCAAAACTGTGGTGTTCCAAGGTGTCCCGGATGATTTCATCCTCCAAGATCAGGCGGTGACGAAGTGCGGCACTCAGATGTGAGACGCTCCCGGCCTCCAGGTGGTTTCTCCGAAAGGCATATCGGCCCACAGACGGCAGAAACTGTTGCCAGGCTGCCAGAGCTTCATGACGGGTCAGAGCGGAAATTGTCATAGGCGCGATTTTCGTTTGTTCATCCGGCAGCGGTCACTGCAAAAACGAACCTCGTCCCAGACCTTCGCCCACTTCTTCCTCCATGTGAACGGCCGCCCGCAGGTCGCACAGATTTTTTCAGGCAGATTCAGCTTTTTATGCAAAGCCGGTTTATTTGATGTCCTTCCGAGCTTCGCGAACAAACTCGTTGAAGTCTTTGTCATTGCCGTAGCCCGTGCGAGAAGCGATTTGCGAGCCGTCGGAGTTGGCTATGACAACAAACGGGAGCGTGTTACCATCAACCTTGTATCGGTCACGGAAAGCGGCACTGGTCGCAGGATCGTCACAGTTAAGATCCACGATGAGAAAGGAAGCTTTGGGAAGCCGCACATCTTTTTTCGCGACCAATTTCTTCAACACATTGCAGTTACCGCAAGCATCCCGGCCATACATAATAAACAATGCTTTTTTTTCAGCCGTGGCCTGCGCAATGGCCTCATCGAGGTTCGTGAGATAGTCAGACGCTTTTGCAAAGGAAGCGAAGGAAATCGTGACCAGCGCAACAATCAACAAAGAAACAGCTTTCATAATGACACCAAACTCAGCCGCTCCATGACACTTGTCAACCCTCCGCCTACCCCCCAAATCCGCGCGTAATCAAAAAGCAAAAGAAACTCTTTCAGAGTTCCTCCACATTGCGCCTTGTCTCACGGTCCATGTAGCGGAAAACGGAACGTTTTTCGTCCTCGTCGCTCCATCGAGGCAGATTTCCCGCTATATGCCCAATTCACCCAGGCTCTCCGCCTCATTCCCAATCCTTCCGCGCGGATTTGGGTGCCCTTGCGATTTTGCGAACTTTTCTGGAAAACCTGGCCAACAGCTGCTAATGCCCATGGTTTGTCGAGAGCTTTCAAGTGATGAAAATCAAACCTAATGCCACGAATCTTTGACAACATCGCGCTGGACCTCCTGCCCGCTTTGCAGGAAACGCTTGCAATCTCTGATCGATCAGACTTTTGCGTCGGGTATTTCAATTTGCGCGGTTGGAAAGCGATTGATGGCCTGATCGAGAAGTGGTCGGGAGGAGAGGGCTCCCAATGTCGCCTCCTTGTTGGGATGCAACGTCTGCCTCAGGATGAACTGGGGGATGCCCTGCGGATCACCGCAGAAACCGATCAACTACTACATCAAATACCGCATGGGCCGCAGTGCGGGGGAGGATGAGGACGCATGAGCAAAACCTTCTTCAGCGTCAACGAAGCGGTCTTGGTGGAAACCATTGGACGGGCCAAAGACCGGCTGGTTTTCATCGCGCCCGGCCTGCGTCCCCCGGTGGCCGAGGCATTGGAGGGGGCCATGTCCAACGTGCCTCATCCGGAAAGGCTCACACGAAGGCACGAAGACACGAAGGTATGAAGAAAAGAACAGCCAATCTGAATTTCCTTTTCGTGCCTTCGTGGCTTCGTGTGAGAAATCCTACACCATGAAAACCGGCCCATCCCAACCATCCGTCCCGTCGTGCGGGAAAAACACCGAAGAACTCTCCGCCATAGTCGTGGATTGCGCCTACAAGCTCCACGCCGAAGCCGGGCCAGGATTGCTGGAAACCGTTTATGAAGTGGTTTTGGCAAAGATGCTGGAGGAACGCGGTGTGCGGGTCAGGCGACAGGTGCCCGTTCCGATTGTTTTGATGGGGCTTAGGTTCGACGAAGGTTTTCGTGCCGACCTGATCGTTGAAGACCAACTTCTGATCGAATTGAAATCCGTGGAGAATCTCGCCCCTGTCCACGCAAAACAAGTGCTGACCTACTTGCGCCTGCTGCATCTGCCGCTCGGTCTTCTCATCAACTTCGGTGCCGCGACATTCAAGGAAGGCTGCAAACGAATCGTAAACGGTCAGCAGTCCTTCGCCTCGTCGCGGCTTCGTGTAAACCAAACCGTGGGGGACGACTGAACAATGGCAACGAAGAAGAAAACCAACGTAGCCAAAGCCGCTGATCTTGACTTCCCCGGATTGGTGGATGCCATCCGTCACGTCCACGAACAAAGCGTGGCGGGGGTGAGCCGTGCGGTCAATACCGGCCTCACCCTGCGGAACTGGGTGATTGGCCACTATATCCATCATTATGAACTGCATGGGACGGATCGCGCGAAGTATGGGGAAGCATTGCTGGAGAATCTGGCGGAGAAACTGAGAGGCACGGGAATGGAGCGGATGGATGAGAGGGAATTGCGCCGCTACCGGTTGTTTTACATGACCTATCCTGGAATTCGGGAGTCGCTGACTCCC
>JBBECL010000025.1:0-8258 GCA_040881805.1 Terrimicrobiaceae bacterium | reverse complement strand
TCGCGACCCAATCGGTGGGCGAACATAATGGGGGCTGGCATCATTTCCGGAGTCTCGTTGGTTGCGTATCCAAACATCAGTCCCTGGTCGCCGGCCCCCTGCTCCGCTGTTTTTTTGCCCTTCGCCTTTCTGGCATCAACCCCTTGGGAAATGTCGGCACTCTGTGACGTGAGGTAGTTGTTGATGAACACACGATCGGCGTGAAACACGTCGTCATCGTGCACATACCCGATTTCCCGAATGGCCTGACGCACGATGGCACTGTAGTCAAAACGTGCGTTGGTTGTGATTTCCCCCGCCAACACAACAAGATTACTTTTAACGAGCGTTTCACATGCCACCCGGCTGTGTTTGTCCTGCGCAAGACAGGCGTCCAGGATGGCGTCAGAAATCGTGTCGCTGACTTTGTCGGGATGACCTTCACCGACGGATTCGGAAGAAAAAATGTATCTGTTGGGCATAATGAGTGTGTGTTGGAGGTTTAAATATGAAAACATATAGATATATTGATATGTTTTTGTGAAGTCAATAAGAATTGTGTGGTGGATTGGACGAACCAAGCATCGGCTTTGGGGTCAGTCCTTTTTTCTTGCTTTTTTTGCTTCAGGGCAGAAAATTTTTTAATCATATTGCTGCTATGCGGGCTCGAAGGCCACCGATCATCCCGTCACATTCACCAAGCAAGGAAAGACGATTGCGGTGATCGTGTGAGTCGAGGGACTGGAGGCGATTGCAGAGTGGATGGAAATCCCGGCGGATTCCAAGGCAATTGGCGCTGTTCGAAATCAACAAAAAGGGCGGGGATCCCTCATGATTTGGCGGTGCTGGACGACCAACGATGTTTTACCCAACCCGGCTTTCATCCTATCCGGATCGGCGTGAGGATCCCCACAATTTTTTGGCAAGGATTTCGCCGGCCAACTGTGGGTTGGCTTTGCCTTTGGAAAGTTTCATGACCTGGCCTTTGAGGAAGTTGAGGGCGGCCTCTTTGCCGGCGCGGAAATCGTCGGCGGGGCCGGGGTTGGCGGCGATGACTTGATCTGCGAAGGCCTCGATGGCTCCGGTGTCGCTGACTTGTTCCAAGCCTTTTTCTTTGACGATGGCCGATGCGGACTTGCCGCTCGCAAACATTTCGGCAAAGACGTCTTTGCCTTGTTTGGAATTGATTTTACCGGAGTCCACCAGCCCGGCCAGTTCGCCGAGGCCTTCGGGGGCAAGGGGACATTCCGTGATTTTTATGCCGGAGGAGGCCAACAGACTGAGGAGGTCGTTGATGATGTAATTGGCGATGGTTTTGGGTTTGGGCGCTGCGGTGGCGGCTTTTTCGAAGAAGGAGGCCAAGGCGAGATCATCAGCCAAAACGGCGGCATCGTAGTCGGTGATTCCAAAGTCTTTGACATAGCGGGAACGTTTGTCCCACGGGAGTTCCGGTTTGCGGGATTTGGCAATTTCGACGAGGGCAGCGGTTTTGACCGGCATGAGGTCCGGGTCGGGGAAATACCGGTAGTCGTGTGCACTTTCTTTGATGCGCATGAGGGTGGTTTCCCCGAGGTCATCATCCCAGCGCCGGGTTTCTTGTTGGAGGGAGCCTCCCGATTGGAGGATTTCGATCTGACGGGGAACCTCGAACAACAACGCCCGCCGAACACCGGAAATCGAATTCAGATTTTTGAGTTCGATCTTTGTGCCCCATGGCGAGTCTTCGGTGGGGCGGACGGACACATTCACGTCGCAGCGGAGTTGACCCTTTTCCATATCCGCGTCGCTGATGCCACCATAGATCATGACTTGCTGGAGAACCGTGAGATAAGCAAAAGCCTCCTCGGCGCTGGTGATGTCGGGTTCGCTGACAATTTCCAGAAGCGGCGTTCCGGCCCGGTTGTAATCGATGCCCGTGGAGTTTTCCATATGGAAGGATTTCGCGACATCTTCCTCCAGGTGGATGCGCACGAGGCGGACACTTTTGCCGGGGTTCGCGATGCTTTTTTGCACGTCTTTTGGATAGGCCAGGTCATGGAGCGGCACGGTTCCTCCCAAACACAATGGCAGATCGTATTGGCTGATCTGATAGTTTTTCGGCATGTCGGGATAAAAATAATTTTTCCGGTCGAACTTGCAGACATCGGGGATGTCGCAACCAAGCATCAGTCCTGCCAGGGCGGTGAGCCGGAGGGCTTCTTCGTTCATGACAGGCAGCGCTCCCGGCATTCCCATACACACCGGGCAGACGTTGGTGTTTGGCTCGGCGCCGTATTCGACCTTGCACCCGCAGAACATTTTGGTGCGGGTTTTGAGTTGGACGTGAACTTCAAGACCGATGGTTGTGATGTGGTGGCTCATGGCAATTGGGAAGGGGTTGGGGCGGGACGCGGCGTGGGTTTGGCGACGGCTTGTTTCAGTGCCTCGCGGAGGTCAATGGCTTTGAGTTGCTCGGCAAGGGCCGGATCTTCCACCGCCTCGCGTAACGCCTTGTTGCTCATCAAAGCAAGGAAATTTCTTTTTTCAGCCGCCGCAAGAACTTCAGGATCGGCCAACAGGTCGGCGATCTTCTGGTTGTTCATGAGTTGTTGAATTCCGGGATATTCAATGAATCGCAACATGGCCTCCTGATCGCTGGTGACGCGTGCGATCTGCACAATCAATTCATAGACCTCCGTGGGCAGGACATCGATGGATCGCACAAACTCGCCGGCTTGGCCGAGTTCCAAAGATTCTTTCAGTGTGACCAAGCCTTTCGCCACCGGGGAGGCGGGCTGGGATTTTTTGACCGCCGTCTCGGCCCGTCCTTCAGCCAGAGAACCCAGGGTCCGGATCAACGTGATCCCCCCCCAAAGCAGAAAGAGCCCTGTCACGATTCCCACCAGCGCTCCCCCTCCCCCCCAGAATAATCGGAAGAGCCCTGAACCATGATGAGCGGTACGTTTGAAAAGGAGCGCTCCCACAAGCCAGATAAGAAAAAACACCACAAGGCCCAGACCTCCCCCAAGGACCAACGCCGCCCCCAGCCCCGATGGGGATTCCAGGCCACCAAAAAATCCGGCCACGACCCGGCCAGCCACCACCGCCAAAACTCCTGACACCACCAACGCCAAGAGGTTGATCGCCGTGCGAACAACCCCCGCCCGCCAACCGCGCCAGGCTTCAAAAAGCAAAAAGACCACCGCAAAAAACAGCAGGGCCATCTGCCAAAATGGGGAACCTGCGGAAACCGTCATTCCCGCGGCAAGATATCGAGGGCCCTTTGACGCAGCACATGATCACAGAGCACCAACCAGACCATGGCCTCAATCATCGGAACCGCGCGTGGAAGGACGCAGGGATCGTGACGACCCCGCGCGGCCAGGTCGGCGGTCTCGCCTTCAACTGTCACCGTTTGTTGGCTTTTGGCGATGGTGGCTGTGGGTTTGAAGGCCGTGCGAAAAACAATGGCCTCCCCATTCGAGATGCCCCCCTGGATTCCCCCGGAGCGATTGGTGGCGGTCCCCACGCGCCCGTCTTTGATCACATACGCATCATTGTGCTCCGAGCCCCGGAGTTCGGTTCCCGCAAACCCACTCCCGAACTCAATCCCTTTGGTGGCAGGCAGGCTCATCACGGCTTTGGAAATGTCGGCATCCAATTTGTCAAAAACCGGCTCGCCCAGCCCCGCAGGCAGCCCCCGGACCACACAGCCAATGACCCCCCCCACAGAATCCCCATCGGCGCGGATGGCTTTGATTTTTTCAATCATGGCCGACGCCATGACCGCATCCGGGCAACGGACGGGATTGTCCTCAATCTCGGCCGCTTGGACGGTGAGCGGATCCACATTCGCGCGCAAGTCGTGAATGGTCTCCACAAAAGCCAGAACCTCGACGTCGGGGTGGAGAATCGAGAGAAGCTTTTTTGCGACGGCTCCCGCTGCCACACGCCCGATGGTCTCACGCGCCGAGGAACGTCCCCCACCCTCCCAATTGCGAATGCCATATTTGATTTGGTAGGTGAAATCGGCATGGGAGGGCCGAAACATGGTTTCCATCTCACGGTAGGCCTCGGGACGGGCGTCGGTGTTTCCCACCATGATGCAAATCGGGGTCCCCAACGTCTGCCCGCGGAACACCCCCGAATAAATCGTGCAGGCGTCCGCCTCTTTGCGAGGGGTCACGATATCACTCTGACCCGGACGCCGCCGGTCCAACTCGGGTTGAATGTCTGCTTCGGACAGCGGCAATCGCGGCGGGCAGCCGTCAATCACAACGCCCACCCCGCCACCATGGGATTCCCCCCAAGTCGCAATCCGAAACACTTCTCCAAAAACACTGGCCATATCTTCAAGGAAAATGACGCCTTCCGCGCCAGTTGTCACGAACGGGAATCCTGAATTTTTTGGGAGCCCTTGACCGCCGACTTCTCTCTTCTCATGCGACGGACGGCGAGGGACCGCCATCCCTACCAACAACAGGGCGCAGCGCGCTTGCGCCAGCTCGTTCTTCCAAAGGTTGGGCGCGTCAGTCCCTTGACCGCCGACTTTGTTTCCATCATTTTGCGCCTGATCACTCAAATTTAAGCGGTTTTCGGTTTCCAACGCGAGCAATGTCCACTAGGGGTGGACCGATGAAGACCGTGCGCATCCTGGGTGAGCCCAGCTTTGAGATTCATTCGGACCTGGTTTCCGCTGCTTTGACCCGGGACGGCGGGCAGTTGGGCCCGGTGGAGTTTGTGCTTGGAAAAAAGACGGTGAGGCCATTCCACGCGGCCCCCTGGGCGGGTTCAAAAGAGGCCAAGGGCCTTCCGCCGATCCTGCGAGCCTTGCGCGGGGATTTTTTTTGCATGCCATTTGGCGGCAATGGAACTGCGTGGAAAAATGAAAAGCATCCGGTGCATGGGGAAACCGCCAACAATCGTTGGGAATTTCAGACGGCGGACATCAAGGGACATTGGACAGGCCTGCAAAGCATGCTCAAAACATCCGTCCGTCCAGCCACCGTCACCAAGTTGATCGCGCTCCATGCGGGCCACACGGCGGTGTATTCACGTCATGTGGTGAGCGGGGGTTCCGGCCCCATGAACTTCGGCCATCACGCGATGCTGGCCTTTGATTCCGAGCCGGGGAATATCTCCACCTCGCGATTTGTGAGGGGACAGGTTTTTCCCGGGGAATTTGAAAAAGCCGCGGAAGGCGGATATTCGAGTTTGAAGCCCGGGGCCACGTTCACCACGCTTGCCAAAGTCCCCGCAGCGGATGGTTCCCTCGCTGATTTGTCGAGCTACCCGGCCCGGGACGGCTTTGAGGATTTGGTGATGATCAGTTCCAAGCCGGGCACCACATTCGGGTGGACGGCGGTCACATTCCCCAAGGGCCGCTATGTTTGGTTTTCGTTGAAAGACCCGCGGGTGTTGGCATCCACGGTGCTCTGGCATTCCAACGGGGGCCGTCATTATCCGCCATGGAATGGACGTCACCGCCGGGTGCTTGGGCTGGAAGACGTCACGTCCTACTTCCATTATGGGTTGGCAGAATCGGCTGCTCCCAATGACGTGAGCCGGGCCGGCATTCCCACCCACATGATGCTTTCCCCGAAGCAACCCCTCGTGGTGAATACCATCCTTGGCGTGGCCGCCATTCCGGTCGGGTTTGACCGCGTGAAATCCATCACTCCGGGAGATGACGGAATTTTGCTGGAATCCGAAAACGGAAAATCAGCCCGTGCCAAAGTGGACACCTCGTTTCTTTATGGAAAAGACACCTTCTAATCCCGGGTTGGCCCTGCATTGGCAAATTGCCATCGCGCTGGTGTTGGCGGTGGTGACCGGCCTGTTTCTCCCAGAAAACCTCGGATGGCTTCAGCCTTTCACGGTGTTGGCATTTTTGGGGAAGCTATTTTTGCAGGCCCTCCAAATGTTGGTGGTCCCGCTGATTGTGTCCGCCGTGATTTCCGCCATCGCGAAACTTGGCGGCGAGCACGCCCTCGGTCGCCTGGGGCTGAAGACGCTGGTTTACTACACCGCGACCACATTGCTTGCTGTGGGGATTGGCCTGGCCGTCTCTAATTTTTTTCAACCCGGCAAAGTTTCCCCGGAAGTTTCCGAGGCGATGATCTCCGTTGCCAAAACAAGCTCAACCGAGGTCGCCGAAAAAATCGGGGAACGCGGTGCGTCAGATATTTGGGGAATTCTTCAGCGAATGATCCCAACAAATATTTTTGATGCCGCTTCCAAAAACAGCGAGATGTTGGCCCTCATCTTTTTTAGCATTCTCTTTGGCTTTTTCATCACCCGCCTGCCAAACGCCCGAAGGGATGGGATGGTTGACTGGTGGGAAAACATTTATGAGGTCATGGTGCTCATCGCGGATTTTGTGATTCGCTTCACGCCGTATGGGGTTTTTGCGTTGGTGGCTTCCACCCTTTCCCAAACGGGAGCGGCCGCCTTTATTCCGCTGCTCAAGTTCTTTTTTGTGGTGATCCTTGCGCTGGGGCTGCACATGTTTGTGGCCCTTCCACTCATCCTGCTCGCGTTTGGCATTTCGCCAGCAAGGCATTTCAAAACAATGGCACCGGCCTTGCTCACCGCATTTTCCACCGCCTCCTCAGCAGCAACCCTCCCGCTCACCATGGGCTGCCTTGAAAAAGGAGGGGTCCCCCGCCGGATTTGTGGGTTCACGATTCCCCTGGGAGCCACGGTGAACATGGACGGCACAGCCCTCTACGAATGTGCCGTTGTTTTGTTTGTGGCCCAGATTTACGGAGTTCAACTAGGTCTCGCCGAGCAACTCCTGGTGGTCGTGCTGGCTTTGCTGACTTCCATCGGGGTTGCAGGCATTCCCGCCGCCAGCATGGTTGCCATCGTGGTGATTCTCGGGGCCGTGGGCCTGCCCCCAGAGGCCATTGGCATCGTTCTCGCCGTAGACCGCATCCTCGATATGTGCCGCACCACTGTCAATGTCTTCGGAGACTCCACCGCCGCCGCCGTCATCGCCAAAACCGAAGCCTGACAGCTCACGTTTCCCCATCAGCCAAACCGCCTGCCTCAAGGAACACTCCGGGACTCGCAAACCCGCGTAGTCAAGACAACCAAACCCTCCGCCCCTGCACCAAAATCTCAACAAGCTTGAAATGACTGCCCGTCTACATGATCCACCTGGATCATGTAGACGGGAGTTTCGGGTTTTTTCCGTGGATCTTTGAAAATTTAAGATTTCCTGCTTGCCTCCATGGGAAATCACTGTCAGATTCCCACCCCTTTTCCGCAAGGTCTGCGGAACACTCTATTTATTGTATGGCTAAAGAAATTGTAGGAAAAATCAAATTGCAGATCCCGGCAGGGGCAGCCAATCCGGCACCTCCCGTGGGTCCGGCGTTGGGTCAGCAGGGCGTGAACATCATGGCCTTCTGCAAAGAATTCAACGCGGCAACGCAAAAACAATCGGGTGATATCCTTCCTGTGGTCATCACCGTTTACAAAGACAAAAGCTTCACGTTCATCACCAAGTCGCCCCCCGCCGCGATCCTTCTCAAAAAGGCCGCCGGCTTGGCCGCAGGTTCGAAAGAACCCAACAAGGTCAAAGTGGGCAAAATCACGAAAAAGCAAGTGCTTGATATCGTGAAAATCAAAATCAAAGATATGAATGCCCGCACCGAAGAAGCGGCCTATCGCACCCTGGCTGGCACCGCCCGTCAAATGGGCCTCGAAATCACCGAATAAACCAACCCTCGCAGGAGGGCCGCCCAAAAATCGGCCCGTCATCACTGCAAAATCCCATGCAAAAACAACGCAGCAAACGCTACAAGTCCGCCGTCTCTCAGATTGACGGCAAACGCAAATACCCGCTGGCCGAGGCCATCAAAACCCTCAAAACCCTGCCAGCCCCGAAGTTTGACCAGACGGTGACCGTCTCCATCAAGCTCGGCGTCGATCCCAAACAGAGCGACCAAATGGTCCGGGGAACCTGTCCCCTGCCCCACGGAAGCGGCAAAAATGTGCGCGTCCTGGTGTTTGCCACCGGCCCCGCAGCCGAGGCCGCCAAAAGCGCCGGCGCCGAATTTGTGGGCTACGAAGATTTGATCAAAAAAGTCACCGGAGGTTTTTCTGACTTTGATGTCGCGGTCGCAACGCCCGCAGCCATGGCCGAAGTGAAAAAACTTGGAAAAGTGCTCGGCCCCCGGGGGTTGATGCCAAACCCAAAAACCGGAACGGTCACCGATGACACCGCCAAGGCCGTCAAAGAAGTCAAAGCCGGACGCGTGGAGTTCAAGCTCGATAAAAACGCCAATGTGGCC
>JBBECL010000024.1:0-8261 GCA_040881805.1 Terrimicrobiaceae bacterium | reverse complement strand
CCCGGTCATGAAAGCGTGCTGGTCAATCACCAAGCGCGAGTTGGCGGGATTTTTCGCCTCCCCGATCGCGCCGGTTTTTATCATGATCTTTTTGCTGATGGCCGGGTTTTTTACGTTTCTGGTGGGTGGCTTTTTGGCGCGTGGTGAAGCGACCCTGACGGTCCTCTTTTTTTGGTTGCCGTGGTTGTTTTTGTTTCTGGTTCCTGCCGTGGGCATGCGCATGTGGGCGGAAGAGCGAAGAATGGGGACGCTGGAGTGGCTGCTGACGATGCCTGTCTCTCCCTGGCAACCCATCGTCGGAAAATTCCTTGCCAGTTGGCTGGTGGTTGCGTTGGCCCTGGCGCTGACCTTCCCGTTTGTCATCACCGTTAATTATCTCGGCGATCCTGACAATGGGGTGATCCTGGCCGGATACCTTGGGAGTTGGTTTCTGGCGGGAGCCTACCTGGCTGTCACGTCCTTCACGTCAGCGCTGACACGAAACCAGGTTGTCAGTTTTATTCTGGCTGTGGCCATCTGCCTTTTTCTGGTGTTGTCAGGCTGGCCTCCGGTGACCGGATTTCTTTCGCACTTTGTGGGACGGGGGGTCGTGGAATTTGTGGCCGCGCTGAGTGTTATGACGCATTTCGAAGCCATCCAGCGGGGGGTGCTCGACACCGGGGACGCGGTCTATTTTGTGTCAGTGATTGCTCTTGGCCTTCTGGGCACCGCGTTTGTTCTGAAGGTTCATCGTGCCGGCTGAAAAACCCCCGATGAAATCCCAATCCCTTTTTTCTTCGCTGCTTTGGATTGTGGTCGTGGTGATCGCCGTGGTGGCTGTGAACATTCTGGCCGGTGTTTTTCGTGCGCGGATCGATCTCACCCAGGACCGGGCGTTCACTCTTTCGGAAGGAACACGCCGGATGCTCTCAAACCTCGAAGACCCCGTGCAACTTCGTCTTTATGTGTCGTCCGGCGACTCGGCCATGCCGCCATTTCTGAAAACGTATGTGCAGCAAATCGAAGATGTCTTGAACGAGATGAGGCGGGCGTCTGATGGAAAGGTGGAAGTCATCAAGTTGTCACCACTCCCGGATTCCGAGGCCGGGGACTCCGCACGCATCGATGGGATCGAACCTCACCCCCTGCCCGACGGCAGTAGTTTTTATCTGGGTTTGTCCGCCACGCAGTTGGACCAAAAAGTCACCCTCCCCTTTCTCACCCCGGATCGGGAACGCCTTTTGGAATACGACATCGCACGCACCATCGCGAGAGTGGCACATCCCGAAAAACCCAAAATTGGAATCATGAGTGCCCTGGCCGTGATGGGAAAAACCGGAGTGGCAGGATTCGGAGCCGAGGCCACCAAACCTTGGGCTCTCGTTGACGAGTTGCAAAAAGATTTTGATGTCGAGGACGTATCCATGAACGCCACGGAAATTCCGGAGGGGTTGCGTGCTCTTCTGGTGATTCATCCAAAAGACATTTCCGAGGTCACCCAATTTGCCATGGACCAATTTCTCTTGCAGGGAGGTCGGTTGGTTGTGTTTTTGGATCCGTATTGCATTCTGGACGCAGGCCCCACCTCGGAGCCCACAGCCTCCACGCTGCCAAAACTTTTGCCGTCATGGGGACTCACATTTTCCTCCGGCGAGGTCATGGCAGACATGGACTTCGAGGCGCGATCGGAAAAGGGGCGGGCCCCCTCGCTGCTTGACCTCACCGCAGCGGCCTTGAACCCTGCGGATGTGATCACGTCAGGGCTCGACACCCTGCTCCTGGCATTCGCCGGAACCTTTACCGTCGCCGAGGACCCATCCCGGACCGTTCAACACGAAGTCCTCGTACACACATCAAAAAACTCGCGGCGTGTTGACCCCGGGGTGTCCCGAACAACCCCCGAGGAAATCCGCAATCACTTTGAGCCCTCGGGAAAAGAGTGGCCACTGGCTCTAAGGCTGACAGGAATTTTTTCCACCGCGTTTCCCGAAGGTGCCCCCTCCGGCGGCCGGGAATCCTCCAAGGAACCCCTGAAATCTTCGGTCCGGGAATCCACGGTGATTCTTGTGGGGGATGCGGATATGATCCACGACCAACTGGCCGTGACCGAAGTGCGCGGGCTGTTTCCGGGGGGCCGGATGTTTGCCCCCACCAATGGAAACTTGCTTTTGGCGCAGGGGGCGATGGAACAACTCGCGGGGGATGAGGATTTGATCGCCGTCCGCAGCCGCGCCGTCAAGAACCGCCCTTTCACCGTGGTCAAGTCCATGCAGGCCCGGGCCGGGCAAAAGTTTCAAGCCACCATCAACGACCTGGAAGCGTCCCTTGAGGAAACCCGATCCCGGCTCACCGCTTTGGAAGTGGGCGGCACCGAGGGCGCGCGGGCCACACTCTCCCAGCCCCAGCAGCAGGAAATCGCAGGATTTCGTGCAAAGGAGGCCGGCGTGAAAAAGGAACTCAAAGCCGCCCGCCGCCAACTTCGCGCAGAAATTGATGCCTTGGAAATCCAGCTCAAGTGGTTGAACCTTGCCGCCGTTCCTGCCTTGGTGGCCGTTGTCGCCATCGCCTTTGCGGTCTGGCGTCGCGGAAGGTCCGCCGCAAAATGAAGCCCTGGTTGCTGGTCATTCCTGTCCTTGTGGCCGCCGCCTTTTTTCTCCGGCCTTCGTCTCCGACAGCCACCTCCGGCAAATTGTTTCCGGATTTTCGGCCCGACGACGTCCGCTCCATCCAAATCTCTGCCACCAAAAATCATGTCACGCTGATCCGTCGGAGCGAGGGATGGACGGTTCTTGAGCGTGACAACTTTCCCGCGGATCCCGCACGCATCACCCAATTGCTCCGCCAGATGTGGGACCTCGCCCCCACCCAGGAAATCCCGGCCCGGCCCCCGCAACTTGACCGCTTTCAATTGCTGGACGAACAAACCGGCGCCCCCCCGAATCATCAGGCGATGGAGGTCTCGTTTTTGGATCAAAACAAAAAATCTTTCGCGGTTTTGCTTCTTGGCAAACTCCAAACGCAGGAGGGAAAAGAGGGAATGCCGGGCATGGTCTCTGGCCGTTTTGTCAGACCTTCCGGCCATGAGGGTTCCGTGTATCTCACAAAGGAACTTTTTCATGAGGTGCTCCCCTCCCCCATGGCCTGGCTGGACAAGCGATTTCCCGCAATTGCCCAGCCCCGGGCTTTCGAATATCGTTCCCATGGGGACCACTGGAAAGTGGTTCTGGAGGACGGACAGTGGAAGCTGGATGACACAAAAAACAACGAAGCCATGGATCCCAACACGCTGTATTCCCTCCTCACCCAATGGGCGGCCCCTTCTTTTTTCGATGTGGCCCCTTCCCCGGATAACCACGATTTCACGCCAGAAGCCCAACTCACCATTCATGATGCGAAGGGGGAATCTGTCACCTATGACATTGGCGTTCCCGGCCGCGCCGCTTATCCTGTCAAAGTCCGTGGTGCGAGCCACCTGACGTCCAACCACTGGAAAGATCGCATCTTTTTGGTGGAAGCCCCGTTGGTTGATGCGATTCCCAAGACCCGCGCCGAAATGACGATGCCCCCTCACCCGCCGCAGGAGACGAAACCACCAGCCAGCTTGTGAACTTCGGCGATTGTTGAAGTTCACAACTCACGGGGCCGGCACACCTGGCGGATCGTGGGCGGAGCTCCGTGGCGCTGCAACACCTCATCAATCTCTTCCAGATCCTTTTCGGACAACACCTCGCGATCCCATGTGGTCCGAATTTGATAGTCACGGCCCGAGGAGGTCAGAATTTTCAAGCTCTGGAGGATTCCCCTCGCGGAATTGCGAATCCCCGTCACCCGATCATAACGGTGGTCGAGCGGAGCTTTGATATCCATCCCCACCCAGTTCAACCATGGCAAACACCGTCGCAACCGCTCGGGATAACTCCCCGCCGTGTGAAGCCCCACCAAATAACCCAAATCCCGGCACTCCCTGAGCGCTTCAGGAAGAAATCTCTGCGCAAGCGGCTCCCCCCCACTGAAAATCACGGCCTCCAAAAATCCCGCACGTTCTTTTAGAAACTCCCGAATCGTCGCCCATGCGATGGACCCGGAAGGCCGGAACTTGCGCAGATGGTCATTGTGGCAGTAGCGGCAGTTCCAGATGCAGCCCTGACAAAAGATCACCGCAGCCAATCGCCCGGGATAATCGACGGTCGTGAGTGGCTCCAGCCCGCCAATGACCAGCCCCGGCGGGCCTTCGGCCAAGGCTTTCACCCCGCTTGGGCCGGTTGCCGCTCCGCCGATTCTTGATAAAATTTCCGCTCCCGGTGTTCGCTTTGTTTTCCGGCATTAAATTGCGAAACGGGTCGATGGTAACCCATCACCCGGGTCCAGACTTCGCAACGTTGACGTTCATGGTCTTCCAATCGGATTTTTGTTTTCATAAGAAGGGTCAGGCGGCGACGGCCTGCTTTTCCGCGAGGACGCGTTCATCGCAGACAGGGCAAAACGGATGTTCGCCCGCGAGGTAACCATGCACCGGGCAGATGGAAAATGTGGGGGTCACCGTCAAATAGGGAATTCGAAACCGGGTCAGCGTGCGCCGCACCAACTCCCGACAGGCCCGGGCGCTGGAAATCCGCTCGGGCATGTAGAGATGAAAAACCGTGCCCCCCGTGTATTTCCTCTGCAGGTCTTCCTGATTGATCAAGGCTTCGAACGGATCACTGGTGAAGCCCACGGGAAGCTGGGAGGAGTTGGTGTAATAGGGGGCATCGCTGGATCCCGCCTGCAAGATCCCGGGGAACCGCTGATGGTCAGCCCGGGCAAAACGGTAGGTCGCCCCCTCGGCCGGGGAGGCCTCCAGGTTGTAAAGGTGGCCGGTCTCTTCTTGGAACGCCACCATCCGAAGCCGCAGGTGATCAAGCAGGCGCATCGCAAACGCCTTTCCCCATGGGGTGCTGATGTTTTCATGGTCTCCCGAAAAATTGCGAACACACTCATTGAGCCCGTTGACCCCCAGAGTTGAAAAATGATTTCTGAGCGTTCCGAGATAACGGCGGGTGTAGGGGAAAAGGCCGGCATTCATCCGCTCCTCAATCACTTTGCGTTTGATTTCGAGACTGTCCTTGGCCATGTCCAACAACTGGTCCAACGCATGCAGCAAAGCGGTTTCCGCTCCCTGATACAAATACCCGAGCCTCGCGAAGTTGATGGTCACCACCCCCAGGGATCCGGTTTGTTCGGCCGACCCGAACAATCCATTGCCGCGCTTCAACAACTCCCGCAGATCAAGTTGCAACCGGCAACACATGGACCTCACCATGTGGGGTTGCAGATCGGAGCTCAAAAAGTTCTGAAAATAGGGGAGTCCATACTTGGCGGTCATTTCAAAAAGCCGTTCCACATTTTCATCCTCCCACGGAAAATCATCCGTGATGTTGTAGGTGGGAATCGGGAATGTGAAAACGCGCTCGCGGGCGTCACCCGCCATCATCACCTCAAGAAAGGCTTGATTCAGCATGTTCATTTCGTGCTGAAGGTCTCCATAGACGAATGGCATCGTCTCCACCCCCACCACAGGCTGCACGTCTCTCATGTCCGCCGGGCAGGTCCAATCAAAGGTCAGATTGGTGAACGGAGTCTGCGTGCCCCAGCGCGAGGGCACATTGAGGTTGAACACAAACTCTTCCATGCACTGACGGACTTCGGAATAGGACAAACCTTCCCGCCGGATGTAAGGCGCCAGGTAGGTGTCAAAGGAACTGAAGGCCTGTGCTCCGGCCCACTCATTCTGCAACGTGCCGAGAAAATTCACCATCTGACCCAACGCCGTTCTCAACCGACGGGGGGGACGCGATTCGACTTTGTTGGAAACCCCGTTGAACCCTTCAGCCAGGAGCATCCTCAGCGACCAACCCGCGCAGTAGCCCGAAAGCATGTCCAGATCATGAATATGAAAATCCCCCTCCCGGTGGGCCTGCCCGATCATCGGAGGATACACCTGCCCCAACCAATAATTTGCCGTCACCTTGCCTGCCACACTCAGAATCATTCCACCCAGGGAGAATCCCTGATTGGCATTGGCTTGCACCCTCCAATCGGTTCTGCCCACGTATTCCTCAATGGTCGAGATGGCATCCACCATGGCCGCCGTGCGGTCACGTCTGACATTTTTCTGCTCCCGCCAGGCAATCGCCAACCGAAGGGCCCCAAAAAATCCCCGCTCCGCCAACACGTCATCAAACACTTCCTGCAACTCCCGGGCCGCCACAATCCGCAAATCATGCCCGCTTGCCAGCTTCTGAAGCACCAACTCGGTCAGTTCCCCCGCCTCCACAAATTCCCCGCTCTCCATGCCAACCCGCTGAAAAGCCCTGGTGATTTTTGTGGCATCAAACCCGGCAATGACCCCCTCCCGCTTCCTGACACACACCGGCAATGTCCTCGGAACATCCAAAAGCCAAGCCTGAAGAGGGGGGGCAAATGCGTTCATATATTAGTGTTGTTAATTCAACACCAAGTGACCTGTCAACTATAAGTTGATATATTTTTTTGGAGAACCACTACCCCTTGTGGTTTTGCCGCAGGGCGAGAATGACGGGCACCATCAGGAACGGCCAGAGCGCCGAGACGAAATACGCCGCTTTGAGCCCGAGAGCTTGGGGTGCCAAAGCCTCCCCAAAAATTGCCGTGGCCCAGCCCGGGGGGCTATTTCCGACAGAGTCCGCGATGACGCCAACCAGCCACGGCATCACCGCCGCTCCGCTGTCACCCGCTGCGGCAAGCAGCGCAAACAAGGAAGCCCCGGCAAGGGGAAACCGTGCCGCGGAAAGGGAAATGGTTCCCGGCCAGAGCATGCTGACAAAAAAACCGGAGAACCCGGTGGCCAGCAGCGCCAGCAGCGGCGAAGGCAACAACGCCATCCCAAGACAGGTCACGCCGGAAAGCACCGCGCTGATGCTCATCACTTTCGTCAAATTGGCATGCTCCCCTTTCCACCCAAACCAGAGGCGGCCGATGATCATTCCGACCCCGAACAAAACAAACCCCACAAGGTCGGCCGTGACCTTGGAAAAGCCGAGGGCCGTTTCCACATAAGCCGAGGTCCACTGGGCCACGGTCACCTCCGAGGCCCCCGCCAGAACCATAGCTGCCAGGAGCCAGTAAAGGGGACGCCCCACCACCAAAGACCTCAGGGTTTGTCGGCGCTCCGGATCCGCCAGGGGCGGCAGGTCCACCAGAAAAAAGGCGGCCGTGTTTGCCAGGGGAATCAAACTCCAAGCCACCAAAATCCACGGCCATGCCCCGACACCCAAACCATAAAGGGCAACTCCCGTGACCAAGATCACGGCGACTTTGCCAATCGGGTAAAACGCATGCAGAAAAGCCATCGCGCGGCTTTTGTTGTCCGAAGGAAGGGCGTTGATGATGGGACTGAGCAAGACCTCCAGCAACCCACACCCCACGGAAAAAACCATCGTTCCCACAATCAAGCCTGTGAACGGATCGGAAAAATGGAAGGGGGCAATCGCAAAAACCCAAAGCCCCGCGGCAGACAGCGCGTTTGCGGCGACTATCAAAGGACGCGGCGGAACCCGGTCGGCAAACGCCGTGCACAAAAGATCCACCACCAACTGGGTGGCAAAATTCACGAGCACCAACCGCCCCACCTGCTCAAAGCTCAGACCAAACTGATCCCGCAACGGAATAAAAAGCAAGGGGGTGATATTGATCACCATCGCTTGGACAAACATGCCCAGATAGCAACACCAAACCACCCGGCGCATGGAGGCACTCAACATAAAAAGCCCGGTCTATGAGGCACCACAAGGCCGGCTCTTCATCAAGCCATCGCTGCCAAACCTACTGCGAACAGCCCTCGCTGGGAACCGACGCGGGACAAGTTCCCTGATCACAGCACGGCTTGCCGCAGCATTTTCCGTTCGCAGGACAGCATGTCTTGCCCGGGCAACACCCTCCGCCCGCCGTGGTCGCACAACCGGAAAACGCACACACCACACAAGCCGCCGCAAGAGAAAGCAATAATTTCATGGTGGCGCGATCCTGGGTCATGGCGCACCGGCAAGCAAGAAGATTCCGGTGGCTTGGACAACACCAGCATGTCAGAAGCTGTAAAATAATTATTTCGCAGTTGCTTGGTGTGTGCGGACAACGAGGACACGGCGATCTTCCTGGCGCTCGGTGCCTTGCGGATACATGGCGAAGCTGTGATGGTGTTGGCTTTCAATAAACGCCGATTCGACATCTCACTGCCCGGGCGCGGGACCTGCTGGAACCGCTCGACT
>JBBECL010000023.1:0-8265 GCA_040881805.1 Terrimicrobiaceae bacterium | reverse complement strand
TGTTCATTGCCGTGGGCGGCGTCCATGGCTTCCTTGAGTGAGATGCCGCTGCCGCCACCCGCGAATCCGAGCGAGTAGGAGCCGCGCGTGACGACCTCATCACCGGGGAAAAGCCCGCCAAGGATTTCGATGCGGTCGCCGCTGGTCATTCCGGTCTCAATGTTCACGCGGTCGAAGGCATTGGGGATTGTCATGTGGCGCACATAGACATGGCGGTTGGAGGCGCTGCCCTGGATCGCTTCGCGCGGGACGCTGAGGACACCCTCGCGTTTTTCCATGATGATCGAGACTTCTGCGTTCATGCCCGGGCGGAGGTGGGTGTCGGGGTTTTCGATAGTGAAAATCACGCCCGCGTTGTTGAGACTCGGGGTCTCCGAGTCCTCGGCGCGGTTGGTTGCGTGGGTAGGATAAGAATGAGGACAGGCGAAGTGATTCAGCAGAGTGGCAGTGTATCCTTTTTCCGGAATGATCGGGAAACTGACATTGGCCTGCGCACCCGATTGGATCTTCCCGGCAGTCGCTTGGGGTAGATTTGCGATCAGATAAATGGTGCTGAGATCTGCGATTTCAGCGAGCGAGTCTGATGGTTCAACAGGTGCGCCGAGGGAGGTGTTGACCGAAATGACTGTGCCGCTGGCTGGTGCGGTGAGCCAGACAGTGGGCGGCGGATTGCCGGGCTGACGGCTCTCTAACAGAACCAGCTTTTCGCCTTTTTCGACATAAGCACCAATTTTAAGTTGGGTCTCGGCGACCCGCCCGGCGATGCGACTGCTGAGGATGGCGCGCTTTTCGGGGATCGCTTCCGTGCGCCCCAGCGCGAAAGTGGTGAGTTCGAAATCGGCTTCCTCGACGACATCGGTTTTTATGCCGAGGTTGTTGACTCCTTGTTCGGAGAGGATGACAGGTTCTACGGCCGGAGCGGCTGAAAAGGCGCAACAGGGCAGCAGTGCTGCGATGAGAATGAAGATAATTGGTTTCATGGTTTGATCAAAATTCAGGGTTGCCGGGTGCGGTTTCGTGGCGGACGCAGGCGAGGCAGCAAGTTTTAGGGTTGAGTGGACGGTTCCCCGAGAGTTGCGATCCACTCGGCGTAGGCGACAAAGTAATTTTTGCGCGATTCGAGCGCGTTTGCTTCGATTTCGACCAGCTTCTCGCGAGTCCGAAAGACCGTTGTGATGTCGATTTCTCCACGGGCGTAAGCTGCCTCTGCGTCGGTCACTTGCTTTCGTGCGGCTGGAACCAACTTCGAAGTCAAATCCATTGCGGACCGGTGGCGAGCGGACAGAATGGCGTGCGCTGCCAGAGCCTCGTTTCGTATCGAAAACCTCAATGCCTCCAATTTTTTAGCCAGCCGCGTCTGGGCAGCTTGTTTCTCGGCGACTTTGCCAGACCCGTTTTGCCAAATTGGCAAGGGCATGCTGAACTGAATGCCGACCAATGCCTCCGGTTCGATGCCTTCCGGCTCGTCTGCAAACCGCTCGCCTTCGATAAAAACACCCACCCCAACGTCATCCCATCGGCTGGCTTTCGCGAGGGAAACCCCGGTCGCACCCGAGCGGACAGCGGCTTCTGCAAGCAGAAGGTCCGCCCGCACTCCCACCGCACGCTTGGCCGGCATCGCCTTGGGGAGGTCGAGCGGATCCTTGATCACAATAGGAGCATCGGCACTTCGTCCGAGCAATGTATTCAACTGGCCTGCGGCATCGGCTTCCAAACTTCGCAAGGATTCACCGGCAGTGCGGAGAGTTTCCGCCTCAAGCGCGGCTTGGCCGCCATCAATCTGCGATCCAAAACCTTGGGGGACTCCTTCAGCTATCGTCTCGGCGAAGGCTTGGGCCAGCGCGGATTGCTGTCGAGCCTGCGCAATCGAGGAACGCGCCGAGGCGAGTTCGTAAAAGGCACTCCTGGCCGCAACTTCTATCTGCCGCTCCCGATTCCGCACCTCGAGTCGAGCAATCTCGACATCGATGGCAGAAAGTTCCCGCTCAAGCCGAAGCCTTGCAGTCAGTGGAAATCGTTGCGTGATCCCAACGGAAACGCGCCCCTCAAAATCCTGCCCCCCGGCAATTTCAGCTGAGAGTTCCGGATTGGCCAGTCGGCCGACGATGAATGTGCGGGCTTGGGCCTCTTCAATCAGATTCCTGGCTGCGACGAGTTCGGGATTTTTCTCACGCGCCAATTTTGCGGCGGCTTCGGCAGTGAGCGAGATTTCCGCATGCGCGGAGAGCGTTGGGATTGCCACAAAAACAAAAATCAATAAACGAATCGAATTCATGGCTGGAGAGGGAATAAGGGATGGTAAGTCATACGAATGGCGGAGGCTTTCCTGCCTGGTTATTGTCATTGAGTTGGGTGGCCGGAATAGGCACGCGAGATGGAGGAGTTCCGTCCATGACAGACGTGAACGCAGAGGGCAGATGCCCCCAATCAAGAATCGCGGGCACAATACGCCCGTGATTCGTCAGGACAACTGAGGCGGGTAATCGATGGACATCACGGGAGCCTCGGGAATTCCTGGCTCGACCTCGGGATGAACGGTTACGGTGGAATTGCGGGGCACGGTCACTTGCGCCACAAGGATGGCCGGACTATGACAATGATCCGCTGCAGGATCCGAAGGGGAGAAGGGGTCGGCCCCGGGATCGGGTTCATGAGAATGTGCGCAGGCCGCGTGATCCCCCACGGAAATCTGTTCCCAGTGACCGTAGGCGTGAAGCAATTGTGCTGACACCAAAACGAGGAAGCCGAACGTCCACAGAACGCGAATGTTGCAGAGGCTCCTCATGTCGGATGTGGAGTTAGTTCATGACAGCCAATCTGTCAAGTCTGAGGGGTCCTACGACTCGCCAGTGACGGCCCGTCAAAGCAGCGGCTCGAGTGCTTCCCAGACGGTTTCAGCCATCATTTTTTGGCCTTCCGCGGTGGGATGCATTCCGTCGGGTTGATTGAGCTGTGGGTTCCCAATCACACCGCTCAGGAGATGGGGAAGGTGGGCGACGCCGGCCTCTCTTGCAACTTCCGCATAAACTTGGGAGTAGGTGCCATTGTCAACGGGAAACGTGAAGCGGATGCCCGCAAGAAGGATCCGCACCTGCGGATTGGCAGCGCGCGCTTCGGCGATCATGGCAAGAAGATTGGACTTCATGGCCGCGGGGTCTCCCCGAGCGAGGACGTCGTTTGCTCCAAGCGCAAGGACAAGAACGCGCGTGTCGGGCCCCACAACCGCCCCGACTCTTCCCAAGCCGCCTGCGGTGGTTTCCCCGCTGATCCCGGCGTTGACAACCGTGAGCCGATGACCGGCCAAACGATCGCTGAGGAGAGCAGGGTAACTTTCCTCGGGACTCAAACCGTATCCCTCGGTCAGGCTATCCCCCAGGAAAACGATGCGGCCTGGAGCCACAGGGTCCACCGGCGTGCAACTCGCAAGCCCCAGACTTGCGGCCAATAGGACATAACTCTTCATGCGGGTTCCTATCCCCCAAACCGCCCTCATTTGCAAGAAAGGCGCACCGGTTTTCCGTCTCATCACCGGTCTGGACAAACCTGATCTCCTCCGAACCAATCCGTCCCCGCGTTCGCATTTTCCCGTTTGAGTGATCCAGGTGCGACATATAGACGGTCAAGATCCGGGCAGTCGGTTGAGCCAAGCTCGATAAATGGCTGAAGAAAATTGATTTGATGGAAATCCCGCAAGTCGTTAATGATAATCCTCTCAACTATGAAGATTCTTTTGCTTGGTGCCGGCGGTTTTATTGGTGCCAATTTGACCGAGCGTCTCTTGCGCGAGGGGAAACATGAAATCACGGCGCTCGACATCGAGCGGGAAAAGCTGGATGACACAACTGGCGGCACGGAACTCAACTACGTGGAGTTTGATATCCGGGGGGACGAAAAGAAGCTTGAGGAGCTCACAGTGGCCCATGATTTGGTTGTGGATCTTGTCGCGATGGCAAATCCCGCCCTTTATGTGAGCAACCCGATTGATGTTTTCAAACTCAATTTCACCGAGAATCTCAAAATTGCGGAGTTTTGCGTGAAACACAAAAAGCGCATCGTGCAATTTTCCACCTGTGAGGTGTATGGCATCACGGCGGCGAAGGCCTTCGGAAAAAGCTCGGCAGAATATCCCATGCCGTTTGTGGAGGACGAAACCCCGCTCATCATGGGCCCGGTCAAAAATCACCGCTGGATTTACGCCTCGGCGAAGCAGTTGTTGGAGCGGGTGCTTCACGCTTACGGGATCGAAGAAGGGCTGCAATATTCGATTATCCGGCCTTTCAATTTCATCGGACCACGGATCGACTATCTCCCCAGCGAGCAAACCGGCAACCCCCGCGTTTTCAGTCATTTCATGAACGGTCTCCTGTATGGCACGGATATCAAACTGGTCGATGGTGGCGTCAATTACCGGGCTTACACCTACATTGATGATGCGGTGGACTGTATTGTTCGCATCCTGGAAAACCCCGAGGTCGGCAATGGCCACATTTTTAATATCGGAACACCCGAAAACGAAGTCACCATCAAACAGCTCGCCGACCGCATGGTGAGCCTCTTTGACCGCGAGTTCCGCAAACCCGGAGATCCCGCTCCCAAAATTGTGGATGTTTCCAGCGAGGAGTTTTATGGAAAAGGCTACGAAGACTGCGACCGCCGGATTCCCAATGTGGACAAGGCGCGCAACCTGCTCGGCTGGCAGTCGAAGCATGACCTCGATTCCGTGCTTTTCCACACGATGAAATATTTCGTGGACAAGTATCGGGCGAAGCAGGGCTGATTTTGTTTCACAAGCGGGTTGTCCGCAGACTTGTCTCTCGCTAGGTTTCGGCGGTGCTTACCATTCGAAACCTGAAGAAGTCCGTGGGGGGCCGCACCCTTTTTGAGGATGCGGCCATGCAAGTCAACTATGGCGAGCGTGTGGCCCTTGTTGGCCCGAATGGAGCGGGAAAATCCACATTGTTTTCCATGATCCTCAAGTCGGAGGAGCCGGATTCGGGCACGGCCGAATATGACGAATGGATCACGTTGGGATATTTGCCGCAGGAGGCGGAGGCGCTCGGCGAGGAGACGGTTCTTGAAATCGCCACGGGACGGGCGGGTGAGGCTCCGGCTCTGGAGGCTCGTCTGCTGGAGCTGGAAAAAGCCGGGGAGGCGGATAGCATCGAACATCACGCGGCCACCACACGCCTGGAGGAACTAAATGACCCCAAGCGGGAGGCCCGCGCCAAACGCATGTTGAAGGGGCTTGGCTACCAGGAAGGGGATTTTTGCCGTAAAGCCAATGAACTCAGCGGCGGCTGGGTGATGCGGGCGCATTTGGCGCGGTTGCTTGTCATCGAACCCGACCTCCTGCTCCTCGATGAACCCACCAACCATCTTGATCTGCTCTCGCTCCTGTGGCTGCAAAACTATCTGAAATCCTATCCCGGGGGGGTGCTGCTTATTTCCCATGACCGCGAGTTCATGGACGAGATCGTGGAAACGGTTTACGAGATTTCCGATCAACGACTGATTTCCTACAAGGGGAACTACACGGCCTTCTTGGAGCAGCGCGAGGCAAATTACCAACAGCAACTCGCCGCCCACAAAAACCAGCAGAAAGAAATCCAGGCGCTCCAAGAATTTGCGGACCGGTTCCGTCAGGTCGCCTCAAAGGCGTCGCAGGCCATGAGCAAGCTCAAGCAGATTGAGCGGATGAAGCTCATCGAAAAGCCCACACCGCCTCGCAAACCCTTCCGTTTTCAGATCCCCCAACCGCCACGCGGGGGACAGCGGGCCATTTCTTTGGAAGGGATTCACATGGCCTATGGCAAAACCAAAGTTTATGAGGGCCTGGATCTCACCATCGAACGCGGCGAGCGGACGGTGCTTGTGGGACCAAACGGCGCGGGAAAATCCACCCTGCTCAAAATTCTTGCCGGTGAAGTCGAATTCCAAAAGGGCGTCCGTCACCCCGGCCACAATGCGGTGATCCGCTACTTCAGTCAGCACCGCGCCGCCACACTGGATCCCACGAAGAGTGTCCTGGAGGAAGTGCTTGCTGACAGCAATGGCACCTTGCGGGAGGATGAAGCCCGCGGAGTCCTGGGCTCCTTCATGTTTCGCAAAGAGGAGGTCTACAAAAAAACGGCCGTTCTCAGCGGGGGAGAAAAGACCCGCCTCAACCTCATCAAATTCCTGGTTGATCCCCCCAATCTTCTCCTCATGGACGAGCCCACCACCCACCTCGACATTCTGACTGTCGAGTCCCTGCTCCTGGCGCTTGAGAACTATGAAGGCACACTGGTTTTTATTTCCCATGATGTGCATTTTATCCGCAAACTCGCCACGAAAGTCCTCCACGTGAACTCGGGAATCGTGACCCCCTACCCTGATGGTTACGATTATTTTCTGGAAAGAACAGGCGGTCTCGGCAACGAGCGAGCGGCCCTCACAGCCGGCTGAGACCATTCAAAACACGGGATTGCTGAATGGAGGAAACCCGTATAATGTTTGGGGCTCTTTATTTTTTGATGACCACGATATTCCATCCTCGCCGCACGGTAGAACAAGTCGAAGAAGGCACGGAACTTGCCCCCAAATTTGATACGCAGGGCGTGATTCCTGTGGTGACGACCGACCATGCGACCGGAGAACTGCTCATGCATGCCTACATGAATGCGGAGGCTTTGGAAAAAACCATTGCGACCGGTGAGGCGCATTATTGGAGCCGGAGCCGTCAGTCCCTTTGGCACAAAGGCGCGACCAGTGGACTGGTCCAAACTATTGAAGAAATGCGGGTCGATGATGACCAGGATTGCATTTGGCTGAGGGTCCGCGTCGGCGGATCGGGAGCAAGTTGCCATGTGGGTTACCGGAGCTGCTTCTACCGGGCCGTGCCCGTGGGGGCCGAAGCCGGGGGACCTCTGGCATTCCTTGAAGCCGCCAAAACCTTTGATCCCAAAGATGTTTATGGGGATGCGCCGAATCCCACCAAGCTCTGATGGTTGGTTGGTCACTACACGGGTCGCGTTCGAGGAAATATAGGTCCTATAAGACCTATGAGTCCCATAGGACCTATAAAATCCAACACCTCCGATGACCCCGCGCCTCTACGACACCTTCACCCGCTCAATACAGCCTCTGTCTCCCATGGATGGCAGCGTTTTTCGGTTTTATTGCTGCGGACCGACCGTTTACGGGCCAGCCCACATCGGAAACTTCCGGACGTTTGTGATGCAGGATGTGTTTCGCCGGACCGTGGAAGTCCTGGGCACGCCGACACGTCATGTCCGGAATATCACGGATGTGGACGATAAGACGATCCGCCAATCCCAAGCCGAAGGACGAACCCTCACCGAATTTTGTGCGGACTGGGCCGCAAAATTTCATCACGACTGCGAGGCCCTCAATGTTTTGCCGCCGCATGAAGAACCCGGAGCCGTGGAGCATTTGTCGGATCAGATTGCGCTCATCGAAAAACTCATCGCGCGGGGTCACGCCTACCAGGCCGCCGACGGGTCGGTGTATTTCCGGATCGATTCGTTTCCCAAATATGGGGCACTTTCGAGGCTCACAGAACGGACCATCACGACAACCTCGGCGCTGGCTGATGAATACGAACGGGATTCCGCGGCGGACTTCGCCCTCTGGAAAGCCCGCCGCCCCGAGGATGGCCCCAATTTCTGGCCTTCGCCATGGGGGGAGGGTCGGCCGGGCTGGCACATCGAATGCAGTGCGATGGCCATGAAGCATCTCGGGGAATCTTTTGATCTCCATGGGGGTGGCATCGATCTGGTGTTCCCCCACCATGAAAATGAAATTGCCCAAAGTGAGGCCGCGACAGGCAAACGCTTCGCGCGTCATTGGTTTCATGTCGCGCACTTGCTGGTCGAAGGGCAAAAAATGAGCAAGTCCCTCGGGAATCTCCACACGCTGGAAGATGTGGTGGCCCGGGGATACACGAGCGAGGACTTGCGGTATGCCTTGCTGGCCGGGCATTACCGTCAGCCCCTCAATTTCACATGGGAAAGTCTCTCCGCCGCCCACAAATCGTTGGGCCGGCTCCGGCGGTTCAAGGAACGGCTCGGTGATCCCGCGGCGTCATTGGGTGACAACAATCCCTTCGCCACGGTCATGGAAGCACTGGCCGAGGACCTGAATACTCCCGATGCCCTGGGGCGGCTGTTCACGGTTGTGAAGGAATTTTTGGCGGCGCTTGAGGCAGGCCAAATCTCTGACACGTCCAAATCCGGGGCGGCGGCCGGGTTCCAGCAGGTGATGGAG
>JBBECL010000022.1:2816-8266 GCA_040881805.1 Terrimicrobiaceae bacterium | reverse complement strand
TGATAACTGCCAAAACTCGGACCCACGGAATTTTGCCTCAGGTCGTCACCGGCCGATGCATCCATCAGGGGAAAGAGGTCGAGGAACAGCCCGCGAGCGAAGGCAAACCCGGCCCAGGGATGGTCGATGACGACAAGGTCAAAGCGCTCGGCCAGAACTTCCACCGACATGTGCCCAAATTCATGGAGTGAGCGTTTCTCCCAACGAATCCGCACGCCTGCATGCGTTTCCTCATAGCGCTGCGCCGTGGCCACCAGCGGGGGCAAGGCCCGGCTGTGATCCCATGTGATGCCTTTGAGTTCAATCATGATGGTGTTCGGGAAGGTGTGTCATTTGCTTCGGTCCACACGCTGGGGTTGACCGGAGCGGGCGGACAAGCAGGCGGCCTCAATGACTTCCATAGCGGCGAGCCCAAGTCGTCCGTCCGAGCCGTTCGGCGCAAGACCAAGGGCGGCATCCACGAAGTTGGTCGCAGGAGCCCCCTCCGGATAAATCTCCTCGCTCTGCAAGGCAGGGAACGTCACACGGTTGCCGTCGAAGGAAATCATCTCTGCCGTGCCTTTCCAGAGTTCGAGCAAAAGGATTCCGTGCGTTCCAAATACACGAACTTCATAGGTGCGCTCGGCCAGGGGAGTGGCGCAAGTGCTGGCAAGGCTGACAAGGGCCCCATTTTCAAGGGTCACGGTGAGGGCGTTATAAATGTCGTTTTGCGAACCGGCATAGTCGAATCTCGCGAAGACTTCGACTGGCCGCAGACCTGTCAGAAAGGTGATGTAGGCCGCAGCATGGGAGACCTGACAATATATCTGCCCGCCGCCCGCAATCGCGGGATCGTTGTAAGAACCCGGGCTTGGTTCAACATACACCCTCTCCATGCCGTGCGTCGGAGACGTGCTGTCCCCGGTGAGTAATTTGTCAATCGGGTTGGTCATCAGGATGGAGAGCATCCGGATCTCCCCCAGCATGCCGCTGTGGATGGCGTTGCGAGCTGCCATGGCATGCGCGGTGTAATGCCACGGGCAACTGATTAAAAGCTGCACGCTTCGGGCATCGGCGAGGTCGCAAAGCTCACGGGCCTCCGCCGCCGTGAAGGTCATCGGCTTTTCAATGAGCACATGCTTTCCCCGTTCGAGGGCCGCCTTGGCCTGTTCGTAATGCATGTTCGGGGTCGTCGCCACGACAACGGCATCGAGCTCTGGCAGATCCAGAAGGGCTTCGATGGAAGCAAAAGCATGCGGCACCTCAAAGTCCCGCGCCACGCGGTTTGCTTTATCCTGTGATCGGCATTGCACCGCAATGACTTCGGCAAGCCGATGCTTCCGGAGGGCAGGAATGTGCGCATAGGTGGCCCACCAACCAGCCCCAACAACGCCGATTTGAAGTGGCTTTTCCGGTTGTTTTCCAGCACTCATCGCAGGAAATTCCGAGGTGGCGCGCATTCAATCAGATTCAACCTTGAGCGGCAGCCCGGCATGGCCGGGAGACAGCGAGGATCGGGAATGTTCATAACAGGAGGAAGGAGGCCAAGGGCAGGCGGATGAATCGATCAGCCGCGATAAGGCACCAGCTTTTCGCGGTTCAGTTCCACGCCAAACCCCGGCTTAGACGAATCCAAGTGAATGTGCCCGTTGACCGGCAACGGCTCTCCGATAATTGTATCGAAGATCGGATGCAAATCCCGGCCCTCGCCCGTGGTGAGAAACTCGGCGTAGTGCGAGTTCGTGTTGGCCATCACAAAGTGGTAATTGTAAACGGAAGCCCCATGCGGGATGACCTGCATGTCGTAGGGCTTTGCCAGAGCCGCGATGCGGCGCGTGGGCGTCAGTCCTCCCACCCATTGAATCTCGGGTTGGATGATATCCGTGGCCCGGTTGCGGATGATGTCATGAAACGCCTTTTCATGATATTCGAGATTGCCGGTCGCCAACTGGATCGGGCTGAGTTGCGAGCGCAGGTAAGCGTTCTGTTCCGTCGCCCAGCCATTTTGCAGGGGGTCCTCAAACCATTTGATGTCCAGATCCCGGATGCGGGCGGCGAGACGGGTGGCAAACTCGACGTCCCACGAGAGATAACAATCCACCATGATGTCCATGTGCTCGCCAAGGTCCTGGCGCAGCTTGCGCAGGAGCGCTTCCATTTTCAGGATTCCTTCCCGACCACTTTCTATTCCCCAGGGCGCGGCGATCTTCACCCCGAAGAAACCGCGGTCTTTCCAGTGCTCGGCATTGTCCGGGTGAATCGTGGCATAACAGGGAATGGATTCTTTGGTTTGTCCTCCAATGAGCTTGTAAACTGGAATATTCAGGCTGCGGGCGACCAAATCATAGAGCGCCAGATCCACTCCGGCCATCGCCATGCTTGTGACCCCGCCCAACCCGTAGGGCAACGTGGATCGGTTCATTTGATCCCAGATGAGTTCGATGTTGAAGGGATCCTGGCCGATAAGAAACCGCTTAAAATGCTGCTCGATCACGGCGCAGGCAAATGCTCCCCCGCCGTAGTTGACACACGAGCCCGTGACCCCTTCTTCCGTTTCAATTTCGATCGCAAAAGGATCCTGTCCCGGCCCCATCCACAAGGATCGGACGGTCGAGTATTTGGGATACACCGACATGGGATTGGCAATCAGAGTCGAGGCCTGCCAACCACCGCCCCAGTATTGAGATTCACCCTGGGCAGCTCCCCGGGCACCCGTATCTCCGGCACCAATGGTATACAAGTTGATATTTTTAATTCGCATGGTTCTCCACGCTGGGGAAAATTTCAGGCCGGATAAAGCTTAAATCGTTTTGATTTTACGACATTATATTCTTGCTTTACGACGAGGAATTTCGGGCAATGGGGCACATGAAAGGCTTTTATTACCTCCCGGTGGGCTCCTCAGCCTTGCGCGGCGGTTGTTATCTCACCAGCATCGGAAGTCTGCGCTACAAGGAAGGGCAGAAGTATCCGGTTGCGAATCATCCGCCCGAGTTCGATTTCAATTGGAAAACCGGGCGCACGGTCGCTGACTTTGCGTTGGTGTTTGTGGTAGAAGGCGAAGGCGTGTGGGAAACCCGGGACCCCGGCACCGTCCCCCTCTCAAGCGGAGATGCGCTGTTCATACTGCCCGGGCAATGGCACCGCTATCGCCCCAGTCCCTCGACAGGATGGTTGGAAAAATGGATTTGCCTCCGGGGACATGTTGCCCACGGATTCGTGAAAGCCGGTGTCTTGCCCAATTCTTCGCAAGTCATCCGCGGCCGGGTGAAGCAAGAAATGGAAGACCGGATTGACCGGCTTTTCAAAGACGTAGCCTCACACCCTCAAGAAAACCTCCCCTCGTGGGGAGCCCGGGCACTGGCCATTTTGCTGGAATGTTGCGGCGACCCTGACGAGCCTGAAGCCGCGGCACGCGAGACCATCCCTCCCCCCCTGGCCAAGGCCGTTCAATTCATTGAAGACAACTGCCATCGCCCCCTGCGCCTTGCCGGAGTGGCCACCGCGTGCGGGCTGGGACTCCGGACCCTGGAGCGACATTTCGCCTCGGCTGGACTGGGGTCTGTGGGCGGCTACATCATCAGCCAAAGGGTTCAGCGCGCCCAGGTCCTGCTTCAGCAGACCGGAATGACGATCAAGGAAATCTCCTTCACCTGCGGATTCGGCAATCCCGGGCGCATGATTTACGATTTCCGCGCCATCTGCGGGACAACGCCCGCCAAGTGGCGCGCAGGGCGTTTGACTGGAAGCTCATAGAACGGGGCGTGAGTGGAGGGCGCTCAAAACTGGATTGAATTCCGTGCATGATTAGCGGAGGTTGGTTGGGTATGTTTTTCATTCCATGAGTGATCCGCTCTTCGAGTTGAGTCGCCAGATGATCGGGCTAATGTCCTTTCCGAGACGGAAGGATACAGCCATCCAGATATCGTGGAAGCCTCCCTTCTGGTGCCCAAGGGAATCATCGTCCTGCTCAGTGCGCTCAATTTCCACGGAATCGGCACGCACCCGGCATGGGAAGTCTGGATTCAACTGCCGGCCAACTCTCCCGCACCGAAAATCACGCATCCGCCACTTCGGGTCATCCGCAGCGGACGGCCTTTTCTTCATGCCACGCACACGCCCTGAGTCACTCCTCGCCCGCCCGCTCTCCTTCTTGGCCCTCCTCGCTGCCATCGTCGCACTCGGCAACCTCCCCGCACTCCGCGCAGCCGACTCACCCGTCACCGACTTCCCCGTCACCGACTTCGGCGCCACCGTCGACGATACCACGCTCGACACCGCCGCGATCCAGAAAGCCATCGACACCGCCTATGAAAAAGGCGGCGGCCGCGTCGTCCTCCCCAAAGGCACCGTCCGCAGCGGCTCGATCTTCCTCAAACAAAACGTCGAACTCCACATCCCTGCCGACGCCGTCCTCCTCGGCTCCGACAACATCGCCGACTACCCCAAACGCCGCACCCGCATCGAAGGCCATTTCCCCGAATGGCGCCTCGCCCTCATCAACGCTCAAAACCTCACCGGCGTCCGCATCACCGGCTCCGGCAAGATCGACGGCAATGGCTCCGTCTTCTGGGCCGCCTTCTGGCAGCGCCGCAAAGAAAACGCCAACTGCACCAACCTCGAAGTCGAGCGCCCCCGTCTCTTCCTCATCGATACTTGCAACGACGTCCGCATCGAAGGCCTCACCCTCCGCGACTCCGGCTTCTGGAACGTCCACCTCTACCGCTGCCGCGACGTCGTCCTCGAAGGCCTCGACATCGCCTCCCCCATCCACGGCGCACCCAGCACCGACGGCATCGACATCGACTCCTGCCAGAACGTCACCATCCGCCGCTGCAAAATCTCCGTGGGCGATGACTGTATCGCCATAAAGGGCACCAAAGGCCCCCTCGCCCTCCAGGACGAATCCTCCCCGCCCGTCGAAAACATCCTCATCGAAGACTGCGAATTCGGCTCCGGCCACGGCGTCCTCACCTTGGGCAGCGAGGCCACCGTCGTCCGCAACGTCACCATCCGTAACTGCAAAATCCGCGGCGAGAACAAAGTCGTCCGCCTCAAACTCCGCCCCGACACGCCCCAGCTCTACGAAAACCTCACCTTCGAAAACCTCACGCTTGACAGCCCCCGCGGACGCCTCTTCGACGTGCAACCGTGGACACAGTTTTTCGACCTCAAGGGCCACCCGCTACAACCCTCCGTCGTGAAAAACGTCACGATTAGAAACATCACCGGCAACTTCGGCTCCCTGGGCATCCTCAATCCCAGCGCCATCGATACCGTGGATGGCATCACCATGGAAAACATCACCCTCACCGTCACCGACGAGAAATTCGAACTCGGCGAAGGCGTGAAAAACCTCGTGTCCAAAAACGTCACCATCAACGGCAAACCATTCGTGGCACCCACACCCATCCCCGCCCGAAAAGGCGGCTGGTAGGCGGCACGCGCCGGAACCGGCGCGCTTTCCGATT
>JBBECL010000022.1:0-2716 GCA_040881805.1 Terrimicrobiaceae bacterium | reverse complement strand
CAATTTTACGACACTCCATGACTCCCGCCACTTCCGCCCGCTTTTTTGGCATCTACTGCCCGAATATTGTTCCCTTCGCCGCAGATGGATCCATCAACGAAGAGGAACTGCGGCGCATCGTTGAGTGGTTGATTGGGAAAGGGATTCACGGGCTTTATGCAAACGGGAGCACAGGCGAGTTCGCCAGACTGAGTCTTCAAGAGCGCATCAGAGTGGTCAAAATCGTCTCCGACCAGAACAAGGGCCGGGTGCCCATTCTGGCTGGAGCTGCGGAGAACAGCATTGACCTTGTGATCGAAGCCGCGCGGGCTTATGCCGACGCAGGGGTGGATGCCATCTCGGTGACGGGCCCTTATTTCTACAAGGTCTCTCCGGATGGAATGGAGGCCTACTTCCGCGAGGTGGCGCGCCGCAGTCCGGTGGATATTGTTCTCTACAACATTCCGCAATTTGCCAATGAAATCCCGGTGGAAATTGTTCGCCGCCTTGCCATCGACTGCCCGCGCATCGTCGGGATCAAAGACAGCAGCCGCGACATGCCACGCTTTCTGCACACGATCAATCGCCTCCGCCCGGCGCGGCCCGATTTTTCACTACTTATCGGGTGCGAGGAAATCCTCTACCCTGTGCTCATGATGGGGGCCGACGGAGGGACCATCGCCAGCGCGGGCGTGGTGCCCGAGCCGATCGTCAAAATTTACAACGATTTTCTCGCGGGACTTCACGAAGAATGCCGCCGCGTGCAATTCAAATTGCTCGAATTGATTGAAGTCATGCTGAAGGCCGGAAATTTCCCCGAGGGATTCCGCGCCGGGGCCGCATTACGCGGGTTTCAACCCGGCCCCTCCAGGCAGCCGATCAGCGAAAAAGAAAAGGAATTTCTCGGAGAGATGCAGGACCGCATGGCCTGCCTTCTCAAGGAATGTGGATTTGCGGAGGCCGCCGCCCAATGCTCCACACCCCGCGCAGGCGTCGCCCAGATGCTGGCACGGATCAACCAAAGACTCCCTTGATGACCGCCAGCAAAGCCGTGGAACTGGTCGCTGCGGCAGCGCCGGTAGGGACGTGCGGCTCGCGCGTCCGGGGATTGCGGCGTTTTATCAATATTTCACCGACTCGACCGTTCTCCCTTCGACCTTATCCTTGGCCTTATCCGCTGCGATGAAGAACTCGTCCATCAGCACTGCTTTGAAATCATCTTCCGGCAGGAGCTTCATCGTCTCCTCGGCAAAATTGGGATCGAGATCATAGATGACAATAAACCAGGGCTTGGGGACGTCTTTCATTTGCGCCATGAGCCCGGCGGCATGGGCCGCAGGAGTTAGTGAGGAATCTTCCTTCGGCCAGTAATGAGGGCGGAAAAAACGCTCGCTCTGGATCTCGGTTGGACCGCCTTCGGTGAAAATCACTTTCTGAGGCGTGCTCCATGAGAAGAAGCCGCTCATGCCGGTCGCTTTCAGCCATTCGCGCCGCACGGACTCGGGCTGAATGCCGGACCACCACAGCCCGGTGTAATGCGTGTCGGCCAGTGCACTGGCTTCTTTGATCTTTGCTGCGTAACCGGGGAGGAATTCATGAGGAATGGCAAACGGGTGAGTATATCCATAGCCTGAGGTCTCGTTGACGAAATAGTCGTTATCGGTCGCCTGCTCGTAGTAGGCCTCCATCATGCCTGGCATCGTCTCCACGACGTAGGGGCTCACCGTCCAGTTGAATGGCACTTTGCCACGCCCGGAGTAGAGCCAGCGACCATTGCACATGAGCCCGGTATGCGTGTGGGCGGCATCCCCGGCTCCAGAGATAAAGGTAATGTAATATTTGTCTTCGACCTTCACATCGTCCGGGTTGAGACGTCTCTGCCGGGGCATCATCGCATCACGTGCGGGCACGGCTGCATGGAAAGAGACGTTGTTGGCGGTGCAGCAGGTGACCGCACTTCCGTTTCTGCCTGCCCGGCGGGCAATCGCATTCTCGCTTTGCGCATCCCAGCCCCACACCATTCCATGCGGTTTCAGATGCTCGTAGATTTTGTTCACCATCCGGTCCTGATCGGTATGGGTCAGCCCGGCGGGCGTTGTCTCCTTGGCCAGAAATTTGAGCGATTCCGGATCGGTTGCCTTGGGATCCACACTGCCGAGGTGATACACAAACCCCTTGTTCATGATGGCAAAATCAAAGATCAAATATCCAAACTGTGCTGGCTTGTAGGAGAAGAGCAGCGCGGAATTCGTCCCGGGCAAGAACTCCTGAATTGTCCACTCGACATTCTTCAGGTTGCGCTCGGGGGTTCCCTCTTTCGCATAGCGCTCCCGCAGATCCACCACCACGGGAAGTTCAGCCAAACCCGGGCTGTGCTTGACCGCTTCGTCGTTGACGATGATCAAATCCTGCAGGCCGGCGATAGTAGCCGCTGCAGCCTCAGCATTGGGATTGTCGTCGCCCAAGCGGACGACTCCTTTGATCACGCCATTGTTCTTCTCGATCAATTCCGCAAGATTGGGAACTTCCTGAAAGTCATACCCCCATTTCTTGCTGTAGTAATCGATCCAGAAATGATCCGGCGACGGAAACTTGGTCAGAACTTCCTCCCCGATCTTTTCACGATAATTGCGGTTCTCGTAAAAGGAAAATGCCACAGGCCAGATGCGATTCACCTGGCGCAGAAAGACTTTGGGTCCCTGGCGATTGGCCAGCCCTTGTATGGTCGTGGCGGTGA
>JBBECL010000021.1:0-8297 GCA_040881805.1 Terrimicrobiaceae bacterium | reverse complement strand
GCGAGACGCCCATGCCCCCTGGAAGAACCGCAGTTTGCACTTCAGAGATGCGCCCCTGTCAATGGGTGCAACAAAAACAGGAGGCGGTCCCGGCGTTGACAGGAACCGCAGGCTTCGATCGGTCGGATTTTACCCCACAAGACCCCAACCCGCAGAACGCGTAAGTTGCAAATGATGGACTCTGCAGACCCAAAAGCCGGACACCTTTGTTCCCCTTCAAAGACAAAACATGGGATTCACCAATCGGATGACCCTCCCGATCCGCCTTTTCCGGCGCAGATCGAGTTATTTCCAAGGGAGTTTTGCACATGAGAACGCCCAAAAGGCCGGTCGGCATGGCCCAACCTCCCAACAAATTTGCCAGCTTCCAACAGTCACAAGATCCGTTTCATGAAGCTCATGCAGAAGGCTCTGCGCATTGGATTCCCCGTAGGAGGACTTTCCGATCCGGCCAGCGTTTTGCGAGTGGATTTTCGCGGGTAGGGAGCGAACCCTCACTCTTCGATCGGATCTCAATAATTTTATCCCGAGCCATATCAAATAAGCCCCGCCGACATACTTGAATGCGGAAAAAACGGGACCCATAGCCATGGCCAACGCGCTCATTCCCATGATCGCAATGGCCACAAAAACAAGATCCCCTGTTACGATCCCCCCGGCCGTTGCGATTCCGTTGCGCAGCCCAAGACTTGAGGATCGCGCAACCACAAGGGCCACACTGGCACTTGGCATCGCTGCCAGGGCAAGCATGATTCCAAAGAAGCTGGCGGCGGAAAGTGCTGTCATTTTTTTGTCAACGCCCCGAATAACCTGCCCCGGACCGCTGTCAGCCAGGATGCAGGAAGCGAACAAGCAAATGACGTAACAGCGGGCAGGTGTTTGCTGGATCGCAGCACGTTTATCATTTTGTTGATGGTTTTAGCCAAGGAAGCGGTGGATTTATGATAAGGCAAATGGATCGGAATCCGGGTTTTGATTCCAGAAGTATTCGGCACGGTTGGCAATTTCGGTGGCGGTTTTGGTGTCGAAGAGGTTGGCGATGAGGGCGAGGGTCATGTCGATGCCGGCGGCGATGCCGGAGGAGGTCCAAAAATTGCCGTCCACGACCCAGCGGGCTTGGGGTTGCCAGAAGACCTTTGGGCTTTGGGCGGTGGCCCAGATGTAGGCCAGTTTGTTGGAGGTGGCGCGGTGACCGTCGAGGAGGCCGGCTTTTGCAAGGAGGGCACTGCCGGTGCAGACGCTGGCCACGATGGTGGCCTTTTTCGCGGACCGGGATAGCACCTTCAAGAATCCCTGATCAAAAACCAAGGATCGGGTTCCGGGCCCACCCGGGATGAGGAGGATGTCGGTGGTTTCGATTTCGGAAAGCACGACATCCGGCATCGCTTGCGGACCCGCTCCGCTGGCCACGGGGGCGGGGTCCACGGCGGCCATTGTGATTTTTGCCCGGTCTCCCAGCAGGCCGAACATTTCGAGAGGGCCAAAAACGTCAAGCAGCTCAAACCCGGGGAACAGGACCGCCGTGATTTGTAACGGGGCGTCTGTTCCCGGGGTTGGGGTCACTGACAGGATTCGCAGATCTCGCCGTTGCGCATGGCTTCGATCGAGCAGGCCAGGCGTTCTTCGGCGGTCTTTTCTGCGGGGCCGGCCACGACGCCTCGCAGGGCTTTTTTGCGGTCGGTGGGGCCATCAATTTTCGAGGCTCCGAGGCTGCGGAGGTAGTAAGTCGTTTTGAGGCCGGTGTGCCAGGCCCGCCGATACATGTGGCTAAGCGTTTTGAGGTCGGGGACGGCGAGGAACAAGTTCACGCTTTGGGCTTGATCAATCCATTTCTGACGCCGTGCGGCGGCATCGATGATGTATTTGTAGTCCACGGAAAACGCGGTGCGGTGTTTCTTTTTGATGTCTTCCGGGATGCGGTCGATATCCACCAATTCGCCATCGAAGTATTTGAGGTCATCGAGCATCTGGCGATCCCAGAGGCCATGGGTCTTGAGGTCCCGCACGAGTTCGCCATTCAGGACGATGAAGTCGCCGCCAAGATTTTTTTTGACGAAGAGGTTCCGGTAGTTGGGTTCGATGCAGGGTGTGGTGCCTGTGATGTTTGAGATCGTGGCTGTGGGGGCAATCGCCAACACATTCGAATTGCGCATGCCTTGGCTGCGGATTTTTTCGCGGACGGGATTCCAATCCATTTTGCCACCGCGGGGCACGTCGATCTTGATGCCGCGTTCGCGCTCGAGAATCTCGATGGTGTCCTGGGGCAAAAGCGCCCGGTCCCATTTGGAGCCGCGGTAAGAACTATAAGTCCCGCGCTCGGCGGCGAGGTCGCTGGAGGCGGAATAAGCAAAATAAGCAATGGCCTCCATGAACTCATCATTAAAATCGACGGCCTCATCGCTGGCAAATCCCAACCCCCGCTTGAAGAGCGCGTTTTGAAGGCCCATCACTCCGAGCCCGATCGGACGGTGACGGTTATTCGAACGCTTGGCGGCCTCGGTGGGGTAAAAATTGATGTCGATGACATTGTCCAGAGCCCGCACGGCGACCCGGATCGTTTCGGCCAACATTTCCAAGTCAAGCGAACCGTCGGCTTGAATGTGCGTATCAAGCACCACCGATCCCAGGTTACAGACAGCAGTTTCGTCCTCGCTGGTGTTGAGGGTGATCTCGGTGCAGAGGTTCGAGGAATGAATCACCCCGACATGATCCTGCGGCGAGCGCAGGTTGCAGACGTCTTTGAAGGTGATCCAGGGGTGGCCGGTCTCAAAAATCATTTTGAGCATTTGCTTCCACAAATCGAGGGCCTCGATCCGTTTGCCAAAAATTTTGCCTTCGGCGGCCAGCTTTTCGTAGTGGGTGTATCGTTCTTCGAACTTGCGTCCGTAGGAATCGTGCAGGTCCGGCACTTCGCAGGAACGGAAGAGGGTCCAATGCTGACGGGCCTCCATCCGCTTCATGAACAAATCCGGAATCCAGTTCGCGGTGTTCATGTCATGGGTGCGGCGGCGTTCGTCGCCGGTGGTCACCCGGAGCTGCATGAAGTCCTCGATGTCATTGTGCCATGTCTCAAGATAAGCACAGCCCGATCCCCGGCGTTTGCCACCCTGGTTGACGGCCACGAGTTGGTCGTTGTGGAGTTTGAGGAACGGGATCACGCCCTGGCTTTCGCCATTGGTGCCCTTGATGTAGCCGCCCGTGCCACGCACGGCGGTCCATGATCCGCCCAGGCCGCCGGCCCACTTCGAGAGGAACGCATTTTCCGCGATCCCGCGAACCATGATGGATTCAATACTGTCATCGACCTTGTAGAGGTAGCAACTGGAGAGCTGGCTGTGGAGCGTGCCCGAGTTGAACAACGTGGGGGTGCTGGAGCAGAAGCGGCGCCCTTTGTAGAGGTTGTAGAGGCGAACCGTCCAGTCCTCGCGGTCGGCGGGTTCTTCGCTGAAGAGGCCCATCGCGACTCGCAACCAGAAAAATTGGGGCGTCTCGATGCGGCGGGAGACCTTGTTGGTTTTGTCGATGATGAGGTAGCGGTCGTAAAGTGTCTGAATCCCCAGATAGTCGAAATCCAGATCGGCAGAAGGGTCGAGGGCGTCGGCGAGTTTTTCGAGGTTGTAAGTGAGGAGCTTCGGGCTGAGGCGTTCGATGGTGACGCCGTGACGCAGGTAGCTCTTAAAGGCGGAACGATGGGCGTCGCGGAGTCCCTCGATGCCGTCACGCTCGATTTTCCAATCGAGCACTTCCTCGTAGATGTAGCTCAGCAAAATCCGGCCGGCAAATTTGGCGAAATCGGTGTCCCGTTCCATGAGCGATCGGGAATTCATGACGATGATGGTTTGGAGCTCTTCCTTGGTGAGTTCCGATCCAATCGAACGGCGGAGTTCGCGTTCGATTTCCGAGGCGTCCAAGGGGAGGTCGAGTCCGATCGAGGCAAATTCGATGCGTTTTTTGAGGTCGCTGCCATCCCAGAACACGCTTTGACCCTGGCCGGTGCGCACAACCACCAGCGAATCCTGCTCCTCGGGTTGTCTGGCAATGACCGCATCATCCCTCAGGCGGGAGCGCTGGGCTCGGTAAAGAATGTAGCTTTCCGCGACTTTGTAGTAACCCCGGCGCATCAATTCTTCCTGCACCAGATCTTGAACATCCTCGATGTGCACGAAGGCTTGGTCGCCATGACGCACCTTGTCGGTCACGGCATTGGAAATCAGGGCGGCGGCGTCCGCATCTTCTTTGACCGACAGAAACGCATTCCGGCAGGCGTCCTCGATTTTGGCCGGATTCCATGGGACGACCGTGCCATTGCGCCGGATCAACCGCACTTGGAGGATGTCGGAGCCGGGCTCGGTGTGATCAACCCCGCGCACGGAGGATTTCAGGGAGCGGTGAAAAACCAGGCTTTTGGCGACATCGTGGGCATCGTTTTCGATGAGGGCTTTTTCAATGAGGAGGGAGAGGTCATACTCGCTCATTTTGAGGGAATGCCCTTCCCGGATGTGTTCCAACAAGCGGGTGGCCAGCGAGTGGGCCACATTGGCCACAAAGGCCCGGTTTTGTTCGTTAAAGATGTCGTGTTCCTCGCGGGCCAGCAACAGATCCGTGAGGGCATGGCCAATCTCATCCGCCACGTCCGCCAAGCTGAATTGCGCCTCCCCGCTGGATCGGGAGATGGTGATTTCCGGGAGGGCGCTCTCGTCCTCGGACCCCGTCAGCACTTCATGCCACGCAAAGTCAGGCTTTTGATCGCGGGGGACAATGGAAATTTTTTTGAGGGCGAGGTCTTCTTCAAGGGAAATTCGGCTGAGCATGGTGGTAGGATGTGGTGCTAACCTCCTCCCCACTTCAGAATCGAAGAAGGCAGGGGGGACGGTTCAGGGGTTTTTTGGACTTGGGCGTTGAGAGTGTTGGTTGGGACTAGAGATCGTCATCCGAGGACACGGCGAGGGCTCCGGCCTTCTGGTATTCGGTCACACGGCCTTCGAAGAAGTTGGTTTCCTTGCGGATTTCCATCTGCTCCGAGAGCCAGGGGAGCGGGTTTTCCACCGAATCATTCAACGGAGCCAGACCCACACCTTTGAGGCGGCGGTCTCCGATAAAATCAATATAGGTTGTGAATTCCTGAAGCGTGAGCCCCACCGCAGAAACGGGCAGGCAGTCCGCGATAAAGTCTTTCTCAAGGCGCACCGCTTCCGCCATGGTCGCACGGAGGTCCTCACGGAACTCTTCGGTCCACACATCGGGATTCTCATCGACGAGGTCTTGGAACAACTGACGGAACACCTCGATGTGGTTCGATTCATCGCGCAGGGTGTATTGGAACATCTCGCCGATGCCTTTGAATTTGCCCTGACGCGCCAGCGCAAGGATCATCCCGAACAGGCCGTAAAACTGGGTGCCCTCCATGCATTGACCAAACACAAAAATGTTTTTGGCAAGGGCCTGCTTGTTGGCGGTTTGGGTGAGGTCGATGTCGCGGCGGAGGGCCCGGCTGTTGCTGACCACAAAATCCGTTTTGCGTTTGATCGTGTCCACGTCCTCAAACATGGCCTCGCACTCATGCGGGTTGATCCCCAAAGAGCTGATCATATAAACCAAGGAGTCGGCGTGAATGTTCTCCTCATGGGCATGACGCCCAAGAACGAGCTTCAGCTCCGGGGCCGTCACAAATTCGCGGACCACATGAAGAATGTTGTCTCCGACGATGCCTTCCGCCGCGGAAAAGTAGCCGATGCCCATTTTGATGATCCAACGATCCACGTCCGAAATGAACCCGGTCGTTTCGCGCCATTGCTCGATATCCTTTTGCATTTGGATGTCTTCGGGTTCCCAGTGATTGGCCTTCATGGTCTTGTAGAGGTCATAGGCCCACCCGTATTTCAGTGGCAAAATATTAAAAAACATGGTCTCCCGACCGTTGATCACGCGCTTGGACTTGTAGGCGGCTTCCGCTTTTTCCTGATCCAAAACAAAGGCCCTGTCTCCCAATTTAATCGTCGTTGTTGCCATATTCTTTTCCGTGGATTTTTTCTTTTTTGAAGTGCGTTGTTGTCATGGGGAACAGAGGCGGTGGCCCTTGAATCCCTTGGCATCTGCGGTAACGCCGAAGCTCACAAAACGGACGCATCGGGTCAATAAAAATCCTCTATCTTGTGCAAAAAAAATCAGGGACCACTACATATAGTGGCATACGTAATTTTGGCGCTTTTGCTCGTGAGCGATTGATTTGGAACAAATTAGGCCGCTTCGGACGAATCCCCAGCCTCCACCGAGGTCGGAACCAGAACCGCATCCGGCATGCCATGGAGGAGTTTTTTATCATCCGGACACAAGGTCGCGAGGGCCCCGCCCAATTGGGTTTTTTCCGGCGTGACAAAATAATACGGGCACAAACGGACGCGAAACCGCTGATTTTCGATCTTTTCTGTCAGAGGCTGATAAACCGGATGATGGAACAATCGGGAATGATGGAATCGTTGGAGGATGTGAGGGGCGGTGGGCCACAGGCTGAGGGCCCGTTTGAGCTCGGCGGCCCATTCCTGCGAGGGCAGATCCGACCCAAGAAACACGCCGCGGGAACCCCAGGCCGTCTCGGAAAATCCGCTGATTTTGAGGATGAGGTCACGCTGTTTTTGGCTGAATTTGAGGGCCTCATCCCAGGAGTGGATTTCGAGGCCGGGAATGACTGCGTGGGGGGGAAGCGGTTGGGGGTCGAGGAGCCAGGTTTGAGGAATCACCTCATGGAGGGCCTTGTATGTCCCTTCGCCGAGGGCCCGCACCCAAAACGCCTCGAGTGGTTTCAGCCAGAAAAGCGCAAACCAGAGCTTCTCTTCCAGGGCGGGTTTGAGCGGGGGGGTCAGGCTCAGGTGGCCCGCCGAGGCGCGCTGAATCAGGTCCGGGGCGCAGGGGACATTCGCCAGATCGAAGAGTTCGAAAAACCGGTAAACCTGCGGTGCCCAATCGTCGCGCTGTGAGGCATCCACCACCCGCCAGCGGCCGGGCGTGCCCCGCAAGCCCTCCAACGCTTGGGCCAGCCATTCCATCTCCGGGCGATAGGTGGAGGCTTCTTCGGAGACAACAATGTCCCCGGAGGACATCACGGATTCAAATCCCTCCAGCATTCCGGTGGGTCCTCCGATGACTCCGGGATGATGGGGCGCATACGATTTTCCCAGCCAGGCGGTGAGACCAATGCCCCCCGGAACGCTGTCCAATTCCGCAATCGTGAACCCTTTTTCCGTCAAGATCAGATCCGGACGGAGCACGCGGGGAATGTCATTCGCAAACAGCTTGTTTCGCTGGATTTCGATCAGCTCCCGGGGTTTGCCGCGATCCAGAAGCCCGGCGATCCAGGGCGGCTGGCGGCCATCGACGCTTGTGCGATAAAGCTGGGCGCAGGCTTTGACAAAGACGGTGAGTTGGTGGCCCAGCTTCTCGAGTCGTTTGTGGAATTCGGGAGTGATGGGAAACGGATCCGGCGAAACCCGCCAACTTTTTTCGTGAAAGAGCCCGCCCTCGGGAAGGGCTGCCAAGATGCCTTGAGCCCGGCCAAGTGCCCGGGGATCCACCGTGGGATCAAGGGCATTCATGCCAAAATTTTGAGCGCCAGCCTCACCAACTCATCCGAGGTGTGGGTTTCTTTGGAATTGGAGGTGGCCAATTTGATGGCTTTGTGGGCCTCCAACTGACGGTATCCCAGCGAGATGAGGGCGAGCACGGCATCATGCACCGCAAGATCAGCCGCAGACGGGGCATTGGCCGCGCTGGAAGCCTCCCACTCGGCCGCGACTCCCAGACGATCCTTCAATTCGAGCACAATGCGCTCCGCCGTTTTTTTGCCGACGCCGGAGATCTTGGAAATGGCTGCCGTGTCCCCCATCACCACCGCGGCTTTGAACAACTCCACCGGCATTCCGCTCACCACGGCGAGGGCAATTTTTGGGCCGACCCCGGTGACATGATGCACCAGCAATCGGAAAAGATCCCGGTCCGACCCGCTGGTGAATCCGTAGAGGATGTGGGCATCTTCTCTCACAACCAGATGGGTCAAAATCCGAACACGTTCCCCGGGCTTGGGCAACCGCTCGTAGCTGGTCACCGGAATCAGCATCGAATACCCGATCCCACCCACATTCACCACCGCATGCGTCGGGTAGGCCTCGATCAGCTCTCCATCAAGAAATTCAATCATGATACGGCGTTTATTAGCCCTTTGTGTATGGCAAATCCAACCCTTTCTTCCAACCCTTTCTTCTGGACTTTGTCGGCGGATTCTGAGTGGATCAACGTTTTCCTAT
>JBBECL010000020.1:0-8309 GCA_040881805.1 Terrimicrobiaceae bacterium | reverse complement strand
CGTGGCGCTGGCGGAATCCGCGATTTCCGGCGATGGGGTCTTGGGCGCGAGCATTCGGATTCCGGAATCTGCGGAGCGGGCGGACGTGACCCTCTTTAATGAATCCCAATCCCGCGTCCTGATCTCTGTGAGCGCAAAAAATGCCGGGGCTGTGGAGGCCCTTCTTTCCTGGCGCGGGATCGGGGTGCTGCGCTTGGGCTCTGTGACACATGAACCCACGCTGGAAATCGTGCTGCCGGACCAGACGGTGACGTGGTCGGCCAACAACCTCAAAAGCTCATGGGGCGAGACCATCGGTGATTTGATGGCTGGCTTTTCGGGTCATTAGTTTTCCTCCCCTTACAGGATCTCACCACCTCGGACAATTTATGTATACCATTGGAATTGATTACGGAACGAACTCGGTGAGAGCCCTTGTGGTTCGCTGCCGGGATGGCAAAGAACTTGGCACAGCGGTCGTCGGATATCCCTCCGGCAAGCAAGGGGTCCTCGTCGATGCCCGCGACCACAATCTGGCCCGTCAACACCCGGGCGACTACTTGGTGGGCTTGGAGAGAAGTGTGCGAGCCGCCCTGGCACAGGCCTGTAAAACCAAAGGGTTCCGGGCGGATCAGGTCATTGGTTTGGGCGTCGACACCACCGGTTCCAGTCCTATTCCCGTCGATGCCTCCAACCGCGCCATCGGGATGCAGCCCAAGTGGAAAAAAAACCTCAATGCCCAGTGCTGGTTGTGGAAGGACCACACCAGTTGGCAGGAAGCCGCGCGCATCACCGAGCTCGCGGCCAAACACCGCCCACACTACATTGCCAAATGCGGAAACACGTATTCCTCCGAGTGGTTCTGGAGCAAAATCTGGCGATGCCTGAAAGTCGATCCTGCCGCCTTTGAAGCGGCTCACTCCTGGGTGGAACTCAGCGATTGGATTCCCTCCGTTCTTGCCGGTGTGGACAACCCGCGGGATGTGCGGCGTGGCATTTGCGCCGCCGGCCACAAAGCCCTTTTCTGTGACGAGTGGGGCGGACTCCCGGACAAAAAATTTCTGAGCCTTCTTGACCCCAAGTTGGCCACGCTTCGGGACCGTCTTTTTGAAAGGGCCTATGACGCCACCACCGCCGCCGGGAACCTCTCACCCGCGTGGGCAAAAAAATTGGGGCTTCCCGCAGGAATCCCTATTGCCATTGGCGAGATGGACGTCCACTACGGTGCCATCGGCAGCGGGATTTCCGAAGGCACACTGGTCAAGGTCATTGGCACCTCGACCTGTGATTGCGCGGTGGTGCCCGCCACAAAAAACGTGGCGGATATTCCCGGCATTTGCGGCATCGTGAAAGGAGCCATCCTTCCCGGGTTTTATGGCATCGAAGCCGGACAATCCGCCGTGGGAGATATTTTTAAGTGGTGGATCGAAACCATCTGCAAGGGCGATGCTGCCCTGTATGGAAAACTCGAAAAAGAAATCGCCGGACAAGCCCCCGGTCAAAGCGGGTTGTTGGCCTTGGATTGGAATAACGGCAACCGAACCATCCTTGTGGATCCGATCCTCACCGGACTGCTCCTGGGAACAACCCTGCACACGACACCCGCGGAGGTTTACCGCGCGCTGATCGAGGCCACCGCCTTCGGAGCCCGCGCCATCATCGAACGCATCGAAGAATACGGCGTCCCCGTCAAACGCATCGTCTGCGCGGGCGGCATCTCGGAAAAAAGCCCGATGCTCATGCAAATCTATGCCGACGTGACCGGCCGGACCATGCAAGTCGCGGGGTCCGGTCAGGCTTGCGCTCTCGGGGCCGCCGTGGCGGCCGCTGTCCTCGCCGGAGCCCACAAAAATTTCCCGGCCGCGCAAAAGGCCATGACCTCGATCAAACCCCTCCAATACAAACCCATCCCCTCCCGCCGCAAAACCTACGAAAAAATCTACCGCCTCTACCTGCAAGTCCACGACGCCTTTGGCGGCGTCAACAACTCCGCCGACCTCTCCCGCGTGATGAAGGACCTGCTCAGAATCAAACAGGCGGCAAATTAAGTTATGTTTCTCCCCCCATCCGGGATATTCGTGAAGTGGAAAAGGTTCTTCAAAAGCGCCATCTCCGAGCTTGGCAATTTGCAAAACGAAGGAGCCAACGATTGGGTGTTCCTGAAATCCAACGCAGGCCCCATGTCCGGGAAGAATCCTGAGGCTGTCAACTGGCACCATTGATTGGGCCGAAGGCCACTATCCCATCCTCACGACACAGTCGATCTCCACATCGACGTTGAGCAGTTGGCAGCCGATGGTTGTCCGGGTGGGCTTGGTGTTGGCAAAAAAGGCGGCATAGGCTCCGTTCATTTCCGCGAAGTTGCTTTCGGTCAACTGCTGAAGATACACCCGGCAGCTCACCACATCATCGATCGAGGCCCCCGCCTCGGCGATCACGCGCTTGAGGCATTCCAGAGTGAGGGTGGTTTGCCCGGCGATGCTGCCACGGACAATCCGACCAAGTGCAGGGTCATAAGGAAGCTGGCCCGAGATGAAGAGAAACTTTCCTTCGGCGATGATGCCGGAAGAATAGGGGGAAGACGAGACGGGAAGCCCTTCGATGTTGTTGAGGTATTGGTTCATGATGTTGGTTTTTTGTTAATGATGTTGGGGTCCGGGCAAACCGGAAAAGCCGTTCGATGCCAATGTCCGGGCAAAAACTTTTTGAAGCATCCTTGCTCCAGGGCGGATTGACAATGTCCTGAACATGGTCACATTAATTTTCTTTTGTGGATGCCCGGGTGGTTGGCCTGGCGGGGGTCCTGAGTGCCGGGACAAGTTGGATAACCCAATCGACCCGGGAGGTTTCCTCGTCAATGGTGAGCCAGGCCCAGGAGGCGGGGGCTCCCTTGTTGGCTTTGCTGGTTGAGCCGGGGTTCAGGACGCGGGTGGTATCGACCATCTCGTCGCGGGGAACGTGGGTGTGGCCATGCAATAAAAAGTCCGCGCCGCCGGGTCGTGTGGGCGGGATGTGGATCAGGAGGAAGGTTTTCCCGGCCCGCTCGAGGAGCAGGCGCTGTGACAGGTTCAGGCCGTAGTCATTGTTGCCGAAGATGGCCTCCACGGGTGGCCCGACTTTTCTGACCGCATCGAGGGTGGTGTGATCACAGAAGTCTCCCAGATGCCAGATCTCGTCGGCGACAGATATTTGACTCGCGACCGAAGGCGGCAGGGTTCCGTGGGTGTCGGCAATGACGGCAATGCGCATGTAGGGAGTTGTAAGTTCGAATTTTAAAAGTTTAAAGTGCGGAGACCGGGCAAATGGATAAAATCTTCCCATCGTGGCAGCACCCCGGGTGGCTGCCCGAACCGACTCTCACCACACTTATGACATCTTCTCCACAGCTCACGGCCCACGAACACGTTCAAAATCTGATTGCTTACGAACCCGGGAAACCGGTCGAGGAATTGGCCCGCGAAATGGGACTCCAGCCTTCGGAGATTATCAAGCTGGCCTCGAATGAAAATCCGCTGGGCCCTTCACCCAAGGCGCTTCTGGCGATGCGGGAAGCGCTTGAGCGGTCACATTTTTATCCCGACGGCGGGGGATGGGAATTGCGCGGGGCGATTGCTGGCAAGCTGGGGCTGGAACGCGAAAATGTGATCCTCGGCAATGGATCGAATGAGATCATCGAGTTTATTGGTCATGCGTTCCTGAACCCCGGCGACGAGGTGGTCACAGCGGGTCATGCCTTTGCGGTTTATGGATTGATGGCCCAACTTTTTGGAGCCAGGACCGTGGAAGTCCCGGACCCGGGTTACACGCACGACTTGCCCGCGATGCTCGCCGCGATCACGCCACGGACGCGTCAGGTTTTTATCGCGAATCCCAACAATCCCACCGGCACAATGGTCGGGCAGGAGGCCATTGATCGTTTTATGGACCAAGTCCCCAAATATGTGCTCGTGATTTTTGATGAGGCGTATTTTGAGTTTTTGGACGAACCACCGGATGTGATCAAATATGTTCGTGAGGGCCGGAATGTGGTTGTCATGCGCACGTTTTCCAAAATCCAGGGTCTGGCCGCGTTGCGCATTGGCTACGGCCTGGCACCTGCCGGTGTGGCCAAGGTGCTCCAAAAGACCCGTCAGCCTTTCAACGCGAATGGCATCGCGCAAGCGGGAGCCGTGGCCGGGATGCAAGATGACGATCATATGCAAAAAACCCGGGAGCTCACTCATGAGGGGCGCACCTTTTTTGAATCCGCCTTCAAAAACCTTGGCCTCGAATATGTCCCCAGCGCGGCCAACTTCGTGTTGGTTCGTGTGGGTGACGGGGATCGTGTTTTTAAGGATTTGCTGGCCCGTGGCATCATCGTTCGTGCCATGCGCTCCTACAAAATGCCGGAGTGGATTCGTGTGTCCGTGGGAACGATGGACCAAAACCGGCGATTCCTCAAAGAATTGCCCGAAGTCCTCCCCGCCGGGGCCACCCAACCTGCGTAACGCGGAGGATCCATGCCACGAATTTCCGAGGAAACGATCCGCCGGGTGGCCGAGGCCACGGATATCGTGGATCTCGTGAGCTCGTATTTCCCGCTCAAGCGGGCAGGCGCAAGCTGGCGTGCCACGTGCCCGTTTCACAACGAAAAAACGCCGTCGTTCCACGTGACGCCGGCCCGCCAATCCTTCCACTGCTTTGGTTGCGGGGCCGGGGGCGGGGTTTATCGCTTTGTGATGGATTATGAACACCTGCCGTTTGCCGAGGCCGTGCGAAGGCTGGCCGCAAAAGCCGGGATTCCCGTCATCGAAGAAGCCGGCAACTCGGATGATGATCGCAAAGAAAATCTGCGCCGTCGGCTGCTGGCCATCCATGCCCTGGCCGCGCAGTGGTTTCATCAGAACCTCATGAAAAGCCCGGAAGCCGAGGCCGCCCGCCACTACCTCAAGGGAAGGGCCATCGGGGCTCCGGTCGCCAAGGACTGGCAGATCGGCTTTGCGCCGGACTCCTGGGATGCCCTGCCGAACCTGCTTCGCGAACACAAGTTCACCAACCAAGAAATCTTGCAAAGCGGGTTGGTCTCCAGCAGCGACGGGGAAGAATCCCAAGAGGCGGGCACGGCACGTGTTTATGCACGGTTTCGCGGACGCGTCATGTTTCCCATCCATAATGATTACGGGGAGGTGATCGCTTTCAGCGGGCGGGTGCTGGAGGCCGATGCCAAAGCTGCCAAATACGTGAACTCCCCGGAAACCCCGCTTTTCAGCAAGGGCCGGGTCCTTTATGGTTTGAATCACTCGAAAAGAGCCCTCATCGAGGCCAAGGAGGCAATCGTCTGTGAGGGCCAGTTGGACACAATCAGCGCCTTTGAAGCCGGGGTCAAAAATGTGATTGCCCCCCAAGGCACGGCCTTCACCCATGACCAAGCCCGGTTGCTGGCCCGCTTCGTGGAAACGGTGGTGCTCTGTTTTGACTCCGACAAAGCCGGACAGGAGGCCACCAGCCGCTCCCTGCCTGCCCTGCTCGAATGCGGGTTGAGCGTCAGGGTGGCCCGACTCCCCGAGGGCAGTGACCCGGACTCGATGATTCGCTCCGACGGCCCCGAGGCGTTCCGGGAGCTGGTCGCCAAAGCCAAAGACTTTTTTGATCATGCCATTGAACGAACCATCGAGTCCGGGGCCTTGGCCGACCCGGCGAAGGTGGCAGCCGCCAGCCGGAAATTGGGGAGCCTGCTATCCGCTGTCAAAGATCCCGTGCTCAGAGATTCCGTGATTGGGAGGATCTGCGCGCAGTTGGGCCTTTCCCCCAAGGCCTTTCGCGATCAAATGAAGCAGGTCAAACCGCCCAGGCAGGACTTTGGTTCCTCCGCCGATGGCCCCCAAAGCCCGCAGGTTGAGCAAATTGACCTTTCCGCAGGGTTGGAGATGTTATGCCGGCTGGCCATTCATTCCCCCGGGGCCCGGGATTGGTTGGCTGCAAAAAATGACCCGCCCCCTTTGGCCCTCGGGCCGGGAGGAGTGCTCCTTCAACGCATTTTGGAACACCCCGTCCCCCTCGATTCCGTGGGGGCAGTGGCCAGTTTTTCCGCCTCTCTCCCGCTGGAATTGGAACGCGTCTTTGCCCGATTGGATCCCCCCCGATCCATTGACAATATCCTCGAGGCCTGCCAACTCAACTGGGAGGGCCTCGTCGCCGGACTGCTCAAACAGCAACAGGAAATCCTCAAAGCCAAACTCCGGCAGGCCAACCTCCCCTCCGACCACGCCCTCAAAATCAATAAAGAAATTCTTGACCTCAGCCGCCGACTGAACGATCTTTCCCGCCCCGTTGCCTAAGCCCGATTGTTCCTTGAAAGCTGCCACCAAAACCAAATCCGCCAAAAAACCGCAAACCGCAACGTCAAAATCCGCCAAAGTTCCGGCGGCCAAGACCACCGGAAAATCTGCGGCTTCGCCTGCCAAAAAACCGGTCAAAGCCGAAAAGCCAAAAGGTGGTTCCACCAAGCAGCCCAAGTCAAAAAAAGCGGATTCCTCGCCCAAAAAAGCCCCAAAAAGCAAGGCCGCCCCGGCAAAGCCCGCAGCCAAAAAGGAGCCCAAGGTCGTCACCTCGAAGCTCGCCCTCCTCACACCGACCACCCCCGCCGATCTCCAAAAAGCTCTTCAAGAAAAGGTCCGCGACCTGATCAAACTCGCCAAGGAACAGGGCTACGTCACCTTTGACGATCTCGAAGAGGCCCTTCCCGAGGGTGTCAGCGACCCCGAAAATATCGAGTCCGTCATTTCCCAACTCCGGGCGGTCGAAATCGAAATTATTGATTCTTCGGACGTGGACCGCGTCAAAGACGTGCGCTCCAAGGACAATGAAGACGACGAGAAAGATGAAAAGGCCGACTCCAAGTTGGACATCTTGGACGACCCGGTCCGCATGTATCTCAAGCAGATGGGCCAGGTTCCCCTGCTGACCCGCGAGCAGGAAGTCGAAATTTCCAAACGCATCGAAGAGGCCGAACTGAAAGTCCAGGAAATCCTTTATGGTTTCGGATTCATCGGCCGCGCCCACCTCGACCTTGCCCAAAAACTCATCGACGCCCGCGAACGCTTTGATCGCGTCATCCTCGACAAAAAAATCGAGAGCCGCGAACGCTACATGAAGGCCCTCCCCCGCCTCTGTCAGCAGGTGAAACGTCAGTGCGAAGCCATCAGCAACCTTTACTCCAAAAAGATTGCCTCGGTAAAAACCCCCTCCCCGGCCGATGTCAAAGCCCTCCAAAAGGCCGTGGATGCCCTCCAGAAGCTTTACCCCAAGTTTTATTTCAAGCAGAAGGTCATCGAGGACTTTGTGGCGCTCTCCGATGAAAATGTCCGCGCCTCCCAGAATCTTTCTTCGGAAAACTCCAAGCATTCCAAAAACGCGGACCAGAAAACCAAGCGTAACTTTTCCCTCCAAGTCCGCGAGATGCAGCTTCGGAATTGGATGAATGACGAGCAACTGCATGGCCGTCACTCGGAGTTGAAGCGTTGGCACCGGAAGGCTCTCAAAGCAAAAACCGAAATGGTCGAGGCCAACCTTCGCCTCGTGATTTCCATCGCCAAAAAATACACCAATCGCGGACTTTCCTTCCTGGACCTCATTCAAGAAGGCAACATGGGCCTCATGAAGGCGGTGGAAAAATTCGAATACCGCCGCGGTTACAAGTTTTCCACCTACGCCACATGGTGGATCCGTCAGGCCATCACACGCTCGATTGCCGACCAAGCCCGCACGATCCGGATCCCCGTGCACATGATCGAAACGATCAACAAGCTCATCCGCGTGCAGAAGCAGCTTGTGCAGGAATACGGGCGCGAGCCGTCCCCTGATGAAATTTCCGACGAAATCCAGCTCCCGGTCGAGCGCGTGCGGGCCGTCCTCAAGATGGCCCAGCAACCCATCTCGCTCCAAGCGCCCGTGGGGGATTCCGATGACACCAGCTTCGGCGACTTCATCGAGGACAAAGGCGCGGAAAATCCCGCCGACCAAGCCGCGATTGTCCTCCTCAAGGACAAAATCAAAGACGTCCTCGACACGCTCACCGAACGTGAACGCCAAGTCCTCGAACAACGCTTCGGGCTGGTCGATGGCTACAGCCGGACCCTCGAAGAAGTGGGCCGTCAGTTCAAAGTCACCCGCGAACGCATCCGCCAAATTGAAGCCAAGGCCCTGCGCAAGATGCGCCACCCCACCCGCATCCGCCAGCTCGAAGGCTTTCTGGAGCCTCAGGATTGGTAACACGAGGCCCCAAGCCTCGTATCAAGTCGGCGACGCTGCCCTACCAATTGTTTTCGTACACGCTGGCGCGACAGCGCCCC
>JBBECL010000019.1:0-8370 GCA_040881805.1 Terrimicrobiaceae bacterium | reverse complement strand
CTGTCAAAACGGCCGCCAAGCCCGTGCCGGCGACCGCCAATCCCCCGGTGACCCAGGGGATCATATCCTCGGTGGCCAAGCCGGTCGCGGCCCCGGCAGCCAAAACCGAGGCCGCACCTCCGGCAGCCGCAGAGCTGCCGGCTGACGGAACTTATACGGTGGCCAAAGGCGATAACCCCTACTCCATTGCCAAACGATACCACGTGAGTTATCAGGACCTTCTCGCCATCAATAACATCGAAGACCCCACCAAAATCCAAATTGGACAAAAACTGAAAATACCCAAACCGGGAAACTAAGGATTGTGGACGGGTTGGTCGCTGCGGAAAAGCAGCCAGTGACCGATTCCCCGGCCGATCCCAGCCACCATGCACCGCCACGCCATTTACATTCTCTTGCTCACCGTCGCCGGGCTGACCTGCCTTGGTTTGGTGATGTTGTCGAGCACGGCAGCTTTTGCCCAGGAGAGCCGCGGCGATATGTATTACTTTGTGAAGCGCCAGGGAATGTGGTTAGGCATCGCGCTTTGTGTGGCCATTGTGATCGGCTGCATCGATTACCGGATTTGGCGAACATGGTGGCCCCTGATTTTCGGGGTGGCCTTTGTTTTGTTGATTCTTTGCTTTGTCCCCCCGATTGGCCTGCGCATCAATGGTTCCAACCGCTGGGTGAACCTTGGTATCATCAACTTTCAACCAAGCGAGCTGGCCAAGATTGCCGCCTTGCTTTTTCTTGCCTGGTGGTTTGAGAAACACGAATTGAGCGCCGGATCCTTTTGGCGGGGGTTTGTGATCCCGTTGGCCGGCCTCGGGGTGCTCGTGGTGCCGATTCTTTTCGAGATCGATATGGGCACCTCGGCCCTGATTGTGGCCAGCGGCCTTGGGGTGATGTTTCTTGCCGGCACAAGCCTCAAGTGGCTGATTCCCATGTTTGTGATCGGTCTGGGTGGGATCATCTATCTTGCCACCCATATTGATGAGCGGATGGGGCGATTGATTGCGTTCATGGATCCTGCCAAATACCGGCTGGGAGAAGGCCTTCAACAATGGCAGGCCCTGATTGCCTTCGGGTCGGGGGGTGTTGACGGGTTGGGTCTTGGCGAGGGCCGGCAAAAAATGTTGTATCTCCCGTATGCCCACACGGACTTTATTTTTCCGATGATCGGGGAAGAGCTGGGATTGAAGTTCACGTTGGCGACGGTGGTGGCCTATTTGATTATTTTTATCTGCGGCACGCAGATTGCGCTCAACGCGAGAGATCGTTTCGGGGTGTTGTTGGGATTTGGGTGTGTGATGACGCTTGTGGTGCAGGCGGCCGTGAACATTGGTGTGACGACGTCCCTGATCCCGAACAAAGGCATGCCGCTTCCATTTATCAGCTTCGGGGGCTCCGACTTGGTGATGTGTTTTTTCCTGGTGGGATTGCTGGTGAGCATCCACCGGCACGGTCAGCCATTTGCTCCCGCCGTTTCACCCGCCCTTCGCAGGGCCCAACAATATTGCCGATTGTGAGTCAACCATTCAAAGCTGTGATTGCCTGCGGAGGAACAGGTGGTCACCTGTTTCCGGGGCTTGCCGTGGCCGAATCTCTCAAAGAGCGCGGCCATGAGGTGTTGCTGATTGTTTCCGAAAAAGGAATCGACAGCCTTGCCCTGAAAGCCCACCCGGAGTTCCGTTTTGAAAAGCTGCCCTCGGTCGGCATGCCGTCGCCGCTTTCTCCTGCCTTCGTGAAATTTCTTCGAAGGTCGTGGGAAAGCATGGGGTATTGCCGCGGGCTTTACCGCAAGTTCCGGCCTTCCGTGATTCTGGGAATGGGGGGGTTCACATCGACGCCACCGCTTCTGGCCGGGCGTTTGCAAAAATTGCCAACCCTCATTCACGAATCCAATGCGATCCCGGGGCGGGCGAATGCGTTGGCGGCCCGCTTTGCGACGAGGGTTCTGCTTGGGTTTTCCGAATGTGCGGCCCGTTTTCCCGGCAGGGATTGTGCGGTCACGGGGACGCCGGTCCGCCGCAATCTGGGGGAACGCCTTGATCGTGAGGAGGCATTGGGCCGTCTAAAATTGGAGACCAACCGGCCAACGCTTTTGGTCATGGGTGGAAGTCAGGGAGCGGCGGGCGTGAACCAATCCTTGTTCAAGGTGGTGCCATTGCTCTCCAACGTGCCATTTCAGATCATTCATCTCACCGGCGAGAAGGACGACCGTCTGGCAGCGGCGAATTACCAGCGTGAAGGGATTCCCCATTACGTGGCACCGTTTCATCACCGCATGGAAGAACTGTATTCGGCAGCGGATCTTGTCGTTTCCCGGGCCGGGGCTGCCAGCCTCAGCGAGCTCTCACATTTTCAACTCCCCTCGATTCTCATTCCTTATCCTTTCGCGGCGGATGACCATCAGACCGCCAATGCCAAAATCTTCGTGAAGGCGGGGGCAGCCGAATTATTGCCGGAGAACGAGATTTCCGTGGATCGCTTTGCGGCGTTGCTCTCCAATGTGTTGTCCGATGACAAGCGCCGGTCTGCCATGGCGGCGGCCGCGGCGGCGATCATGCCAAAAGACGCGGCCTTGAATGTCGCGCTCGAAACCGAGCGTGCGGTTGCTGAACACGAATCCCGGAAATGACGCCCGCCGAACTCCAAATCCTTGTGGCCGGACCACCTGTGCGCATCCATCTGATCGGGGTGGCCGGGTCGGGAATGAGCGGTCTGGCGTCCTTGCTGCTGGCCTTGGGGCACCACGTGAGCGGTTCCGACAAGGTGGACACCGTCGAAGTGGAACGCCTGGAGCGCAAGGGGCTGGCTTTCACGATTCCCCATGCCGCCGAAAATGTGCAGGATGCGGATGTGGTGGTGTTTTCCTCGGCCATCAGACCGGGAAACGCGGCTTACGACGAGGCGGTGCACCTTGGTCTGCCCATGTTTCGCCGGGCCGACATGCTGGCGGCCATCATGGCTTCCAAAAAGGGGATCGTCGTGTGTGGGATGCATGGCAAAACAACGACCTCGTCCATGGCCGCCCATGTGCTGCGTTATTGCGGCTTCAAGCCCTCCCATTACGTCGGCGCGGAGATCCCCATCCTTGGCACGAACGCCCGCTGGGATTCCGAGGGTGAATATTTTGTCGCAGAGGGCGATGAGAGTGACGGGACATTGATCAATTACCATCCGGACTGTGCGATTGTTCTGAACATCGAGCCCGAACACCTGGATTTTTATCGCGACCTTGCCGCCATTGACGCCGTCTTCACGAAGCTGGTGGCGCAAACGCGGAACCGGGTGGTTTACTGCGGCGACGATGTGGGGGCGACCCGCATTTGTGCGTCCCACCCCGGCGCCGTCTCTTATGGCGAAGGAGAGAGGAATCTTTACCGCCTCATCGAGATCACCGTCGAGAATTTCGCGTCACGTTTCACCGTGCATCGTGCCGGAATCGAGATCGGAGAGATCGTGCTCAACATTCCCGGACGTCATAATGCCTTCAACGCCCTGGCTGTCGTGGCCCTGGCTTCGGAATTGGGGGCACCGATGACAGGTATCGCGTCCGCCCTGGAAAGCTTTCGTGGTGCCAAGCGCCGGTTCGAAGTCCGTTACCAAAGTCCCGCCAACCTGCTTGTGGATGACTACGGCCACCACCCCACAGAAATTGCCGCCACGGTAGCCACCGCACGAACCGGGGGTTGGAAACGCATTCTTGTGATGTTTCAACCTCACCGCTACACCCGCACGCTTGCCCTGAAGGACGCGTTTGCCACCGCCTTCGATGGCGCCGATGCGGTGTTTGTCGCCGATGTTTACCCGGCCAGCGAAAAACCCATTCCCGGCGTCTCCGGCCTGACCATTGTGGAGGCAGCCAAAGCTCACGGCCATCCCCGCATTGTTCATGAGCCGGATCTCACAAAAATTCACAAAACCCTCGCCAACGAACTGCGCGAGGGAGATCTGGTTCTCAGCCTTGGTGCCGGGAATATTCACGAAGCCGGAGCCCGCCTGCTGGCGGATCTGACGACGCGTGACCAATTGGCTGCGGTGATGGGACCCGGGTTGGTGCGACTCCACGAACCGCTGTCTCGTCATACCACCATGCGCGTCGGCGGCCCGGCCCAGTTCTGGGTGGAGCCCGAAACCGAGGACGGGTTCACAGATTTGGTGCGCCACTGCTTTGATGAAAAAATTCCCTTCATGGTCATGGGACGTGGTTCCAATCTTGTCGTCCGGGACGGGGGGATTCCCGGCGTGGTCGCCTATCTGGCCCGTGGAGAATTTGCCAGGTCCGAAGTCCGCGGCCATGAGATCACCGCCGGCGTGGGATTAAAACTCAAGCAACTGACCGGCATCGCACGGAAAGCGGGGATCGGCGGATTTGAATGGATGGAAGGCATTCCCGGAAATCTTGGTGGCGGGCTGCGCATGAATGCCGGAGCCATGGGCGTGCAAACCTTCGAGCAGGTCGTGCAAATCCGTTACTGCGATCAGGATGGAAATGTCTTCACCCGCACGCCGGCCGAGATGGAAATCCGCTATCGCGACGTGCCCACATTGCGTCAGAACTTTGCCTTGTCCGCAACCCTGCGGGGCGAGCCGGCGACCACCGAGGCCATCGAAGCTGCCATCCAGGAAAGCGAGCAAAAGCGGAAAATCTCCCAACCGGTTGCCGCGAGTGCGGGATGCATCTTCAAAAATCCCGAAGGGATCCCGGCCGGAAAACTGATTGATGAGCTCGGCTTCAAAAACTTTGCGGTGGGACGGGCGCGGGTTTCCGAAGTCCATGGAAATTTTATTGTGAATGACGGTGGGGCGACCACGGAAGAAATTTTGACTCTCATCGATGAGATCAAGACCGCGGCCGCACGCGAACGGGGGATCATTTTGGAAACAGAAGTGCAAATTGTGGGCGAGGCCCCGTAATGTGAGGACCATATCATGAGTGATTTTTTAAAAGGCAAAAACGTGGCGGTGGTGATGGGAGGTCCCGGCACGGAACGTGAGGTGTCCCTGCGCTCCGGCCTGGCCGTTTCCAAGGCGGTTTCCGAGGCTGGTGCCAACGCGGAATTGGTGGATGTGATTGGAACGAAGGTGGACGTTCCTGCGGGAACCGATCTGGTTTTTAACATGATCCATGGCACCTTCGGCGAAGATGGGGCGTTGCAGGAAATCTTGGACAACCTCGGCGTCCCTTACACGGGCGAGGGGGCGGAGGGCAGTCGCCTGGCCTTTGACAAAATACTTTCCAAAGAGCGCTTTGCGGCGGCGGGCGTGCCAACGTCCGCATGGCAGATCCTCCGCGCGGGTGAGCCTCTCGAAAAGGAACCCCCGTATGTGCTCAAAGCCCCCCGCCAGGGCTCCAGCGTGGGCGTTCACATTGTCAAGACACCCGCCGGGGCCCAGGCCGCGCTGGAGGATTGCCTGCGCTTCGATGAACAGATTTTGGTGGAAGATTTTTTTGTGGGGCGGGAGTTGACGGTGGGAATCCTGGGCGATCTGGCGCTCCCCGTGATCGAAATTGTGCCCCATGAAGGATTTTACGATTACGAACACAAATACACCAAAGGGGCTTCCGATTATTTTGTGCCGGCTCCGATCGGTGAGGACGCCACACGGGCCGTGCAGAAAGCGGCCTTGGACGCCCACCGGGCTCTCGGGCTCGAAGTTTATTCCCGGGTGGATATCCTGCTTGCCGCGGATGGTTCGCTGAACGTGATGGAAATTAATACCATCCCGGGAATGACGGAAACCAGCCTGCTCCCGAAAGCGGCCGGTGTCATCGGCTTGTCCTTCCCGGCGCTGTGCGACCGCATCGCCGAAATTTCCCACAACCGTTTTTCCAAATAATTCATGACTGTCAGATCTTCCAGAAAACCCCACAACAGACGCCTCAACCGGGCGTCTGCTGCTGATTATTTGCTGGAGGTCACCACCCGCTCCTCCTCCGCCAAGCGGCGGCGGCGGCAGCAGATTTGGGGGTGGGTTTTCCGTCTGATGTTTTTGTTTGTTCTTGCCGGAGGCGCTTATTACGGGGCTCGCGAGGCGTTTGACCGGTTTTTTTATTCCAATCCCGATTACACCCTTCAACGCATCGACATGGAACTCGACCAGGTGCTGACGCGGGAAGAGGTTCTCGCGGAGACGGGTTTGCGGGAAGGCATCAACATTTTTTCGCTGGATCTGTCTGCGATCGAGAAAACGCTGCGTGCGGTGCCCATGGCGGCGGATGTGAGGATTGAGCGGATTTTGCCGGACCGGCTTGTGGTCAAGGTCACCTCGCGAACGCCGGTGGCATGGATTGCGCCGGGAACCGATGTGGCGGATCCGAGCACCTCTCCCGACTCGCTGTTGGTGGATGCCGGGGGCCTTTTGATGCGTCCCCGGCGGATCCTGCCCGAGTATCTGCATCTGCCCGTCATTTACGGAGTCCAAAGTGACAACATCCAGCAAGGGGAGCCCCTTCACAGCGAGGACCTTCGTATGGGGTTATTGTTGCTTGCCGAAGTTGCGGCCCGTCCGGATTGCCTGCTTCGCATCCGGTCCATGGACATCTCCCGGGGATATCGGATCGAGGTGACCAACGATCAACATGCCAGGGTGCAATTTGCCACCGGGGATTTTGGCGAACAACTCGACCGTTTGCAGAAGTTGTTGCTTCATTGCGCGGAGACGGGCCGCGTGCTTGAGTCGGTGAATCTGATGGTTCGCCGGAACACGCCGGTCACGTTTGTGATGGCCTCGCTGCCACCTCCGGCGTCCGCGGACAAACCAACAAAAAAATCTTCAAAGAACTAATGGCACGGAACGACATTCTGGTGGGAGTCGAGGTGGGAACCTCCAAGGTTTGCGCGGTCGTGGCCGAATCCGGTCGCGACATGGAATTGCGCATTTTGGGTGTGGGCATGGCCCCCTCACGCGGCGTGCGCAAAGGCGAGATCGTGGACCTCTCCATCGCCACCGAATGTGTGCATGACGCCCTCACCGAGGCCGAGACGAACAGCGATGTCGGCATCGAGGATGTCTCGGTGGCGGTCACGGGAAGTCACATTGCCAGCTTCAACAGCCGGGGAGCGGTCAGCATCCCCGGCGAGCGTTTGGAGATTGATGAGGAAGATCTCAATGAGGTGGCTATCAAGGCCCGCGAGGTGAACATCCCCACGGAAAACACGTTTCTGCACTCCATCATCCAGCATTATTACGTGGACGGCCAGGAGGGTGTCATCAATCCGGTGGGTCTTGTCGGGCGGCGGTTGGAGGCCGATTTTCACATCATCCATGGCGTCAAAACCCGCCTGCAAAACACACTGCGCTGCATCGAGGAAAATGGGATGCAGATCGACCAAGTGGTGACCAATGCCCTTGCGTCCTCCCATGCCGTGTTGAATGACCATCAGCGCGAGCTTGGTGCGGTCGTGATCGACATCGGGGGCGGGGTCTCGGACTATATTGTGTTTGCGGACGGCGTCGTCAAACAAAGCGGTGTTTTGGCCGTGGGGGGCGACCATGTGAGCAATGACATCTCCCTGGGTTTGCGCATCCCTCTCACCCGCGCGGAAAAACTCAAAGTGGATGAAGGTTCGGCGTTGATTGGAAAATCCGTGCCGGGGGAAATGATCAGCCTGAAAAATGATGCCGGATTTTCCGGAAAAGAAATCGAGCGCGAAATGTTGAACACGATCATCCATGCCCGGGTGCTTGAAATTTTTCATTTGATCCACAAACACGTGTCCGCCGAAACCCCTTCGCACAAGTTGGGGGCGGGGGTTTATCTGACGGGAGGCTGCAGTCTCATGAAAGGCATTCGCGAAGTGGCGGAGTCCATCTTTGAGATGCCGGTGCATCTGGCCCGCGATGCCGGCGTCTCCGGCCCCAAATCCATTTTGAACAACCCCCAATATTCCACTGCCATCGGCGTGGTCCGGTTTGTGCAGGCGCGAATGGCCGAGGAGGAAGAGCCCACACTTTTAGGCTCGATTCTTGGCCGGATCGGTGGGATTTTCAACCGGAGGTAATCTATGCTGCCCTACCCGAAAAACGAAATTCCCCGGGCTTCCCTGCCCGCACGAATTATCGGAATCGGCAACGCAGGGGTGCAACTTGCCGATCGGTTGGTGATGAACTCACCCGGACATGCCGAAGTGGTGGCAATGAATTCCGATGCCCAGTCGTTGGTATCCGCCGTGGCTCCCAGGAAATCGAATCTCGGCCCGCGTGCCACGAGGGGTCTTGGAGCGGGGGGGGATCCCGAAGTTGGCTACGAAGCCGCGCAGGAATCCCTGGAAGAAATCCGGTTCTCGGTGGAAGCCTCTTCCACGGTGATTCTCCTTGTGGAGTTGGGCGGGGGCACGGGCTCGGGGGCCGCACCCGTCGTCGCAGAAGCTGCCAAAG
>JBBECL010000018.1:0-8389 GCA_040881805.1 Terrimicrobiaceae bacterium | reverse complement strand
TCGGCTGTTCTCGGCTGTTCCTGGTGGGAGCTGTGGCGCAATGCCGGGGCCTTCCAGAGATCTTCAACACCGATCAAGGCAGCCAGTTACGAACACCCGCAGCCGCCCTGGCTGCAGCATTCGTCGGCTTCGACTTGAATGACTTCGAAGGTGATGGATTGGAAGCCCAGTTGTTCGCGGATCCGGCGGATGAGGTCCCATGCGGCGGGGTCGGGTTCATGGGTTGTGCGCAATTGGATTTCGAGCGGGAGTCCGGCGAATTGGGGAAACGCCTCTTCCATCTCGCCATCCAAGGCAAAGGACAGGTAGGCATTGAGTTTTTCCTGGAGTTGAAACAGCTGATATTCTCCACCCTCCCATGGCCGGGATTCATACATGGCCATCACCAACTTTCCCTCGCGGGAATCATGGGCCAAGGCATCCATCACACCAGGATGTTCAAGGCCGCTTATTTGACCGGGAACCATACGTAGAGGAAAAAGTAAACGAGGACACCTGTCACGGAAACATAATACCAGATCGGAAATGTCCACCGGGCCCACACGCGGTGGATATCCCAACGACCGGCAAGGGCATGACGCAGCGTCACCAAAATCAGAGGCACAATCAGAATTGCGAGGATGATGTGAGAAATCAGCATCATGTAGTAAAACGTGCGAATGCTCCCCTCCCCTCCAAACGGGGTGTGAACACCTTTGACCAAAATTTTGTGGAGCACGTAAAAAAACAGAAAGACCACCGACACGGAAAATGCGGAGAGCATAGAAATACGGTGAGCGGTCCGGTGATTGAGCCGGATAAAGATGTAACCCACCGTCAAACAAAGCGTCGCAAGACCGTTGAGCCCCGCGTTGAGGGCCGGGAGATCGGAAACCGTCATAGATTCGCGCGCTCGCGCTCAATCCGAACAATCGTCCGCCAGATGTAGGCAGTGATACCAGTCACAATGGAGATGGCACACACCAGCATGATGATCACCCCCCAGGAAAACCCAAAGCCCGCCATCACGGTTTGAGGCTCATTGGCCACGGTGTCAGATCCGGGTTCCCGGCAGCCCACACAAGCGGCCGCTTGGTGAGCGGTCAGCAAAAACATCACACAGCAGAGGCTAAAAATATTTTTCATGGGTTTTTTGACGGACTTTCGCGGAGGAGATCTCCGAGATCCAGGAGCAACCTTTGCACGACCTCCGGATCATTTCCATCGGGAAATGAACGAATCCATCCCTCCCGGTCCACAATCACAAAACGAGCCGAGTGGATTGGCTCATCATTTTCGCCTTCCGAAAGGGGCTGAAGGAATCCTTTGGTGACCGCATTTTCCACTTGGGCCTTGGGCCCTGTGAGGAACTTCCAGATGGCCGGGTCCGCCCCCACTTGGGTGGCGTAGGTGTTGAGCACTTCGGGCGTGTCATAGGCGGGGTCCACGGTCACGGAAATCAAACGCACATCCCCGGATTTGGAACGGGCCAGCTTTTGTTGCAGTTCGGCCATACGACTCGTGATCATCGGGCAGGGGCCTTTGCAGCGCGTGAAAATAAAGTTGGCGACCCAGATCTTGCCCTCGAGGTCCGAGTTGGAAACCTTGGACCCATCGTGGGCAAGAAATTCAAAGGTTGGGGCTTTGGCGTAGCGTTCCAGCCGGGATGGCCGCCCTTGGGTATCGGACGACTGCTTGAAAGTGACAAACGCGAAGGCCATGGCTGCGGTGGCGACCACAAAGGCAATCGCCCAGCCGAGGCGCGGAATGCGGGGAGGAAGTTCCTCAGACAAAGTAAAGGAGGGTGAGAACGACGAGCCAGACCCCATCCACAAAATGCCAGTAAAGCCCCACGTTGTTGAGTGAGACATGACGGGCCGGGGTGTAACACCGGGTGAAAAGTTGCCTCAGGAAAACCCAAAGGATGAGAAGAACACCTATGACCACGTGGGCTCCGTGAAAGCCGGTGATCAGGAAAAACGAGGACCCGTAAATCCCACCTGAGTCGAACCAGAGGCCCAAGTGATGGAGGTGATACCACTCGTAACATTGCACACCGACGAAAATCGAACCCAAGACGATGGTGACAAAAAGCCACATCAACCCGGATTTGCCTTTTTGGACAGCTCCCTCAGCCCAGTGGTAGGTGAAGCTGCTGGCCACAAGAAAGATGGTGTTGATGCTGGTGAGAAGCACCGGAAGTGCCGGATATTCGGGATTGGGGGGCCATGCGTGATCAGGCTGCCAGGGAAATCCATTTTCCGACCATCGAAGGATAAAATACCCGCCAAGCAGACCCGCAAAAAGCATGGCCTCCGAAGCGAGGAACATGATCATGCCAAACTTGCTGGTAGCTGGTGAGGCCTTTGTGTGGCCGTGGGGTTCCTCGTGGGTCAGGACTGCGGTGCTCATTCGTTAGTTATCGATCCGTGGTGGAAGAGTTGGCTTGTAACCCAAGATTACGGGGCAAGGCAAGCATGGGATGAAAGAATCTCTTTTGATGAGAAAAAGTCGGCGGTCAGGGGACTGACCGGCCCTACCCGGTTGGGCGCTGGCGCGGGCGCGGAGAACCCCTTTGTTGGTAGGGATGGCGGTCCCTCGCCGTCCGTCGCTTGAAGAGAAAAAGTCGGCGGTCAAGGGACTGACCGGCCAGACCGAAAGGAACGACACTAATCCCCGTTCTGATAGTAGTCGTCTTCGACGTACGGTGGTTTTTTTGGGGGTGGCGGAGGAGGAGGGGGCGGTGGGGGGGGGGGGGGTGGTGGCGCGGCGGCTCGCACGACGGGCGGCTTGGATGGAGGGTTGGCCAGGTTGCGGAGAGAGATATTTTGAACGGTGGATCGGAAATCGGCGACACCACCTGGTGTTTGGTCATGAAGGGTGTAATTGCTGATAAGCAACTTGCCATCAATTTTGTCGGCATTTTGCAGGGCAATCATTTCCAAAATAATGTTCAAGCTTGGCAAGGGATCAAATTGATCGGAGAGCAGGCCGGAGGTTTCCACAAACCGCCCGATGTCGAAAGTGTCCACATCGGGGAGGCGGGCATCATCTGTTTGGAAGGCGATCATTTGTCCTGCCTCGAGCAGAAGAGATTCCCCGGGAACGGACTTCATGTAGGCCCGCAGGATGCCTTCCAACACAAGGATTTTGATGGTTCCCGGGCCATTATCCCGGCCGGGCGTGTATTCGATGGCGATGGTGGTTCCGGTGATGGCCGCGGTCACGGCCGCTGTTTTGATGGTGGCTCCGCCGGCTCCCTGAGGGACTTGCATCAAAATCACCCCCTGACTCAACTCCAGATCCCGGGTGCCCCGGGCGAAGGAAAATTGGGAATTGGCCCCAAGGCGCGCGATGCTTTGGTCATTGAAGATCAACTCCGCCCGGGATTTGGCCCCAGTCTCCAAGGTGGATCTTCCACGGAGGGTGTCACCCACGGATGCCGGGCGCGAGGAGCCCGCATCCGCGAGAACGACCTTGTTGATCGCGGCTGTGACTTTGGCGGATTCCAACACCGCCGCCTGGGCGGGACCGGTGAGGGCAAGAGCTGCGAGGATGAGAATTTTTTTCATGGTGAGGGGCTAGAAGTTGATGGAGGCCGTGATACCGCCTCCGATATTGCCAACAAAATAATCAAATTCGCCTTGATTGGAACCATTCCACCCCAGCCAGCTGGAGGCCGAGATATTGACCCATTCGAGCGGCTTGAATCCCACCGACAACCCGAAGGAATTGCGAACGTCGGCGCGATCACCTTCTGTGAAAGCGAGCACATTCATTTGATAGAAAAGCGATGTTTGGATGTATCGTGTCCAATCGATCTGGTGGGCGGCAAACAGGGTGAAATCATGGGCAAGGGCAAACCCCGGCTCCCCCCCAACCACAAAATCCGCCTCGGCGGAAAGGAACAGGGCATTGGCGCGGCTGAACTGGAATGTTTTTCTCAGCCCGGTGACCAGCGAGTGTTCTTGTAGCAACTCCCCACCGTTTCTTCCAAAGAGCAGCGTGTATTCGTAACGGGCATAAAGGCCCAAATCTGCAAATTCGCGAAACACTTTGAGGATGCCCGCCGAGGTCTCCAAGGAATTGAAATCGAGCACGGGATTTCTGAAATAACGATAACCGGTGAAGCTGGCCGCTCCTTCAAAGAAGAAGTTGTTCCCCAGGTGCGGCAAAGCAATCGCATTGGCGAAGGCGCTCATAAAGACATCGCTGGAGGGGGAATCCGGAGTGTAAAACGCATTGCTTGTCCACGTCGTGGCATAGCCGGCCCCCACGCTGAACGGCTTGTAGCGGTCGGCGCGCGTGAGGAGAAGTTGCTCGCCGAGGTCGGGGTCGGCGGGACTGGCAACAGCAAATTGATCATTCGGCGTGAACGATTCCAAGCGGTTCAGCGCCGAGAGCGTGTCCCTCGTGTTTCTGGCCGCCTCGGCATTTCCTTGCGCATGCAAGTGAGACATTACCAAGGAAAACAAGAGGATAAACCAAAATGAGTGTTTCATCAAAAAAATTGTGCTAAGCCAGAGAAGATGACTCGTTTCCCTCCGTCAAGCCTTGGATTGGACGCCGGGGGACTTTTTTCACACTCCACCCGTCGGACGCTTGTCTGCTGCGGGCTCTCCCTGGTGTTTTGTGCCGCCGTGGTTTTCAGCGGGTGGTCGCCGATGGAAAAGCTGAAACTCGTGGTCTCGGATGAGATGGTCCGATTGGCAAAGCAACCAGATCCCCCGTTTCAATTCGCGCAAGTGCTTATTGATTCTTCTTCGCTGTCAATGGACCAACTTCCCGAGGAGGAACTCCAAAGCTCGCCGGAATTGCGGGCCATGGCGCAGGGGTTTCCCTGGTCGCGTCAGGTTTATGCCGGAGCGATTGACCGGCTTCTCGGCGCCGGCGTGAAACTGATTATTTTGGACGTTTTGCTTTTTGGTGAGCGTGAGGGGGATCAGGAACTCTATGATGCCCTTGAAAGACACCCGGGCAAAGTGGTGATCATGTCGAACTTTGTTCAGGATCAGGGAGCCGACGGGGCGGCGATCATTAGGTTCCAGACCCCCAACGAATCCTCGCTGCCTCCGGGCACGGCGGTTGGGTTTGCCAACTTTTGGCGGAGTGATGACGGGGTGGTGCGCGCGGCCCCTTTTCGCATGAGAGCCCCTGCCGGGGAGTCCGTCTATTCCTCGCCGGCCATGGCCCTGGGTTTACTGAAAGGCAAAGAAGCGATGGAGCAACTGCCGGACACCGCACTTTTTATTCCCTCGCTGAACGGGCTGGCATCCGATGTGAGGGTTCCGCTCTGGCAGCTTTTTAGCGAGAGGGAGTGGAAGGCGAATCTCAAAAATGGCGGGATTTTCCGGGATCGCGTGGTGGCCATCGGGGCCTCCGCCCCGCAGTTCCATGATGAATTTGTCACGCCCTTTGGCACGTTTATCGGGGCCGGGCTGCACCTTGCCGCCTTGGCAGCGGCATGGACCGGAGCCTTTTATTCCATGCCGTCCGCGGGGCTGACCATGGCCGGGCTTTTCCTTGGGGTGGCACTGACGGCCCTGGTGTGGACCCTGCCAAAACTCATGGCCACGCGGATTGCTCTCCTGCTGACCGGCTTGGCCCTTGCCGTGCCGGTGGGACTGCTTTTGTTGGAACACACCGGCCAAATGCCTCCCCTCTCGGCCTTCTTTTTGGCCACCCTGATCTCGAGCATCTCGAATCTCTCGGTGGACCTGATTGTTGAAATCCGGGAGAGACAGCGCACGCGAAGCGCGCTGGAACGCTACGTCTCGCCAGCCTTGGCCACAGAAATCCTGGATAACAAGGCCGAGTTCCTCCAGTCCCTAGGGGGAGCGCGCCGGGATGTGAGCATTTTGTTTTGCGATGTGAGAGGCTTCACAGCACGAACCGAAGCCGGAGACCCCACGCAACTCTTCGAGCAGTTGAATGAATACTTCGGGTATATGGTTTCTGAAATTCTGGGGGCCGGGGGGGCCATTGACAAATTCATGGGCGATGGGATTCTGGCGGTTTGGGGCACCCTCAGCCGAAGAACTCCGGAGGAAGAGGCGGTCGCAGCAGTCACGTGCTCGCTCGCTATGACGAAATCGCTCAATCAGCTCAACGCCTTGCGCCACGAGCGGGGGCTGTTGCCATGGAAGGTCGGCATTGGCATCCACAGCGGCAGCGTGCTTTTTGGAAATGTGGGCAGCCAAGCCCGGATGGAGCCCACGGTCATCGGCGATGCTGTCAATCTGGCCTCACGGGTCGAGGGCCTCACCAAGGCCCTCAAGTGCGAGATTCTTGTGACAGGCGCCACGAAGCAACTGGTCGATCCGGACGGACGGTATCGCCGAGCGGATCTCGTCCGGGTCGTGGGCCGCGATGCGCCTGTGGAGGTTTTCACCATCTGGTCGGGGCAGGCGACAGCGGAAGAACGCGAGATCCACGAGAACGGGATCCGCCAGTTTCGTGCGGGGAACTTTTGCAATGCGAGGGCGGCTTTTGAAAAACTTGTTGATGGCCACCCTGAAGATTCGCTGGCCGCCATTTACGTCGAGCGCTGCAAAAACTTCGAGGCTGATCCCCCGCCTGCTGACTGGGGTGGCGTGTTTCAGGCGGCGAGCAAATAACAGTTGATTGATCCTTGGGAAGGAGTTCCTATTAAAAACCGTCATGTCGCGAACAATTTATTTGGATAACAATGCCACCACCCAAGTGGACCCTGCTGCCTTTGAGGCCATGCTTCCGTGGCTGAAAGACGAATATGGCAATCCTTCCAGCGCCTATGCCTTGGGTCGGCGGGCCGCGGACGCCATTGAGGTGGCGCGGCGGCAAGTTGCGGCCTTGGTGGGCAGTGCGCCGGAGGAAATCCTGTTCACAAGCTGCGGCACGGAATCAATCAACACCGCTATTCTATCCTGCATCGCCCTGGACCCTGATAAAAAACATATCATCACCTCCGCTGTCGAACACAGTGCCACCGTCAAACTCTGCGAGCACTTGGACAAACGGGGATATGAAATCACGTGGCTCCCCGTGGATTCCCGGGGTCAGCTCGACCCCCAGTCGGTGGCAGCCGCCATCACGGATGAGACCGCCGTGGTTTCCCTCCTCTGGGCCAACAATGAGACGGGGGTTCTTTTTCCTGTGGAAGAAATTGCCACCATCACCGCTTCAAAAAAAGTCCCTCTGCACGTGGACGCTGTGCAAGCCGCTGGCAAGGTTCCTATGAACCTGAAAAATCTGGGTGCTCAATTTGTGTCATTTTCGGGTCACAAAATTCATGCGGCCAAGGGCGTGGGCGCGCTGGCTGTGAGCCACCGCTTGCGATTCACCCCGCAGCTTCGGGGCAGCCAGGAAGAAAATCGCCGGGGCGGCACACAAAACGTGGCCAGCATCGTTGGTTTTGGACAAGCCGCCGAAATTGCCATGCAGCAGACCGATCATACCGGCATCCAATCCTTGCGGGACAGATTCGAAGAACACCTGCTCCAAAACATCCCCGGCGTCGAAGTGAATGGCGACCGTCACAACCGCCTCCCCAACACCTCCAACCTGGCTTTCGAAGGCCTCGAGAGCGAGGGGGCTCTCATTCTTCTGGGAGAAAAAGGCGTTTGCTGCTCGGCTGGCTCGGCGTGCACCAGTGGCTCCGTCCATCCGTCCCACGTGCTCCGGGCCATGGGCTTTTCGAATGACCGCGCCAGGGCCAGCCTGCGGTTTTCGTTCGGGCGCCTGAACACCGAAGAGGATCTCCAAGACGCCTGCGAAATCATCCCCGGGGTGATAAAAAAACTGCGGTCGCTCAAAACCACAGGCTCGCCGGTCGCTGTGGCGGCTTGAGGGATTTGCTCACGAGAGGATTCGAACCTCCAAGGGTTACCCCATGCGCTCCTGAGGCGCACGCGTCTGCCAGTTCCGCCACGTGAGCGAGAACCCCGAATTTCGCTGCATTCGGGCGTCGTGTAAACGAGAAAATTTGGGAATTGTTCCTGGCAGGCCTGATGAAAAGTGAGGTGTGTCATTGGAGGAGTCCGGCGGGACGCCAGCGGTCCCGGGGTCGGTGATTGACCCCGCTTTTACTCATGGCCGTTCCTGCCGATTTGCCCGCTTTTCTTAACTCCAATTCAATTTCGAGAATCGTTTTGCTTGATGGACTCGTAAGAAAACATGACAAACAAGGAGATGACAGCCACTGTGACCCAACCAATCGCCGCGACCCAAAAAAAGCAGGCCGACCACGTGACTCCCGACTTTGTTGCGGAGGTTGAAGAATTGATTTCGCATTACCCGGTCTCCAAGCGCAGCGCCTCCCTCCCCCTCCTCCACCTCTGGCAAAATCAGTTTGGTCACGTGGACGATTCCGGCGTGGAATGGATCGCCGCCAAGCTGGAGCTGACCCCCGTCAACATTCTGGAACTTGTCA
>JBBECL010000017.1:0-1432 GCA_040881805.1 Terrimicrobiaceae bacterium | reverse complement strand
TTCTCTATCCAATATTCTCCTTCGCCGCGCACAATTCCGCACCGCAGACAATCCAGTCCTCTGCCTCGAACTTGCCGCACGTTTTGTCTCAGGAAAAATCCGCAACGCCCGAAAGATGCTCATGCGAAACGCCATCGTCCAACCGATGCCCGTGCTCCAACGCCTGAAGTGTGCCTCGCATGATGCCCTGCAAGCCAGCTCGATCGAATCACTTCTAGGTGTCGAGGGCGCTGCCGCCGCTGCCTATTTCTCTGAGTTTGCCGGGATGCTTAAACATGACGATGATGATTTACCCGGCCTGGAAGCACCTCCCCCCGAGGCACCGCCTTTGCATTTTGACTTCGCCGGACGCAACCGCCGCCCCCCCACAGATCCCGTCAATGCCATGCTCTCCTTTGCTTACAGCCTGCTTGTGAAGGATTGCACGGTGGCATTGCTGGCGGTTGGGTTTGACCCATGGATGGGGTTTTATCATCAACCCCGACCGGGTCGCCCCGCCCTGGCCCTGGATCTGATGGAGGAATTTCGGCCCCTCATCGCAGAATCGGCCGTCATCACAGCTATCAATAACCATATGGTTGCACCTCAGGACTTTGTCCGGGCTGGTCAGGCAGTGAACCTCTCCGCCGAAGGACGCAAAAAATTCCTCCACGCCTACGAACAACGCATGAACCACCTCATCATTCATCCCGTCTTCGATTACAAAGTCAGCTATCGCCGGGCCATCGAACTCCAAGCCCGCTTGCTGGCCCGTGTCCTCGATGCCGAAATTCCCCACTACATTCCTTTCCTCACACGCTGACACTCCACCGACATGCGGCACACCTACATTGTTTCTTATGATATCGCTGACGGGAAACGTCTCCGCCGCGTTTTTAAGGCATGTAAAAACTTTGGGAATCACCTGCAGTTTTCGGTTTTTGAGTGTGACCTGACCCCTTCAGAACGCATAAAATTGGAATCAGAACTCAAATCCCTGATTCACCACGGCCAGGATCAGGTGCTTTTTATTCCGCTTGGTCCCACAGAAACCCGCGGGGATCGTTCGATAATCTCTATTGGAATCACCTACTCCAAATTTGATGCTCCCTGTTACGTCGTCTGATTTGTTCTTTAAATGACAGCGGTAACCACCGTATGTCCTTGATCTTTGAAAATTTATCGCGAGCGGTTCGATGCGTTGACCATGCGCCGGACCTCTCGCGGACTGAAAATGAACGATTTACATCGAGGACTGGCAATCCTGGCAAATTCGGCCCCCCATCCGACCCCCACCGCTCGCAAATCCATTCTGGCCTCCTCAGGGTTAGCCAGTTACAATGATTCGATCTCCGCGCCCGAAAGGGCGCGGCTCCGTTGAAGGGACGGATTTTAGCGGGGATGAAAAACTGCGCTGATAATCTCCGCGCCCGAAAGGGCGCGGCTCCGTTGA
>JBBECL010000016.1:0-8421 GCA_040881805.1 Terrimicrobiaceae bacterium | reverse complement strand
GGAGGATTCACATCCCACTCCTTTTTGAATTGCTGACCAATCTTTTTCTGCTCGTCCACCGATTCGGCCTTCCAATTCATGTTGTAGATTTCTTCAGGCGGACGAAGGTGATTTTCGGGGGCACGGTGACAGTCCAAGCACCACGACATGCTCTGCGATTCGTGTTGATAGACAACCTGCATTTCGTTGACGGCTCCATGACACGAGTAACAACTCACCCCGCGGTTCACGTGCGCCGCGTGGTTGAAATAGGTGTAGTCGGGAACCCGGTGGATGCGGACCCAGTTCACGGGCGGACCATCAGCGGCCCCGTCGTTCCAGGCCGCGCGCACAGCTTCAAGTTTCGGGCTCTGGGCCTTGATCTGTGTGTGGCAGCTCATGCAGGTCTGTGTGCTCGGAACATTCGAGTGCGAGGCAACTTCCACAAAGCTGTGACAATAACGGCAGTCCATCCCCAGTTCCTGCACATGAATCACATGCGAAAAGGGCACGGGCTGCGTGGGCTGATACCCGACGCGGGTGTATTTGGGCGTGAAATAGTAGGTGATTCCGGCCGCAAGAAGGACAACAACCGTCCCGCCAATCACGGCCACCTTCCACGGAAGGTCATTCGTCCATTTTGGAAAAAGATTGGCCATGGTCAGGGAAAAATCAGGCGACCAATAGCCCGGAACGGGAAACGGCCAAGCGCAGGACATGCCCTGTGACAACGCGTTCCCTTCGGATGCAGGCTGGAATGGTGAGAAATGGCAGAGTTTTTATGACGAAAAGAAAGTCGCAAGTCATACTCGGCAATGCAAGAGGTTGTCAACTTGTTCGCCTGAAAAAATAAATTTATTCATCCAAAGGGAACGCACCCTCTCGGGGAAGAGATGCCCCTGGCAGGATAATGACGCAGAATTCCAGACGTGACCCCCCCCGGCCCGGTGCCGCAGGCCGATCCCATGCGGCGCTTGTCCCGCGATACTTTTTACCCCAGCGAGACCCCCACCGGGCAGTGGTCGCTCCCGGCCACCGTTGGCCAGATGAACGCCTCGCGGAGGGACGATGTCAGGCTTTCCGAAACACAGGCGTAATCGATGCGCCATCCGATGTTCCTTGGACGGGCGCTGTTTTGATAACTCCACCACGTGTAGTGGCCGGGGCCTTTTTCGAAATGACGGAAAGAATCCACAAACCCTTCATCCAGAAATTCGGAGAAATCCGCCCGCTCCTCGTCCGTGAATCCGGCATTGCCGACATTCGCCTTGGGGCGGGCCAGGTCAATTTCCTGATGAGCCACATTCAGATCGCCGCAGACCACAACCGGCTTCTTTTTTTCGAGGCGTTTGACAAATTTACGGAAGGCGGGGCCCCATTCATTGACCCGGTAGTTTAGGCGGGCCAACTCGCGGCCTACGTTGGGGACATAGACATTCACGACAAAAAAATCGGCAAACTCGGTGGTGAGAACCCGTCCCTCGGAGTCATGGGCCACCTCACCGATCCCCGTGGTGACCGAAACAGGCGCATGACGTGACAAGGTCGCCGTGCCGGAATACCCTGGACGCAGGGCGGAATTCCAATGACACATATACGGACCAAAATCACAGGCGACCTGCTCTTGGCGGGCTTTGATTTCCTGGAGGCAAAAGACATCCGCCCCGGAGTTTGCCAGCACTTCCGGAAAGCCCTTGGACAAAATCGAACGGAACCCGTTCACGTTCCATGACACAATTTTCATGAGGCAATCCGGAAGGCCGCTTTCACGGCATGGTGATCCGAAACGAGGGTGGGGATCACCTCGCTTGAGAGAAGCTCGATCGGGCTGTTGAAAAAAATATGGTCCAGCGTGTAGGGGCGGCGGCGCCATGTGATCTCCGTGGTTTGGGCCGGCAAAAACCCGGCCCCTGCAAACTGCTCGATAAGCGTCTCGCCCGGCGCACAATTAAAATCGCCGGCCAGCAGGGATGGCAAGGTCATCCTCCGCAGGGCCTGCTCGACTTGGTTCCTTGGCGCGGGGTGGGAATCACTTCTGGAATCCACCATAAAAAAGGCCTGCAGATGCGTGTTGAGAAGCGCGATCTTTCCCTCCGGCAGACTGGCCTCCACCCCCATCAAGAGCCGTGACGAAGGTTTCCGCTTCCTGGAACCGAATTCAAAGGTGATGTCCGGCACGGGGAGGTCTTCTTTCCAAAATCCCCGCAAAGGCCACCTCGAAAAAATCGCCAACCCCAAGCCAAACGGAATTTCATCCCGGTTCGGCAAAGGATACGAAAACACCGACTCGTAATCCGGCAGCGCAGCCTTGAGGCGCTGGTAATTGGGGGCCGGGTGGACCTGATGCCCCCCATCGTATCCCTGCTCCACCTCCTGCAAAAAAAGAAAATCCACCGGATGGGAGGCCAAAAACCGACAGGTCCCTGCGATGTCCACCGGGGGCGTGCTGGCTTCATCCCCGGTCCAAGGCTCGCCATTCTGAATATTAAGAGTGAGGGCAGTAAACATTTCGAGACCCTGCCTTGCCATCCATGGGGGCAGGTTTGTATAACGAATAGCGAAACAACTTTTTACGAATATGCACAAGCTCGTTCTCCTTCGTCACGGCGAAAGCCTTTGGAATAAAGAAAATCGGTTCACGGGGTGGTATGATGTCGCGTTGAGCGACAAAGGCCGCGTGGAAGCCGCCGAGGCCGGCCGCCTCCTCAAAGCCGAGGGATTCACGTTCGACATCGCCTACTGCTCGGTGCTTCGCCGGGCACTCTCCACCCTCTGGCTCGCCATGGATGAAATGGACCTGCTCTGGGTGCCGGTCGAAAAATCCTGGCGCCTCAACGAACGCCACTACGGCGCACTCCAAGGCCTCAACAAAGCCGAAACCGCCGCAAAATTCGGAGATGACCAAGTGCTGGTCTGGCGCCGCAGCTACGATATGCCCCCACCCGCTTTGGAAAAATCCGACGAGCGCTGGCCCGGGCATGACCCCCGCTACGCCAATGTTGCGGAAGCCGACCTCCCCGTCACCGAATGCCTCAAAGACACGGTCGCCCGGTTCCTCCCTTATTGGCATGAAACGATTGCCCCCCAAGTCTCCGCCGGAAAAAAAGTCATCATCGCAGCCCATGGAAACAGCCTTCGCGCCCTGGTCAAATACCTCGATGGCATTTCCGATGAGGACATCATCTCCCTCAACATCCCCACAGGCGTTCCGCTCGTTTACGAGCTGGACGCTTCGCTGAAGCCCATCAAGAACTATTACCTCGGAGATCAAAGTGCCATCGAAGCCGCCCAGAAGGCGGTCGCCAACCAGGGAAAAGCGTCCGCCTGACGAAAGGAAAACCCGGGCTGGGGCCTTGTGGCGGCGGTGATGAGGTGCTTCAAATCCAACGAAGAAGCGCGGTGCGCGGCACCCGGATACTGGTCCTTGGTGGCGGCGGGGGAACCGTTCCGCCTGATGTTCCCAGTGGGTGCTGTGATCGGGGTGGCCGGGGTGATGATGTGGCCGTTGTATATCTGGCATGTAACGGCTTCGTATCCCGGGCAGTGGCATGCGCGGGTGATGATTGAGGGATTTGTGACGGCATTTGTGATCGGGTTTTTGGGAACAGCGCTGCCGCGGTTGCTGGAGGTTCCTCGCATGACCATTTACGAGACGTTGGGGTTTGCGGGAGCGGTGACAGGGATTGCGTGGCTGCATGGGAACGGGCACACCTCGCGGGGAGACCAACTGTTTTTCTTGACCATTGCAACGCTGATCGGAGTCCTCGCTATACGTGGATTTTTGTTCCGCCGGGATATCCCGCCTCCTGGGTTTGTACTTGTGATTATGGGATTGTTTTCGGCCTTGTTTGGATCGGGGGCGCTCATTGTGGCCGACGTGGCTCCCTCGATTTCTCCGGCTTGGTCGATTACGCTTGGTCGCTTGCTGCTGTATCAGGGCTACCTGGTGTTCCCGATCATGGGGATCGGCGCATTTTTGATGCCACGGTTTTTCGGGCTGCCGAATCGTCAGAGCTTCCCGGAGTCGCTCAGCCTTTCACCCGAATGGTTGAGCAGTGCGGCCTTTGCGGGATTGTGTGGCGGATGCGTGCTCGCAGGCTTCATCACTGAAGCGATCGGTCATGCCCAACTTGGAAATGCCCTGCGGGCGGCGGGCATCTTTGCGTATTTTTTGCGCGAGGTGCCGGTTCATCGTGCGGGGTTTGGTGGTGGGTCCCTCGCGATCGGTCTGAGACTTGCCCTGCTTTCCATACCGTCCGCGTATGTCCTCATGGCGATCTGGCCGGAACGATCGTTTTCGCTGCTTCACCTGCTGTTTATCAGTGGCTTCAGTTTGCTGACCCTCATTGTTGCGAGCCGCGTGGTGTTGGGGCACAGCGGTCAGTCGGAAAAATTCCGTGCGACCCTGTGGTCTGTTCTTGTGATGAGTGCCCTGGTGACGCTGGCCATGCTGACGCGGGTTTCTGCGGATTGGCTGCCGACGATCCGGTTGACCCACTATGCCTACGCGGCCGTGGCATGGGCTTCAGGCGTCCTGGTGTGGATGATCTTCATCCTGCCCGGTGTGCGAAGGAAAGATGAGGAATAATCGGAGAGACGCAGAGAAAAAAGAAAATTCAAAAATATGAAAACAAACACCATCCCCATCCACCCTCTGCACCTCTGCGGTTAACACGGACCCTTGCTGCGGATTTGCAATTCTTCTGGTTGGCGACCACGAATGATACTTAAAATTCTGGTCGCCGCCAGCGCTTTGCGGGCCGCACACCGGGGTGCGACTGGCTGCCAGGTGATTTGCCCCCCCACCCCAGGGGTTGCGCTTTCCTCTCCCGTTTTTTTGCCACGCCAAACTACGAGACGCGCCACTTCCTGAATCTGGCCAGTGAGTGCGGATTGCTGCCGGTCATTGAGGAATATCACGCCGACAAATTCGTCGCACACAATCCCATCAAACGCGCCCTTGCGCGGCTCGGGTTCCACACAGGACACGACCGCCACAGTCGCCGTCTGGTCGAGTTTGCAAGCATCCTCGATTGGAGCCAACAAGGACGGCCCATGTGTGATGTCGTCACACGCTGGGGCCAGTCGCTGCTCGATTTTCACCGTGAACTGTTTGCCATCGCAATAAATGGCGCGGCGAGTGCCTTTCTCTACGAGTGTGCGCCGCAATATGCCCGTGCAGGCAGCTCACCCTCGGCGTATTACCGCGCTTTCTTCCGGGTGTGCGTGGCCGATGGCATCCTGTTCGAAGATTTTCTCCTCGACCCCAACGAACTCACCTTCACCCGCGACATCGTGCTGCCTGCCTTCGAGGATGTGAAAGCCGAGTTCGGCCTGAGACCGCTCATCGTCCGCCTCAGCGAGCCAGAGGAACAATCCGCCCCGCACTGGTTCTGGTATCCAAGCGAGTTGAAGAGCGTGGTGACCGCACGGCTGCAAGGAGCAATCAAATGATATCTCGCACAGCCACAACTCTTGCCCACGGAGGAATCGAGGGATGGAAAGCCGCCAACTCGTCGAATACGGCTGGCGGAATAACCACATCACCGAAGAGTTCCGCCAGCAACCCGGCGCGGCCGACTGTGATCATTGCCGAAATCGGCGAGGTGTCGCAGACGACCAGCACGGCTATGGCAGAGCGGACAGTGCCACGACGTCTTTTTCGAGATCCGCGATGTCGTAATTCACGGTTACTCCCCGGCGTCCGACTTGGCGGAGAAACTCCGGAGATGGCAGGCCCGCGAGTTTTGCACCGCGCCCAAGAGACACTTTGCGATCACGATACAAGGCCACGGCAAGCTCCAGTTTTGCGAGATCACTCGTCATACCGGTCCCTTGAATATCAGCTTCTGGAATCTCAACGATCACAATCAAAGAGTGCCATCAAAATGGAAAATAGCAACCCCTTGGAACACCTCCCATGACAGCCTCCGCCTATTCCTGGACGCACCCAGCTCTGGAGGTGCGTGACACCCGACGCTACGGAATTGGAGTCTTTGCCACGGAGACGATTCCCGAAAAGACAACGATCTTCGTGTGCGGCGGACCGATTCTCACGCTTGAGGACGAGGATAATCTTCCGCCCGAATGATCTGACATGCCGATTGAGATTTCTGAGTCGTTTTCGATCTGTCCCCGCACGCCGGAGGAAATTCTAAACTGACATGGGAAGCAGGCTATTATAAGTCGCACATGAAGAAACAATATCGTCTTGCCTATGCTGGTATTGACTCGGAAACCTTCGCTCTTCTCTGCTCGCAGCCGCAGTTCCAACTGGTGGCGACAGCTCGCTGGGTTGCGGTATTTCGTGCGACGCCCAACCCCGTTAACTGGTTGTTCCAGATTGCATACCACCTTCGCGAAAAGGATTCGCACCGCTGGCTGGAAACGCTTGTCGCGAGTCTGTTTAAGTCGCTGGCTTTTTGTGCCACAGGCCATTGGAAGAGGCATCGCAGTTGCCTGCGATTGCTAACAGAACAACGGATCGCACTTTTGGATTTTTCCGAAAGGACACAAACGGCGCAGATTCTGAAATCAACTGCCGTTGATTTGCTTGTTCTCAGCGTGTGGGATGTTTTGCCAACTGAGATCATCGAGGCCGCCAACTTCGGAACCATTAATGTGCATCCATCCAAACTCCCGCAATACAGGGGCTCGTTACCCACGCTATGGACGCTCAAAAACAATGACGCTGAAACATCTGTTACATATTTCTCGGCAGGCAGTTCAGTCGATGCAGGTAGAATACTCGGACAGCATTTGGTCAAAATATCGCAGCGGGAAACATGGCTGTCACTTGAAGAAAAAATTCAGGCCGTTGTTTCCCAAACACTGACAGTCACAATCGACGACTTTCTTTCCGGCAAGACAAATGAGGTTCAGCAAGACGATGCGGCGGTTTCTTGGACTGGAAAATACGAAGACTACCGACTGATATCGCCAGCGCAGGAGCGTGCGAAGGACGTGTTCAACAAGATCAATTACTATCCACATTGGGACCCTGGAACTTACTGTTGGGTCGAAACCGCAGGGAGAAAAATCATTTTCAAGACGTGCAGATTTTTCGACAATCATCCTTCCAAAACGATTTTGTCATCGCTGGAAGACTCGCTCCATGTCTACGGTCTGCGGTGTCGGCTGCAATGCAGTGACGGATACGTGAGTAGCGTTCTGTTTATGGATCATCCGGTCGGCGATAGCATTCACTTAATTAGCAGGCATTCCCATCGACGACTCGGCGAACTGGCGCTCGGCCACACGGTGAACTGGCTGACCGTGCAGGGATTCGACTACATCCTCTATCCGTTTGTGATCTGGAAACTCGGCCCCCTGCTCGGCGGCGGGATCATGGCGCTTGCGTCGCTGGTCATCTGCCTTCTCACCCTTTGGTTTTACGACTGGAGCAAGCGCGACTGGCTCGGGATCGAGGCGATTAAGGAATTGCAAGAGCCGGGAGAGGCCAAAGGTCTGCGCAAGCTATTCGCTCGTGCGCTCAAGGCGGGCAATATCCCCGCCTTCCTCGCGCTTTCGATTTACACCGACCCGTTCATCACCACCGCCTACATGCGGCGCGGGGCTTTCACTGCGATGACCCGGCGCGACTGGGAGATTTTTCCTCGGGAGCTGGTTGATCGGCAATGGCGAGTGGATTCTCGTCCTGAGCGGCGGCATCTGGGTGGTGCGTGGGGTGTTGGAGCGGTTTTAGTGAGGCGGGTTCAATCGAAAACCGAGGGTTGTGGGAGGAATGGATTTCTTCCGACGCCCCTGCCGGGATGTGTTTGGTTTGTAAGACCAGCGGCTCCGCTCCCGCTTCACAACCAGCTATGTTCCAATGGCCCCATCAGGTTCCGCTATTCGTTCACCCGCCTGTGGCGATGAACAGTAGTATTCGTAATTCGCGCTTTTGGCGGGAAGTGAAACCTACGGTTGCGGGATTTCAAGTGAGCGGCAGATTTTCCGAACAAGCATGTCGGGAATTTCGCTGTGGCGAGGCACCGGCTCGCGGCGTCCGGTCTTCGGGTTCCAGTAGATGGAGTGGGAGCCACCCTCTCGCTTCAGCGGACAGCCGTTGGCCTCAAGATGACGGACCAGTTCGCGCCTTTTCACGCGAGTTGCAGCAGGGCACTTTCGTCTTTGAGTCGCTTCCGGGCATCTTCCTGACGGTCTTCCACGAGCATCAAAATGGCCTGACGCAGGCTCTCAACGCACTCCTCCTGCGTGCGTCCCTGTCCGTTGGCTTCCGGAATTTCCGGGCAGAAGGCGACAAACCATTCGCCTTCGCGATTGATTTCTGCAGTAAGTGGAAGATTCATGAGCTGAGAATCGCACAGAAGTAGCCTCTTGCCAACCAAGGATGCGACACTTGCATTTTGAGGGGCGCATCTCTGAAAGTGCAAACCACAGGGGGAACGGGCGTCTCGCCCGTTAGGAGATTGAACCTCG
>JBBECL010000015.1:0-8482 GCA_040881805.1 Terrimicrobiaceae bacterium | reverse complement strand
TTTGAGATTGAGGACGATGTCCACCACGTCTTCGACGACACCGGGCAGGCTGGTGAACTCATGGGGTGCTCCTTCAATTTTGACGGTGGTGATTGCAGCGCCTTCCAATGACGAAAGCAGCGTCCTGCGAAGGGAATTTCCGACCGTGTGCCCGTAACCCGCCTCAAAAGGCTCGGCAACAAAGCGTGCAAATGTATCTGTGGATTCCTCTTTGGTGAGGGTTTTGGGCATTTCAAAGCGCCCGAGACGAACTGGCATGATGTTTTAGTTTTTTCTGCGCCGGGTTTCCCTGTGCGCGACGGCATCTGTCGAAGACGGATACCACAGGACCTACGACGCGGTTTTTTGGAAGCGCGGGAGGGGAGATTCTGCCAAGGGCCGGATGATGTCAAGAGCGATCTTTGGGGTGTCATGTGCCATGCGCGTGGTTCAATGTGGGTGAGTCAGGGGGATCGGCGCGTCTCGCTCGTTTCAAGTTTGATTCCCCGCACCCGGCCAACAACCGGACGGTCATGATGTCCATGCCCCCCGTTCAGAATAACAACCTCACCCCCTTTTCCCCGTGTCGGTCTTGCGAAGGCGCAGGGCGTTGGTGATCACGGAGACCGAACTGAGGCTCATGGCAGCACCGGCCAGCATGGGACTGAGCAAGAGCCCGAAGAACGGATACAACACCCCGGCGGCGATGGGAATGCCCAGAGCGTTGTAGCCAAAGGCAAAAATCAGATTTTGGCGGATATTGGTCATGGTCGCCCGACTGAGGTGGATGGCCTTGGTGATTCCCCGAAGATCTCCCTTCACAAGCGTGATTCCGGCACTCTGAATGGCAACATCCGTGCCGGTGCCCATGGCGATGCCCACTTCGGCTTCGCTGAGCGCGGGAGAATCATTGATGCCATCCCCGGCCATGACAACATGACGCCCCCCCTCCCGCAGGCTTTTGATTTTGGCCACTTTGCCTGAGGGCTCAACACCCGCCTCCACCTCATCAATGCCAAGCTGTGTGGCCACGGCGGAAGCTGTGCGGAGATTGTCACCGGTGAGCATCACGACCTTGACGCCCATGGCATGGAGATCCTTGATGGCCTCCATGGAAGTGGATTTGATGGGATCCGCGACCGAAAGGAGGCCGGCCGGTTTGCCATCAATCGCCACAAAAAGCACCGTTTGACCCATGGTCTCCAGCGATTCGCCAGCTTCAATTAGAGATTCCAAGCCGGAGATTTTTTCATCCTTCAAAAACGCCGGCTTTCCAATCAGCACCCCATGACCCGCGACGTCACCGGCGACGCCTCCCGAGGTGACCGATCGGAAATTCGAGGCGTTTTCCAAAGAAAGACCCCGGTCCCTGGCACCCCGCACGACGGAAGCAGCAAGGGGGTGTTCGCTGGACTGTTCCACGGAGGCCGCCAATCGCAATAATTCTTGGGGTTCAAAAGGGCCTGACGAAATGACCTCCAACAACCGGGGGTTGCCTTCGGTGAGGGTTCCCGTTTTGTCAACCACGAGGGTATCCACCCTTTCCAAACGCTCCAGCGCTTCGGCATTTTTGATGAGCACCCCTTCCTGAGCCCCGCGCCCGATGCCCACCATAATGGACATCGGCGTGGCCAGGCCAAGGGCGCATGGGCACGCAATAATCAACACAGCCACGGCATTCACCACGGCATGAGCCAAGCGGGGTTCGGGTCCAAGCCACATCCAGCAGACGAAGGTGATCACAGAAACGAGCAAAACCACGGGAACAAAATAGGCTGCCACGCGATCGGCCAGGCCTTGGATGGGAGCCCGGCTTCGTTGGGCCTCGGCGACCATGGAAACGATTTGCCCGAGGAGGGACTCGTTGCCAATCCGCTCGGCCCGCATCACAAAACTCCCCGTGCCATTCACGGTCCCTCCCGTGACACGGTCATCCACAGCCTTCTCAACGGGCAGAGGTTCCCCCGTGATCATCGACTCCTCCACGCGGGAGTGCCCCTCGACAACAACCCCATCCACCGGGATCTTATCACCCGGAACCACACGAACCAGGTCTCCGACGCTGACCTGATCCAAGGGGATTTCCTTGTCGCCGCTGTCTGAGACAAGCCGGGCCGTGGGGGGTGCAAGATTCAACAAGGCCTTGATGGCAGAGCCCGTCTGATGACGTGCCCTCAACTCGAGCACCTGCCCGAGCAGCACCAAAACCACAATCACCGCCGCAGCTTCAAAATACACGCCCACGTTGCCATGATGCGTCATCGACGCAGGGAACAAACCCGGGGCCAACATGGCGACCGCACTGTAGCCAAAAGCAGCGCCGACACCCACCGCGATCAAGGTGAACATGTTCAGGTGGCCGGTCAGCACCGAGCGCCAGCCCCGCTGAAAAAATGGCCACCCCGCCCAGCCAATAACGGGAATTGTCAGCAAAAACTGAATCCACCGGGAAATCGAACCATCCGCCCAGCTTCGGATTTCAGGAAACGGCAACACATGTGCCATCGCCAGGATAAAAACCGGCAAGGCCAGTGCCGCCCCGATTCGAAAGCGGAGTTGCATGTCATCAAGTTCCGTGTGGTCCTCGCTCCGCCCGTGGTTGCTGCCGGACACCAGTTCAAGGTCCATGCCGCACTTCGGGCATTCGCCCGGGTGTTCTTGTTGCACCTCGGGATGCATCGGACACGTGTAGATCGCATGCCCTGCTTCGGTGCCCCCCATGGGACCGCGCTCCAATGTCATGCCGCACATGGGACAGTCTCCGGGGTTGTCGGAAGCAACCCCGGGGCACATGGGACAAAAATAGTTGGCAGTTTGGGATTTCAAAAGACGTCTTCGTTTAGGATGAGGGACATCGGGATTTTCAAAAGATTTTAATCACACCCGGATTCATCTCACGGAATCCAAAAGAATTGCATACGTGGCACGGTTCGGTGAATCTGTCGGCATGAGCGACTCCATTGATGCCTTGCGACGGGAATACACGTCCCGTGGTATGCATCGTGAGGAGTTGCCTGAAAATCCCGTGGACCAGTTCCGGAGCTGGTTCAATCAGGCAAGGGAGGCGGGTTTGTTGGAACCCAATGCCATGACCCTGGCCACGGCCACGGCGGCAGGTCGTGTGAGTGCGAGGACTGTCTTGCTCAAAGCCTACGATGAAAAAGGCTTCGTGTTTTTTACCAACTACGGCAGCCGCAAATCCCGGGAGATTGCAGAAAACGCGTCGGCTGCCCTTCTTTTTGCGTGGCTTCCTTTGGAGCGTCAGGTCTCGATCCAGGGACAGGCCATCAAAATTTCCCATGCCGAATCCCTGGCCTACTTCATGAGCCGTCCCATGGGCAGCCGAATCGGGGCCTGGGTTTCCGACCAGAGTCGGGTGATCTCCTCCAGAAAACTGCTGGAGGCAAAGTTTCATGAAATGATGGAAAAGTTTCGGGATGGTCAGGTGCCCCTGCCGGAATTCTGGGGTGGCATTCGCGTCGAGCCTGATTCGATCGAGTTCTGGCAAGGGGGTGCCAACCGCCTCCACGACCGCTTTTTATACACAAAGAAGGCCTCAAATCAGTGGGGCCTCGAAAGACTTCAACCGTAAGATCAACCCATGAACAAATTTGTTTTATCCCTGCTTGCCCTTGTTTTGGTGCTCCCCGAGAACCTCCTCTCGGAGGAGACCGAAAAAACCGTCAGCTTCGGCTTGGATCCTGCCGCAGCCTCCAAGAACTTTTTACCGGACCGCACGGATCTCGGCCTGACGGCGTCCTCGTTTGAAAACACACCATCCGCCAACCGGAATGCCTTTGATTTGTCCGAATCTGAACGTCAAACAACCAAAGAACAGCGAGAGTATGAACATGCTCGTGCTGCGATTGAGCAGGAACGGGTGGCTGCCAAGCATCGGGAAGAAGTCGCCGCACAGAGCCAGGCTTTCAGCAGGGAGTTTTTGGCGATGAACCTCTATGACCGCGAATTCCCGGAAAGATTCGCGGAAATCTTGGAAAAGTATCCCCTCGCGGGGGAAGAGGAATTCTGTGCCCGGCTGATTGAAAAAGGACGACGCATCCAAGCTGTTGCCCAAGCCAGGGCAGTCTCCAAGGAAGAACCGCCCATCGAGGGTCAAGACCCGACCGAGTGAAAGGTCGGTGCCAACTGACTCAAGGGGGGTGAGGACACTTTTCCGACCATGCAAAATTCCGTGCAGGGTCTTCAAGCAGGTCACCCGAGGATGTTTTTCCTACCGCAGCTTCCGATACCTACAAATGTCAGCCTCACAGAAATCCCGGCGGTGAAACGCCGGGAAGATACGGGTGATTGCCGAAGAGGCTTTGCCCGATGGAAAATCGGATGTTACTTTTCCACAGGAACAGCGATCCCGCGCATGATGATTTTTTGAGCGAAGAGGAACACCAGCAACGTGGGAACGGCGGCAATCAGCAGGGACGCAAACACAATTCCCTCACCACTTCGTTGTTGGAGTTGATATAGCCAGACCATGATGGTCCACATTTTTTGATCCTGACAAAGCAGCAGGGCAAACATGAACGCGGAGTAGGCCCCGGTGAAGGCTCCAAGGGCAATGACGGCCAGGATGGGCTTGCTGAGGGACATAGTGATTTGGGAAAAAATCACCCACTCGCTGGCCCCGTCAATTTCCGAACTTTCATAGAGTTCACGGGGCAGGGAGTCGAAGAAGCCTTTGAGAAGAAAAATCGAATAGCCGTTGGCCAAACCGGGAAGAATGAGCGCCGCGAAGGTGTTGAGCAGATCAAATTGTCGCAACATCAGAAACACCGGGATTTGTGTGACCATGGGGGGAAAAGCCATTGTAAGCATCAAGAACAAGAGGAGCTTGTAGGTCAAAGGCGGCTTGAAGCGGCTGAGGGCATACGCGGCCAGCGGATTGAAGATCAGGGCAGCCCCAACGGCCAGTGTGCAAAAGATGACCGTGTTCCAAATTCCCCGTCCGTTAACCGCAAGAAAACCCCAGACACTCCGATAATTCCGAACGGTGAACTCCCACTTAATGGCATCCTTTTCCGTTTGAAATGTTTCAAAGTCCGCGGCACCAAAGGGCGCAGCAATCTCGGAGAATGACCGGACGGGATATCCGGCGTGTCGGGCAAAGTTCTCGGGCTTCTGAAACCGATTGTCCAAAAACTTCCGGAAAAGAAATTGGGCATCCATGAGAGAAATTGAGTTCATGGAAACACGAAATGTCTCTCCAGATTCCGGAGCCTGCCACCCCTGAAGAAAAGCATTCCAATCAATCATGAGTTGCCCGCGATCAGGAAGCTCAGTTGAAAATGGCACTTTTTCAAACGAAGAAAACGATGTCCCGGCGAGTTGGTTCAGGGTTTGAATCGTTCCATGACGGACCCTCAGGAATGCTTGCCAGTCCACACCCGCCTCGGGCGCCAAACGAATCCAGAGAGGGTTCAGGATTTCTCTTACAAAAATCTCCCGATCCTGGCGCTGCTCGGCGGAGAGGGGGGAGGCATCACGTTCGTTTGAGGCAAGGGGAATCTCACCGAACGAGGTGTAGGTTGTTCCGCGAGCCGCGTTGTAAGCCGCGATATCCGAGCCGAACTGATTGCGCAAGTAGAGCCGGTATTGGCCGGTGATATTGAAATAGAACCGACTTTCCGGAGGTTGCTGAACCTGCCATGCCCGATAAGCGCGGGCCAGCCCATCCTCGCGGGGGATCTGACCCCGAATGTAAAAGTTCTGCGGACGAAAATCGAAGGAACTCCATGAAAAGATCGTGGTGCCAAGGGCGGCGTTCACATCGGACTCGGCTCGTCCGTATTCCTGGCGCAATGCTTCAATAAAACGCGTGCCATTGATAGGAATCACGCCCCGCGATTGCGATGCGGACATGGACCCGATGGCATAAAAATACGGCGGCATCTCGGTCGTCGCTTGGAATTCCCGCCAGAGGTTCAGGAATTCTTGTGGCACAGGTTGTGGAAATGGGACCTTGGCAAACGTCCGCGCGTCGCCACCCACGGCGGAAAGGTAATAATCAAACGCCTCGCTATAATGACTCTCAATTTATTTTCGGTAGAACCCCAGGGTAGGGCAGAAACCCTGTTGGAATTTCTCCAAAAGGCGGTAGAATGTTGCACATGAGCACTCTTGATCCGTTCCATCGAATCACCGTTGATCCCGGTGTGATGTCCGGGCGTCCCTGTATTCGCGGCATGCGCATGACGGTATCGAATGTCCTCCGGTTACTCGCCGCGCATCACGATAAACGGCGCATCCTGGAAGCCTATCCCTACCTCGAAGAAGAAGACATCGATGCGTGCCTAGAATACGCTGCCTTGCTCGCCAATGAGAGCGAGATTGAGGCAATTGCGTGAGGCTTCTCATCGACATGAACCTCAGCCCGGAATGGGTTGAGTCGCTGAAAGAATCGGGATTGGATGCCATCCAATGGGCGAGACTGGGCCGGGCGAACGCCCCGGATCACGAAATTTTCGCGTATGCAAGAGCCAACGGCTTGGCAATCCTCACCCAGGACTTGGACTTTTCCCAAATTCTTTTTGAGACGGCGGCTAGCGGTCCGAGCACAATCCTTCTGCACCTTGGAGATGAGCTGCATCCAGGGATTCGGCAACGCGTTGCCGGAATCATCCTGCAATGTCGCTCGGAAATCGAGTCCGGAGCTCTCTTGGTCATCGACGAACAGAAAACCCGTTTACGGACGCTTCCTTTGCGACAGAAATAAGTCGGCACCGCCCTTCCAAAAAACCTGGGTAGGGCAGCCTCGCCGAGGGTGCCGACTTTTTTTGCTTGGGCGCACGAGGCTTCAGGCCTCGTGAAATATCGGAACCCTCGGCGAGGCTTCCCTACCAACTAATTTTCGAACACGCTGGCGCGGCAGCGCCCCGCCCAACCCCCGGGTAGGGCAGGCTCGCCGAGCGTGCCGACTTTTTTTGCTCGGGCGCACGAGGATTGAGGCCTCGTGAGAAGTCGGAACCCTCGGCGAGGCCTCCCTACCCAACTGTTTTTCGAACACGCCGACGCACGGGGCGGCCCAACAGGCGACATCTGGAAGATGGCGGCAACTGATATGACCCCATCCTCCGGTTTCGTTTGCAGAAGCAGAAAAGCGATTACCTGGAGATGTGGGCAAACCTCCGTTTTTCCTCCGGAGTCATTTCCTGCGCACCATACTTGGCGAGGATGCGGTCAAACTCCGCGACGGTGAGCGGTTTCCCCTCCCGATGGGGGATGCGGACGGAAAAACCTTTCCGGTCAGTTCGCAAAGAAGCGGACGTATTCTTGCGCGTGGGATTGTAAGTCGCAGATGGCATATTCAAAAACCTCAAGGTTACTTGAGCCGAAAAACCACTCTTTTTCAAGAAGTCCTTTTCTTTTTCCAAGGATGTCCCGGTGCGGGATGCCATGTGCGGAATCGTAGCGGGTGATATTGATCCATGAACCGTCGACGAAGGCCACAAGGATGACCGCAAACGATTCCACCTTCCCGCCGATGGTGTTCCGGCGAACGATCAGGGTAATACCATCGCCGGGAATGGTCCACTCTTTGAAAGGCACACGGAGAGAGTGTCAGATGCCGTCGAAATTGACAATCATATGAGCCACAGAAACTATTCAAACGCTGGCTGCCGAACGTAAGAAAAAGGCCTGACGGAAAGCGGAGGGCGAAAATGCGTTGGTAGGGCAGGTTCGCCGAGGGTGCCGACTTTACCTCCACACAGGTCTAACTCCTTTAGGCCGATGCATCCCCATGTCCCGGATGGATGAGTCTGCGCCCGAGAGAAAATTCCTTAAAATCCTCCGGGTTCCGCGTCAAAAGGTACCAGTTGCGCACTTCGGCATGGGCTCCAATCCAAAAGTCTCCCAGGACCCGCTCACGTTTGCCGCCCCGCGCACGGTAGTCCGAATGCGCCCTCGCCGCCCGCCAGGCGATTTTTGTGTCAAAAGAATCGAAAAACCAGCCGGCGAAGCGTCGATCAAGGCTGCCCTGGTGCCTCTCTTTCACACCCATCTCGGCATAAATAACCGGATTATAGGCCAGCTCTTCTATGGACCCAAAATAGGTAATTTGCCGAAGTGACCAATCGAACCACCGCGGGTCTTCCGTGGCAAGGTCGAGCAAGACACAGGTATCGACCAGAATCATTCCCGTCCGCGGGCTTCGGCCAGAATCTCATCGGTGGAACCCTGGTTCTTCAGGCATCCCACCCAGCCTGACGCCAAGGCAACCCCCTTGCTCTTGATCGCTTTCGGTGCCAGGGCGATCACCATTCGTCCCGCATGCTCGATCACAAACGTCTCGACCTCCTGCCGGGGCTTGATTCCCACTTCCTCGCGCAACCGACGAGGAAGCGTCACCTGACATTTGCTGGTGGTTTTCATTCGTAAGAATATGTCAGCCCGTTTCTCTTACCGCAAGCGGTAAAGCCCCAAAATGGTGGCAGGCGGGCGGTCGCGTGCCGACTTTTGCCCCCGGCTGCGGGGGCCCCAATGATTCAAG
>JBBECL010000014.1:44545-47214 GCA_040881805.1 Terrimicrobiaceae bacterium | reverse complement strand
CAATTTGGGATGACATGCGTGACCACTATGAGGAGGCACCTATTTCCCAAGAGGTGATCGACCTTTTGAAGGAGCGCCAAGCGCGAGTTGAACGAGGCGAAGCGCGCCTACTCGACTGGGACAAGGTTAAATTTGCAATCGGACGCGGATGAAGAAGGTTCTCATCTCCGAGGATGCCTTTGGCAGTCCACCTAGCCCCTACCCGCCGTCACGCCAGATGCTGAGCTGTCATGCGGGACGGCAAGAATATCTTTGACGCCGAGCGATATGTGCACGATGCTGTCCATATGACTGCGATGACTTATACTGCCGCGAGGGAAAATCTTGCATCGACGATGGACCGTGTTTGCGATGATCGCGATCCAGTAATTATCACTCGAAATCGTGATCAGGCTGTCGTGATGCTTTCCCTCGACGACTACGAATCATTACAGGAGACTGCCTATCTTCTCCGAAGTCCAGCCAACGCCAAGCGGCTGTTTGATGCGATCGAAGCTGCCGAGAAGGGCAACCTCATCGAAAAGTCCCTTTCTGATCTTGCGGAGTGAATCTTTTATTCACACCACAGGCATGGGAAGATTACCAAATTTGGATTCAGACCGATAAAAAAATATTCAAAAGAGTCAACGAACTTATAAAGGATATCCTACGCTCACCACTTGAGGGGATAGGCAAGCCGGAAGCACTACGGCATGGGCTTTCTGGCTATTGGTCACGGCGGATCACCGAAGAGCACAGGTTGGTTTATCGTCCGATAGAGTCGGGTATTGTTTTTGTTCAACTTCGTTACCACTACAAAAAATAAGCCCGGCCCAGTCGACCGAATCCCGTCCCTTCGGGACTTTCGGCATACCTCCTGCTGATTCCGGTTGGCAGATGTCTCGACTGGGGGAGAGATTTGTCTGCCGGTCTCTCAAAGCTTCGGCTCGCGGGCAGGAGGAATGCCAAAAGCAAGCGGGGATCGGTCACTGCGGACGGTCTTGGATACTTTTGGATTGCATTTCTCTTCATGTAAGTCACTTAGTTTTTCTTATTCATCGCGGCGGTGAACCAGTCGACTTGGGGGACTCCGCGCTGGGCGGGGGAGCGGAAGTTTTTGGTGTCCCTTGGGGAGGCGTCTCTGCGGGCGTCGGATTTTCCGCCCAGTTCGGGGTTGGTTTTCATGGAGAGGGCGATGCGTTTGCGGGGCAAGTCGATTTCGGTGACGGTGACGTGAACGCGTTGACCGACCTTCACCACATCAGCGGCATTTTTGACAAACTCATCCGAGAGTTGGCTGATGTGGGCCAAGCCGTCCTGGTGGACGCCGATATCCACAAACGCGCCAAAGGCAGTGACATTGGTGACGATGCCGGGAAGTTTCATCCCGGGTTGCAGGTCCTCCATTTTTTCCACGCCCTCTTGGAAGGCAAAGGCTTCAAATTGCTGACGGGGGTCGCGCCCGGGTTTCGACAACTCTTGGAGGATGTCCTTGAGGGTCGGCAGACCGACGTCCTCGGTCACATAGTTTTTGGGGTCAATTTTGGCGCGGCGGGAGGGGTCTTTGAGGAGGTCCTGGACAGTGGCACCGATATCTCGGGCCATGCGGTCCACGAGGGGGTAGCGCTCGGGGTGGACGGCGCTGGCATCCAGTGGGTGCCGGCCATCGCGGATTCGCAAAAACCCGGCGGCCTGCTCGAAGGCTTTGGGGCCAAGGCCGGAGACCTTTTGAAGTTCCTCACGCGATGCGAAGGGGCCTTTTGTGTCACGGTGTTCGACAATGTTGGAGGCTGTGCGGGAGTTGAGGCCTGAAACGTAACGCAGAAGGTGTTTGCTGGCGGTGTTGAGTTCCACCCCCACGCTGTTCACGCAGGAGACCACGACGTCATCCAGCGTGCGCTTGAGCGCGGACTGATCCACATCATGCTGATACTGGCCGACGCCAATGGATTTGGGATCCAGTTTCACCAGCTCGGCGAGGGGATCCATGAGGCGGCGGCCAATGGACACGGCACCACGGACGGTGAGGTCATGGGTGGGAAATTCCTCCCGGGCAATATCCGAGGCCGAATAAATCGAGGCACCGGCCTCGTTGACAACCACGATTTGGATGGACGGCGGAAGTTTGACTTTGCGAACAAAAGTTTCGGTTTCCCGTGAGGCGGTGCCATTGCCAATTGCAATGGCCTCGATGCCGTGCTTCTTGACCAGCGCGTGGATCACTTCGGCGGCTTCAATTTGTTCGCGGGGGGATTTTTCGGGGTAGATGACTTCGTTTTCCAGGAGCTTGCCCTGACGGTTCAGAACAACCAGCTTGCAGCCGGTGCGGAAGCCGGGATCGATTCCGAGCGTGGTTTTTTGTCCGAGGGGCGACGCGAGGAGGAGTTCGCGCAGGTTGTCGGCAAACACTTGGATGGCCTCCGTGTCGGCGCGGTTTTTGTAATACAAGCGGGCCTCGCCTTCCATCGCAAATCCCAGAAGCCGTTTGTAACAATCCTGCACGGCCAGCCGGACCTGTTCCGCAGTCAGGGATTTGTTTTTCACGAACAAACCTTCCAAAACCGCGAGGGCCTCGCTTTCTTCGGGGACCAAGCGGGAGTAGAGGAACCCTTCGGCTTCTCCGCGCCGGATGGCGAGGATCCGGTGGGAGGGGGCTTTGGCAGCGGGCTCCGACCAATCGAAGTAGTCTT
>JBBECL010000014.1:2804-44445 GCA_040881805.1 Terrimicrobiaceae bacterium | reverse complement strand
GGGCGATGAAAGGGACCGTGGCCCCTTCCTCGAGCAGCACGGCTGTCGCTGCGACCTGCCGCGGTTGAAGCTTCAGTTCCCGTGTGATTTTGGCAATGTGTTTTTCTAGCATTGGGAGAGGCGGGAATCATGCGGAGATCGAGGGCGGAGTCAACGCCGCGATTTCACCACAACCAAATTTTTGAAGATGCGGCCCAGTTATTGCTCGCAGTCTCTTCGAACAGAAACATAATCAATCAGCCCCTCATCCTATGCCCACCCTCGCAACCACCGTTGACGGCCTGAAAATGCCAAACCCTTTTGTGATCGCTTCGGGACCTCCCGGAACGAATCTGAATGTCATCAACCGCGCCTTTCGGGAGGGGTGGGGGGCGGTGATCGCCAAAACAATCAGCCTCGATGCTTCGAAAGTTGTCAATGTGACGCCGCGTTACGGGAAGCTGTATGCGAATGACAAAAAAGAGGTCATCGGTTGGGAAAACATCGAGCTGATCAGTGACCGTCCCATGGAAATTTGGATGGAAGAATTCAAGAAGTGCAAAAATGAACATCCCGAGGGAATCCTGATTGCCTCCATCATGGAAGAATACCGCAAGGATGCGTGGGTGGAAATTGTCGAGCGCTGCCAGGAGGCCGGCGTGGATGGGTTCGAACTGAACTTTTCCTGCCCGCATGGCCTGCCGGAGCGGAAAATGGGGGCAGCCATGGGCCAGGATCCCGAAGTTTTGGGGGAGGTTTGCGAGTGGGTCTGCGAAGTGGCGACCAAGCCGGTGTGGGCAAAAATGACTCCGAATATCACCCACATTGAAGATCCCGCGCGGCGGGCGTTTCAGGCGGGGTGTCATGGCGTCAGCGCGATCAACACGATCCGCAGTGTCATCGGTGTCAATTTGGATACCCTCCGGCCCGAGCCAACGGTGGAGGGATATTCCACTCCGGGCGGCTATTCCTCGAAGGCGGTCAAGCCCATTGCCCTGCGCATGTGCATGGAATTGGCCACGATGATTTCCTCGGAGTTTCCCGGGCGGACACTTTCCGGAATGGGGGGAGTTGAAACGGGGGAAGATGCCGCCGAATTCATTCTCTTGGGGTCGGACACCGTCCAAGTCTGCACCGGGGTGATGAAATTCGGGTATGGATTTGTGAAGACCCTGAAAGAGGGGTTGTTGGCCTTCATGGAAAAACATTCCTTTGAAACCCTCGCGGATTTCAAAGGGGCCAGCCTGCCATATTTCACCACGCACGCCGAGTTGGTGCGCATGCAGCGCGAGCGGAAGGCCGCCCAAAAGGCGGCGGAAATCAGCAAGGTGGTGAAGGCCGATGGCGAGTGGAGCGGCGACGATTTTGTGAAGCAGTCCGACGCGTTGGCAGGAACATAATTTTCCCGGCTGGCCACCACACGCGGGATGGTGTTCATTGCCGGAATGCCGGAAGCGCCACAGGGAACCATCACGTTTGTCTTCACCGATATTGTGGGGAGCACCCGGCTGTGGGAAAAATTTCCCGCGGATATGGGAAAGGCCGTCCGACAACATGATGCGTTGCTTCGTGAGATTTTCGAGAGTTCGGGCGGATATGTTTTCAAGACCGTCGGGGACGCGTTTTGTGTGGCGTTTGAGTTGCCATCGGCTGCTGTCCAGGCGGTGGTTGAGGTTCAGCGGCAACTTGCTTCGGGGGACTGGGGAGCGCTGGGTTCCCTGGCGGTTCGTGCCGGGGTTCACTCGGGCCCGGCGGAGTTCCGCAACAAGGATTATTTTGGTGGCACCCTGAACCGCGCCGCACGCATCGAGGCGGCCGCACATGGGGGGCAGATTTTGGTCTCCGGGGTCACGAGGGATCTGCTTCAAGACGATCCGCCAAAGGCGGTGGGTTTTCGCGACCTGGGAGCTCATCGCCTGCGGAGCTTGGAGCGCCCGGAGCAACTTTTTCAAGTCTTGGCCGAGGGGCTGGCCCCGGATTTTCCAGCTCCGAAAAGCATGGAGGTTCTTCCCAACAACCTGCCCATCCAAACCACAAGCTTTATCGGCAGGGACAAAGAAATGGATGGTGTCTCCACAACCTTGGAAAGCCGCACCCGCCTTCTGACATTGGTTGGAACGGGAGGCACCGGGAAAACACGGTTGGCTGTCGAGGCGGGAGCCCGGCTCATCGGGGCCTTCCCGGATGGGGTCTGGCTTGTCGAGTTGGCCCTGGTCAGCGATGCGTCGCGCCTCTTGCAGACGGTCACGGATTCGCTGGGCCTTCGCGAAGAACCCGGACGGCCGCTCCTTGAGACGTTGCTCGGATTTTTGCACTCCAAAAAGCTGCTGCTCATTCTTGATAACTGCGAGCAACTGACCGGCTCGGTCGCCTCACTGGCCTCGGAACTCCTTCGGACCTGTCCGTTGCTCAAGATTCTGGCCACGAGCCGTCATTCCCTCGGCCTGGCAGGCGAGGTGTTTTTGCCGGTTCCTCCGCTGGGGATTCTGGACATCCACCGCGAAGGGCTCGAAGGACCGGGGCTGGTGGGCCGTGTGTCCGGATATGACGCCGTGAAACTTTTTGTGGAGCGGGCGGCCGCTGTTCACCCCGAGTTCACGGTCACCACGGATAATGCCAAGGCCATCGCCGAGATTTGCAGTCGACTGGATGGGATTCCTTTGGCCATCGAACTCGCCGCCGCACGTGTCCGGCTCCTTGACGTCAAACAAATCGCCGGGCGCCTGGTTGATCGCTTCCGCCTTCTTCGCGGGGGCAACACGGACCGGCTGCCCCATCAGCAAACCCTTCAAGCCCTCATTGATTGGAGCTATGACCTGCTCTCCGACGCCGAGAAACTCGTTTTTTGCCGGATGGGCGTTTTTATTGGCGGTCGCAGTCTGGAGGCCATTGAGTTTGTGTGCAGTTCGGATGGGGTGGAGGCGTATGACGTGCTGGATCTCCTGCAGCAACTCATCGAAAAATCCCTGGTCAGCGTCGAGGTCACCGGGTCCGGCACCCGGCGCTACACCATGCTGGAATCCGTCTGGCACTATGCCCGCAACAAACTCAAAGAGCAGGGAGCCATGGAACAGTTTCGTGACCGTCATCTCGAATATTTTTTGAAAACCGCCGAGGAAGCCGCCCCCCATTACCTCGGGCCAGATCAGAAGCGATGGCTGGAGGATTTCAACGATGACATTTTTAATTTTGAGTCGGCGGTCAATTGGAGTCTGACCTCCTCACGCCATACGGACGCTCTCCGATTTTTGGCAGCCTTGGGCCGACCGTTGGAGGTGCGGGGATTTCTGACAGAAACGCATCAGCTGTTTCCCAAAATCTTCAAGCATGAAGAAAAGTCGCCCATGGGTTTGCGGGCACGAGCCACGGCCAGCGCGGCACGTCTGGCATGGGCGATGGATTCGTATGTGGAAGCCGCCAGCCTGTTTGCCAAATCCGAGGCCCTGGCCACCGAAGCAGGTGACCGGGATCTTGCGGGGATGTCTCATGCCTTCCTTGGCTTCCTGGATCGCAGCGAGGGGCGAATTGATGCCGCCGAAGCGCGATTTCAACGCGGCCTGGCGATTGCCAGCGAGAGTGGCAACCTGTCTTTGCGGGCCCTCTCGTTGGGGGGGCTTGGCCGGGTGGCGATGAGCCGGGGAGAATTGCAATCCGCACGGGCCATGTCCGAAGAGAGCCTTGCCATGTATCGAACGCTCGGGGATCAGTGGGTCATCGGGTTGATCCTTTGGGGCATCGCCCGCGTGGCCATTGCACAAAAAGACGTGCCGAGGGCAGAGTTGGCGCTTTGTGAATGGGCTTCCATCCTCCAAGCCTTGGGGAACACCTGGATTTTGCCTTATGTGATCGAAACCTTTGGGACGGCCGCCTTGGCGTCCGGCGAGTTGGACCGGGCGGCCTGGCTCTTCGGTGGGGCCGCCGCCATGCGGGAACGTATGGGGTCCCAACTCACGCTGGATGAGACGGCCGACCACGAACGCGACATGGAACTCCTTGCCTCCCAGTTGGATCATGACACCAAGGAGCGCCTCTGGGGCGAGGGCGCTTCCGCCTCCGACGAGGACTTGCTCCGCCGCGCGCGAAGAAAAATCTGTGAAAAGCAGGGCTGAAACAAGCCGCGGCCTTGTGCCCGCCTTGGGGTGCACGAGCCGCGGTATTTTGTTGCTGCGCTCTCCTCCGACTCAAAAGGTCAGGCCCATTTGCGCGCCCAACACGAGGGCGTTCGGGATATTTCCCGTGCCACCGGGGTTCATCACCCATTGAATGTCGGGTTGGATGTAGGCAAACGGGGTGAGCTGAATCCGATACCCCCACTCCAAAACCATCTCATAGTCCGGGTAACCGCCGCCGGCATCATTTACGGATTGCGCATACTGGTTGCTGAATTTGCCATACACGATGCCAAAAACTGTTTGGTCATTGTCGCGGGAGGGGATCAACCCCTTATAGGCCAACCCGCCATTCACCTGGAACGGCAGCTTCGCAATGTTTTGTTGGGGCGAAAGCACCACAGCTGTCCACAGCGTCAGACCCTGATCTGACCCGGGGGCTTCCCGAAAGATCATTTGATCGGCATGCCAATAAAACCCGTAGGAATTGCGAGCAGTTTCCGTGGTCCCAAATTGGGAAAATTCCCACGGGGACCAATACGCCCCGAACCAATAATTCCCGGGCAGTCCCTCCATCTTCACGGGCTCGAAGGTTTTGCCAACCGACTTGCCAGTTGCCACGGCCTTGCCTTCCCCGGCTGAGGACTCGCCGACCGGGCGCTTGAAAAACTCGGGTGACCAACCGATCTGGCTGATGAGCAAGACGCCATCATTGGGGCGGATGCTCCAATCCAACCCGTGATAAGCCCGGTCAAAGACCCGATCCGAGACCTGATACAGCCCGAGTTGGCCGGTCCACTCGGGAGTGGGTTGGACTTTGATGCGGGCTGCCCAGACCGCCCAGGGGTAGGCACTGAACTGGGTGTTGACCGGCAGTGCCTGCGGGTTGCCGTCAATCCCGTTGTTCATATAAAGCCAGTAGAGCGGAGACGAGGCAAAATCATCGCCAGTCGCAAAACGGCCGAACTTGATCGAAATTTTATCATCCCACAATTTCTGGTCGAAGGAGAGTTCGTAGAACATGACCGTTTGTCCGCCAAAAACCTGCTGCACGGTGAACTGGTTTCCGAGGTTGTCTTGCGAGAGGCTGCTGCCGGCGCGGTTAAGTCCCGAGATCGTCAGGGTGAGGCCCTGCCACCCCGCCAATTTTTCAAAATCGAGCAGGGCACCGAAGAGGAGGTTGTCGGTGTAGGCAAATCCCGCCGATGTTCCACCGACCGGGTTCCCGGCAATATTGTTTGTGTAGCTGCCGGAAAGCGTGATGCCGGCGTCATCTGCCGCGGTCCGCAAGCCCCACCAGTCGCCCGTGAGCGTCGGTCCATCCAACCAACCCACAGGCCCAATCGCTTGGTCGGGGTTGAGGTGGTCTGGAAGGCGGGGGTCGGCGGCACTGGCAACAGAGAGAAACGCCAAGACCATCGTGACCGGACGGAGGATCGTGTTCATAGGGGAGGAAAAAACCAAAGCAGAAGCGTTTCCCAAGCACAAGCAAACGCAGACAAAAAATATTGATTCCCGCCATCCAAAATTATTGCGGCACGCCGCTTGCTGTGTTTGGAATGGATTTGGCGCGTCTGGTCGGTCAAACTCAAGCGGCGTGCCCTTTGTTCTGTTTTATGAAAGCAACCAAGTCAACCGAACCATCGAAGTCTGAAAGTGGGTTTCGTGTGAAACCTGAACCTCTGGTTGGCGGCGCGCCATCGCCCGGCGACGAAGGCATGGATTTCACCGACAAAGATCATGGGAGCGAAATTGACCATCCGGGCGAGTTGCCCCGTTCCTATGGATCCAACGCCATTTTTCTGGTGGCCCAGGAACCCCGTTGGCTTTTCACGTATTGGGACATTGACATCTCCAGGCATCCCGGTGGCCCGACCTACCTGCGAATCTTCACCGGCGACACGGAAGTGGAATCCCAAATCGAAGTCCCCTTCGAAACCCGGAATTGGTATATCCCTGTCAAACAAGCCGGTGCCTCGTATTACGTGGAGATCGGGTATTTGCGGGGAGGCGAATGGAAATCGATTGCCCGCTCCAAGACCGCCCGCACTCCGGTGGACCGGATGTCGGATTCCGAGGCCTTCCAGTGTGCGACCATCCCCTTGCATCTCAGCTTTGAGAGTCTGATGGGAAATCTCAAGGGTGCTGTGCTCGAGGGGGAGGCGCTTCTCGGAGCCCTGGCCCGTCTCCAATCGGAGGGGAAACTCTTTGCCGAAGGAAGTCTTGGTGAGGATCGCACCACCATTTTGCGGGCGCTCTTGGGACAAGGCTTTCTTGATGACCTCGGCAGCGGGAGCTTGAGCTCCGCCGAAGTCGAAAAACGGATTCGGACGGCTTTGCAGGAAAAACTGAGCAGCGGCGGTTCCAGTCAATTCGCTCTGGGGGGAAGTTTGGAAGGGGTGGAAAGCAGCTTCCTGGGAGCTCTGGGGGCACTATCCAGCGGGGGGCCGGTTTCCAGTTGGAATGTGGCGACGCTTTCCAGTTGGGCCACGTTGGTGACGTGGGCTGCCCACGCCAGGGCCGGCTGGGGCGGCGAAAATCTCTCCAGCGGTGGCGAGTCACTTTCCAGCCGCAGTGGGGCGATTTCCAGTGGTCAACCCGGGTCCAGTTGGGCGGGAGCCGCCACGTCGAGTTGGGGCGTGGAGCATCTTTCGAGCTGGCTTCAGTCCGCGCAGTCGAGTTGGACGGCGGCGGCGTTGTCGAGTTGGAATGCCGGCGCGTTTTCCAGCTGGTCCCAGGCCGCCATGTCCAGTTGGGCCGGCGGATCGGAAAACCTGTCCTCTTTCGGCGCGGCCAGAAATTTTTTCATGCACGTGAATGCCGAGGTGATTTTTTATGGTGGCACGGATCCCGGGGCCTCGGTCACCGTCGATGGCAAACCCATCAAACTCGCCCCCGATGGTTCGTTTCGGTATCATTTTATCTTCCCCGACGGAGAATTCGAAATTCCCATTGTGGCCACGTCCCCGGATGGGTTGGAGACACGAAAAGCCTTTTTGCGATTCGAGCGGGGCACAAGCAAGGTGGGGGGCGTCGATGACACCGCCCAGCCCCCCCTTGGCGAGCCCATGGGCAAGGTTTCCGGAACCTGAAAAAGTCCTCCCACAAAAAGCCGGCCCCGCCCAAGGACCGCCTCGGCGAGGAATTTCTTCGTCATATGGACGTGGAGAGGAATGTGTCGCATCACACCCTGACGTCCTACCGCCGTTCCCTTGAGGCATTCCAAAAATTCCGCCCCGAAAAAACCTGGCGAACCGCAACCGAGGACGATTTTCGGGACTTCCTGTTTTTGTTATCCCGCGAGGGCCGAAGCCGGTCGACGGTGCGGACCACCTTCGCCGCCTTCCGAACGCTGTTCGACTTTCTGGTGCAGCGCCAGCACGTCCCGGCCAATGTGGTCAAGGCGCTCCATCTCCCCAAACCAGAAAAGCAACTCCCCGTTTTTCTCACAGCCGGCCAGATCAACGAGCTGATGGACAGCCCCGCGTCGCACGAAAAGTCGGCCCAGGCCCCGGCGTGGATGTTGCTCCGCGATGCCGCCATCCTGGAATTGTTTTACTCCACGGGGATCCGGCTTTCGGAGTTGGCCGGGTTGGATGTCAAAGACGTGGATCCCATCGACGAAAGCGTGCGGGTTTTTGGAAAAGGCTCGAAGGAACGGATTGTCCCCGTGGGAGCTCCCGCGCTGGAAGCGATCTCCAAATATCGCGCCGCCGCGAAGGTTCACACAGGGCCGCTGTTTCTCAACAAGTCACGGAAGAGACTGTCCGGTCGGTCCACGTGGCTGGCCATGAAAAGGCACCTGGCCGCCGCCGGTCTCCCCGCCGACCTCAGCCCCCACAAATTGCGTCACTCCTTTGCCACGCACATGCTTGATGCCGGGGCCGATCTGCGCAGTGTGCAGTCTCTGCTCGGCCACGTGAGCCTTTCCACCACACAAATCTACACGCATGTGACGGCCGAGCGGCTTCGGCGGGCCTATGACGGTGCCCACCCCCGCGCTTGACGCAAGACCGGCCCCTGCCCTTGACCTTGAAGCTTCAAGCACGCACACTTTGCGCTGCTTGAAAATCACACGCTTTCCCCAACTGGATTGGGACATTTCATTTTTGGCCACAAACCCGACCGTTCGGACAAAACGCTTCGGTATGCCGGCCGAGGCCAAGGGGGTTCGTTATCCGATCCGGTTGCTGCGTTACTGGTTCGGATTTCATTTGCTGAGGGAGGAAGCTTTGAAAGCCGGGCGTCCGTTGGAGATTGCCGAGGTGGGGGTTCATACGGGTCAGATGCTCCAATTTTATCGGTCCTCGCCCGGTGCCCCCCCGTTTGGGCGTTGGACGGCCTACGATGCGGTGGTATTGGCGGAGAAGCTAAAAAAAGCGGGTTACGATGATGTGGTGGAAGCCAACATCGAAGATCCTGGGTTTTCGTTGGGTCGTGATTTTGACTCGGTCGTCGTTCTGCATATTCTTGAACACCTCTTCGAACCCGAGGCGGCGTTGGTGAGAATCGCAGCCAATATTCGCCCCGGCGGCTCGATCATCGGGGGATTCCCCGTCCTGCCCGATTTTCTTGTGAAACCGCGCCAGGCCCAAGTCCGCAAAACGGCGGCCCCGATGGGTCATGTCAGCATTTTCTCGCCGGAGCGGGTGAGGGCCATGGCTGCGGGCTGCGGCATGACAGCAGAGTTTGTGTCAGGGGCCTTTCTGATGCGCAGCAAAGGAAGCCTGCTCGAAAATTCCGCCGCGTGGATGCGGATAAACCTCCTGTGGGGCGGGCTCTTCCCATCATGGCCCGGAGAGGTTTATTGGCTGATGCGCAAGCCCGGAAAGCTCTGAATCCAGTCCCGGTCTCCAGAAATGCTGTTACCGTCTGTATGATCCACCTGGATCATATAGACGGTAATCAGTGTCGCACCCGAAGCGGGGCAATTTCAGATTCTTTTCTCGACAGTCCGCTTCAGCGTGATTTATTGGAATCTGTTTCACCACCTAGATCTTCCTATGCCCAGATACTCCTACGTTGCCCTCGATGCCCGCGGTCAAGAATCTGCGGGCGTCATTGACGCCGCCTCCCAAAATGAAGCTGTTGGTCAGTTGCGCCAGGCCGGCTATTTTCCAAAAACCATTTCCGAAGAAGGCAAAGGCGGCAAAGCGCCCAAGCCCGCAAAAGCGGCGGTTGCCAAAACGGCCAGCAAAGGCGGGGGTTTTTCGTTGCCGTTCCTCGAGCGTCAAACCATCAAGGGCAAGACGCTGATGATTTTTACGCGGCAGTTGGCCACGCTGATCGATGCGGGCCTGCCCTTGCTCCGTGGTCTCACGGTGCTTTCCAAACAAGAGCCTGATCCCGTGCTTCGGAAGGTGACAATCAGCCTGGCCGAGGCCGTCCAAGGTGGTGGCACGTTCTCGGAAAGCCTGGCGGGTCACCCGAAAATTTTTAACAAGCTTTATGTGAACATGGTGAAGGCCGGTGAGCTGGGCGGTGTGTTGGAACTCGTTCTCCTGCGACTTGCGGAATTCCAGGAAAAGGCCCAAAAGATCAAAAACAAGGTTGTCGCGGCGATGTTCTATCCGATCATCGTGCTGGTGATCGCCATTGCGATCATGGCGTTCCTGCTGGTGTTCATCGTTCCGAAATTTGAAGCCATCTTTGCGGACATGCTCGGCGGGAAGCCGCTTCCTGCTTTGACCCAATTTGTCATCGGCTCCAGCAATTTTGCGAAGGACAATGTGCTCCTCATCATTGGGGGTATCATTGTTTTAATCATTGCCTATGTCATGCTCAGCAAGACCCCCAAAGGCTCCATCGTGCTTGACAACATCAAACTCAAAGCCCCGCTCTTCGGCGACCTCACCCGCAAAAGCTCGATCTCCCGGTTCACCCGGACTCTGGGAACATTGGTGACTTCCGGTGTTCCGATTCTCCAAGCCCTGAACATCACCCGCGAAACGGCCGGAAACTCGGTGATCGCTGACGCCATCATGAAGGTGCATGACAGCGTCAAGGAGGGGGAATCCATCGTCCAGCCCCTCGAAGCGAGCGGCGTCTTTCCGCCGATGGTGATCAGCATGATCGACGTCGGCGAGGAGACCGGTCAGTTGCCCGAGATGCTTCTCAAAATTGCGGAGGTTTACGATGACGAGGTGGACAATGCGGTCACAGGCCTCACCTCGCTCCTTGAACCCATTATGATTGTGTTCCTGGCCGTGGTGGTGGGAACCATTGTCATCGCGCTCTTCCTTCCTCTCATCAGCATCATCAGCGGTATGCAAAACCAGTGATGAAAGAAACCCCTCAGAGCCACAAAGGGGCAGGAGTCCCGCATTGTGTCGGCTTCACCTTGATCGAGTTGCTTGTCGTGATGGCCATTATTGCCATCCTTGCGGGATTGGTTCTCAGCACGGCGGGTTATGTTCAAAAAAAGGGGGCCACTTCGCGGGCTGAGGCGGAGATTGCGGCACTAAGCGCAGCGCTGGAGAGTTACAAGGCGGACATGGGGGATTACCCGACAGGGACCAATGGCTCGGCAACGGGAACTGCCACCCCCGGCACGACCAATGCTTTTCTCCGCGCGGCTTTGATGCCCTCAACGGGAAAAGTCTATTTTGAATTTCCCAAAGGCATGGGACCCAGTGGGGCCAGCCTGACAGCAACCAACGTGGCGGTCCTTGATCCCTTCGGAGAGGGATATGGCTACATGTATCCCGGAAACGTGAACCGCAGTGGTACCAACTTCTTCGATTTGTGGTCCCGGGTCGGGACAACCAACACGAACGCCTGGATCAAGAACTGGTAAGAAGCTGATCGAAGCGTTTGGCGGGATTGGCGTAAAACGGGTAGCGGGAGGTGTCGCCGTGGGAGGGCTTGAACCGCCAGTGTTTGTAGGGCCAGAGCCAATATTCCGGGTTTTTCCGGATGACCGTTTCCAACACATCCCATGTGCGCTGGGTGATTTCCTGGACCGGGGTATCTTTTGTGAAGGCGATCTCGGGGTGCCAGACGATGCGGTAGCGTCCCCCGGCGATAGGGCGGCATTCCAGGGGGACGATTGACGCACCTGTTTTGAGGGCCAGGGCGGCGTGCATTTGGGTGATGCTGGTTTGCAGGCCGCCGAATTGGGTGACAACCGTGCTGCCGAGTTTGGGATCGAGGCTGAGGTCGGCCAGGAATCCGAATTTTCCGCCATCGCGCAGGTTTTTGAGCATTCGGAGCATGGCGCGTTCGCGGGGAATGATGGGGTGGCCGGTGCTGCTGCGCAGTTTGTCGAAGATGGGTCCAATCAGCGGGTTTTTGAATTGTTGGGCCACCAGTGGCATTTGGCAAATCCCATAGGCCCCGGCCAGGCCGACCCATTCAAAATTTGAATAATGCATGGTTGCATAGATTGCCGGGCGGGAGGGGTCGGTGTTGCAGGGACTGTCGCCGATGCCTTCAAAATCCACCCATTTTTCAATCACCTCGCGATTCAGGTTGGGAGCCCACGCGAGTTCCAGCATGGTTCTGGCAAACGATTGGTAGGAGGCGCGACCAATTTGGATGCGGCGTTCCGGGGAGAGAGACGTTCCAAAAGCTGATTCCAGATTCGCCAGGGCGACCTTTTTGCCGCGTGCGTCGAAAGCCCACCCCATCGCACCGGCCATGTTGGCAAGGGGGCGAATGAAGCCAAAGGGCAACCCGGCTACAAACTTGCAGCTCAGTTGCAATCCCAGAAATTCCACCCGATGGCGAAGCGTGGTGCCCGAGGTCATGCCTCAATGCGGGGAAAGACCGGCGAGGGAGTTCCCAGGACGTGACCATCCGGAAGTCCGCCCCATCCTGTCCCGGAGTCTTGGAGATCCGGGGAAATCTGGAGCTGGGCAAAAATCGCGGATGCCGCTTCTGGCAGAACGGCTGCATGCAGGATCGCAAGAATCCGCAGGCTTTCCGCGAGCGAATAAAGCACCTCATCGAGGCGGTCCGCTTGGTCGGGGTCTTTGGCCAGTTTCCATGGGGCGGTTTCTTCCACATAGGTGTTGCACCGAACCACCAACCCCGAGGCGGCCTCCAGGGCCATGTGGGTCTCGCATTTGTCGAAGGCTTCCGCGTGCAGACGAACGGCTTGGGTGGCCGCCTCTTCGAGGGGAGATGACGCAGGCCGCTTCAAAACGCCGCCACGATAGCGGGTGGCCATATTCAGCGTGCGATTGAGGAGATTGCCCAAACCATTGGCCAGATCGGAATTGTAGCGTGCGATGAGGCGCTCTTCCGAGAATTCCATATCCTGACCCGTGGAGGCCTCCCTCATGAGATAATACCGCAACGCCCCGGCCCCATACCGGTTTGCCAACTCGACCGGATCCACCACATTTCCAAGGCTTTTGCTCACTTTGTCGCCGCCGAGATTGATGTAGCCATGGACGAGGAGTTTCGGGATTTTGTCATCGGGCACCCCGAGGGCATGCAGCATGATGGGCCAATACACGCCGTGGGCAGGGATCAAAATATCTTTGCCGATCACATGAAGATCCGCCGGCCAGAGGGAGGCAAACCGGGCGGGATCGGAGACATACCCGGCAAAGCTGATGTAGTTGATCAGGGCATCGAACCACACATAGGTGACAAACTCGGGGTCGAAAGGCAGTTCGATGCCCCAGGAGAGCCGGGATTTGGGGCGGGAGATGCACAGATCCCCGGCAATTTTTTCGACGGCATTGCGGAGTTCGACCTGGCGGAAGGCCGGAGTCACAAATCCCGGGTGGGTGTTGATAAAGTCGAGGAGCCAGTCTTTGTGTTCCGCGAGCCGGAAATAATAATTTTCCTCCTCCAGATAGACCACCTCGCCCCACTCCGGGCCGAAGGAGCCGTCCGGTCCGCGCTCTTTATCCGTCAAAAATTGTTCCTGCCGGACGCTGTAATGTCCGCCATGCGAGGCCCGTGTGATTTTTCCCTCAGCGTGCAAGGTGGTGAGAATCTCGCGGACACATGTCTGGTGCCGAAGGTCTGTCGTGGCAGCCCAGACATCGTAAGAAATCCCCAGTTGCTCCCACAGAGCCAAAAATTTTTCTGTCAGTCCCTCCGCAAAATCTTTTTCACTGATCCCGGCCTTCTCAGCGGATTGCTGGACCTTTTGGCCGTGCTGGTCCACACCGGTCAGAAAGACGACCTCCTGCCCCCGAAGGCGGCGGTCCCGCGCCATCACGTCAGCCAGAATCTTTTCGTAGGCATGACCGATATGCGGCGGGGCATTCGTGTAATCAATGGCGGTGGTGATATAAAAAATTTTGCTCATGGAAGCGGCTTCTCAGGTCGGGGACTGGGGGGGCGGATTGGACAGTTGCATCTTGGTCACATCACCTCCCCACGAGATCACTTTGGCTTTGAGGCCGGCGGCCTCCGCGTTTTTGATGTCGCCGTTTCGCACATAAAACAGGGAGAGGCTTGACCAGGCGAGTTGGTCGTTCGGGCGGAGGGCCACGGACCGTAATCCCGCTTGGATGGCCTCTGCGGGCTGCCCGATTTTCATGAGTGCCATGCCGAGGGCATGCCAGGCATCAAAGTGGTCGGGATCCAGGTCCGTGCACTGACGGTATTTTTCGACGGCGGCTTCCAAATCTCCCACGGCCAAGTCGCCACTGGCCTCGTCGAAAAGATCCGCCACCCTTGGGGATTCGCTCATTGGCCGCGCGGACGAGGTTGCGTGATATTTGCCGCCCGTCGCTGGGCATCCAACCAGACCGCAAAAAACAGATCACGTTTGTTGTCGAGGATCTGTGTGGCGATTTCTTTTTCGTTGGGTGCTGCGTCCGGGTTGTCGATGCGCTGGGTCACCGCCACGGCGCTGCCTCCGGTGGGGGTCGGCAGAAAATTCGAGATCTGCCCCGGCTCAAGCAGGATCGAGGCCCGGAAAAGCGATTGGACCTCTTGCGGCAGCTGCGGGTTCGAGGGATCCACGGCTTCGAATTTCTCAACCGTCACCCCCACAGTGGTTGCAGCCTCGGCGGGAGACGCCCCGGCCTGGATCCCCTCACGGATTTTACCAAGCGCGACGTCTGCGCGTTGACGCAGCACTTTTTCCGCGCCAGCGGCACGCAGGCGTTCTTCGGCGACGGCCCGGGATTCCTCGAAGCTCAATTCCCGCTCGGGGGATCGGTTCACCACACGGTAAACAAAAAAATCATCATCGGCCTGGACCACATCGCTGATCGGCACCTAGTCGGTCAGAAGAAAAGCCCCTTGCGCCACAGCGGGAGGAAGCCCGGAGGCGAAAGTCGCGATGGAGCGATGAAAAGACGGGGTGTTTTTCACCTCCACCCCGGCGTCTTTCGCCGAGGAGACAAAATTTTCCGGAGTTGCCAATTCGGCAAATGCGGCGGCCCGGGCAGCGACCTCCTGGAGAGCCGCGACTTTTTCTCTCCCTTCCAGGGCTTTTTGGTCCGCTGGCAGGGAGAAGGTGACGGATTCCACCGTGATCGACTCGGGGGCCACAAATTGACGGGCGTTTTGGGAGTGATACGTTCTGGCTTCTTCTTCCGTGACCGTGATTTCCGCAAGCACCGGCTCAAGTGGGAACTTTAAAACCGTCAAGTCCGCCTTCTGAAAAAATCTGAGTGCCCGTTGGGTTTCCGAGGCCTCGAGAGCGGCCGGGGAAGCCACCAGAGCCTTGACTTTCTCAAAGCGCAAGGCATCGCGGATGACCTCTTCCAGTGTGAGGGTTGTCATGCCGCGGGGTCCGAGTTGGCCGGCCGTGAAGGTTTCAAATTTTTTGGGATCAAAATTTCCGTCCGTCTGGAACGCGGGAAGGGTTCTTACGCGCTCGGCGACCTGTTCGGTCGTGGGTTCAATCCCCAGCGCGGCAGCCTCATGGCGGAGCACCAACGTGTTCCAAACATATTCGGAAACGTCGGCCTCTTCGTTGCCGCTCATGCCGCCCAATCCGCCCACCAAATCAAGCTGACCGAGGGCAATGGCCAATTGGTAGGACCGGACTTGGCGGTCGACATCGGCCTTGGTGAGGGATTTTCCATAAACTTTGGCCGAAATATTTGACCCAAAATCCGCGATGTCGGAGGGGCTGTAAAGCCAGGCGAAAGCGAAGATGGTGAGGACGGCCACAACGATCATGAGGCCTTTCTGATTTTTGCGAATGGTGTATAACATGGGTGAAAATTTGCGAAACAGTTGATTTGGGCGAGAGTTTTGATTAAATGAGTCTCCTCATGAATGCAAGCGTGTCCCCTCGACCTTTCCAATATGTCCTCTGTTTCCTCCTCGTCACCACGTCCCTCTCCGCGTGGGCGCAGGATGTTTTGGTTTTGAAGAATGGTCAACGCCGGGACGTTCAAGTCCTTGGTGTGTCCGATGGTCGCGTGCGTTTCAAGGCGGGACCGGCGGAAACCACCCTTCCTCTTGATCAGGTGGCCAGCGTCCGGATGCAGGCCCCCAAGGCTTTTGAGGATGCGGTCGAAGTCTGGAAGACCGGGGATGCCGCAAAAACCTTGCCCTTGCTGAAACCTCTGGTGGAAAATTTCCGGAGCTTGCCGGCCCCCTGGGCAGAACGGGCCTCCGCGCTCCTTGGCAGCGTTCTGCTGGAATCGGGGGACCTGCCCGGCGCGGAAGCGGCCTTCGCCGCCTTCCAGAAAGCCTACCCCCAGGCCACCGGTCTGGCCGACATCGGACTGGCACGGTTGGCTGTAGAAAAAAAGGATTTTGCCACGGCCAATACCAAATTAACCCCCATCGTGGATGCCGGAAAGAAGACCCTTCTTGCAGAGAGTGGCAAAAGCTCGGAATACGGACAGGCTTTTTACCTGATGGGAAATGTTCTGGAAAATGACGGCAAGTTCCCCGAGGCTCTCGAACATTACTTGCTTGCCGTGACCGTATTTTATGAAGACCCTGCCGTCGTGGCCCGCGCCCAAGCGCGTGCAGATTCCCTGATCAAAGAAAAAAATGTTTCGGTGCCTTGATGCCGGAGCTTGATCACCGCTCAAAAATCCCCTAACCTCAACTCTTTATTTCATGAAGAACCGTAAGCTCGCCCCAACATCCCTCCTCGCTGTCCTCCTCCTGATCTGCCATCTCCCGCTCGCTTCGGCAGCGGAGGGCGAAGATCACAGCATCCTCCAAATGATTCTGGATGGTGGTCCGCTGATCATCTTCATCTGGATATGTATTCTGGCCACATCCACCATCATGGTGACATTTATCATCCAGTTGTTTCTCAATCTCAGAGATGAGTCCCTGGCACCCAAGTCCCTTGTGGAATCCCTGGCCTCGACCATTTCCGCCGGCAACTACCAAGAGGCCTGGGAAGTCTGCCGGGTCAACAAGTCGTATGTGGCTCAAGTGTTGCAAGGTGCCCTCGAACGGATCGGTCGCGGCAAAGATGCAACCGAGATCGCTTTGGTGGAATATGGAGTCCGCGAATCAGGAATTTTGAGAACAAAAAACAGTTACCTCTCCGTGATCGGGGTGGTGGCACCGATGATCGGGCTGTTGGGAACGGTTATTGGAATGATGGGGGCCTTTGCGGTGTTGGGATCCAGCGGCGTTTCCGATCCCCGCGCGCTGGCCCTTCGTATTGGTGAGGTGCTCATGGCCACGGCCAGCGGTCTCTTCATTGCGATTCCCGCCTTCATTTTCTATTACTACTTCCGGAACCGCGCCAACCTGGTGGTTGTCACGGCGGATCAGAAATTGAACCGCTTGATGGAAGACATCCCTTTCGAGGAATTGAGCGGGATCCGCATCGGCGATAACTTCGAAGCCGGAGCGGGAGCACCAACGGTTGGAGCCTCCACTTCGCACCGCGTCTCCAAGACGCTCACCACCAACTGCCCGGTCTGCAATGGAGTGATCCAACCCGGCCAGAATCCCTGCCCTCACTGCGGAGCCACCCTGGACTGGGCTTGATCCTTTGATCCCCGGCGTCCCGCCAAGCCCCCTCGCACTCCATGTCTGAATCCCACAGTCCACGACACAAAAACCGGCGCCTGCGCAAAGAGGACCCGGAAATCGAGCCGGAGTTTCAAATTGCGCCAATGATCGATATTTTGTTGGTGCTTCTGGTGTTCTTCATGTCGATCAGCACCACCGAGGTGTTGCAATCCAACAAAGAGATCAACCTGCCGGTGGCCAAGGAGGCCAAAGAAGCCAAGGAAAATCCGGGGCAGGTGATCATCAACGTCGCCCACAACGCCATCAACAACTCCACCGTGATTGAGATTGATGCGCGGGAATTCCCCGGACCCGCTGATATGATTGCCCTGCTGGACGCCAAGGTCAAAGCCAACCCCATGGTTCGTGTGGTTGTGCGGGCCGACCGCGAAGTGCGCTATGAATTTCTTCGCAGTATTTTGGAATCTGTCGGCAAAGCCGGCGTTGGCAATGTGACGTTCTCCGTGGTGGACAAAGACCCGAATGCGGTTCCCCCTCCAGCGGCTTAACCCTCAACAAAAACAAGATTATGGCAAGTGGTGGAGTATCAGAAGACGGAGATGCGGGATTCCAAATCGCGCCCATGGTGGACGTGGTGTTTGTGCTTCTCCTGTTTTTTATGGCTTCGGCCGGTTCCCAAATCGTGGAGAAGGAACTGAACATCAACCTTCCCAGCGGACGCTCCAGCAATGCGCAACCGGGAACTCCGTCCACGCCCATCATCATCGACATTTTCCCGGATGGCCAAGTCCAACTCAACAACCGGGTCTATGACAATCCAGCCAACAAAGACCTGCCGGAATTGCGGGCGTGGCTGAAGGACACCATTGACAAGTTTGGAGACAAGGACCCGGTGATCATCCGGCCGGATCCGCAAACCAAGCATGAGCGAATCATGGATGTGTTGAACGCCGCGGCGGCTGCCGGCGTCAAAAACCTCACCTTCAGTTGAACCCCCGGATCAGGGGAGTTCAACGCAGGGTTGCACTTTGACGTGGTATGAGTGATCTTCGGCCCGTGTCCGCTCCTTCCGCCAACCGGTCTCTCATTTTCTGGCCAATCGTGTTGCCAACGATCACGATTGCCGTGATCGTTTTTGTGCTGTTTGGCTGGGTGGCCTACTCGGCGGGTTACAATGAGCTGCGGGTCCCTGTTTTTGAGTTTGCCTCGGGGCTGTGGAAGCTGGAGGACTGGCAGCATTGCTTTCTTGTGCCTTTTGCGGCGGGATTTATCATTTATCTTGATCGAAAACGTCTGGCCACACTTCCGGTGTTGGGAACGTGGGTGGGCCTGCCGGTGGTGATTCTGGGTCTTGGATTTTATTGGTTTGGTTACCTTGCCGACATTGTTTACCTGGGCTACATCAGCGCCCAACTGGTGCTGGCCGGCTTGATTCTTTTGTTTTTTGGATGGGCATGGATGAAAGCCCTGGCCTTTCCCTGGCTCTTCCTCGGCTTCATGTGGCCGCTGCTCTTTTTGGACAACCTTCTGGCTTTCCCGCTGAGGGGAGTGATGTCCAAAGCCAGTGTGATTGTGCTGAATGGCATTGGCGTGGCCTCCACGCTGAGCGGCACGGCGATTCTTTCGGCGCCCGATCCCATCATTGGTCGCCCGATCGGGAAGCTTTTTTCCGTGGATGTGGCCGATCCGTGCAGCGGGATCCGGTCCCTGTTTGCGTTGATGATGGTCTCTGCGCTCTACGGGCATTTTGCCCTCAAGGGCTGGTGGAAAAAATGGATCCTATTCATTGCGTCCATGCCCCTTGCCGTGTTGGGCAATCTCTTTCGAATCCTGATGCTGACCTTCGGAACCATTGCCATGGGGCCCGGGACGGCCATCGGGACTTTGGAAAATCCGAGCTTCTTTCACATGCTGTCGGGTTATCTGGTGTTTGCCGTCGCCATTGGTGGCATGCTTGGTGTGGCCAAACTTCTGAACCTTGATTGGAGAAAAGCGGCTTCAAGCCTTCCAAAAATTCAGCCACCAAAATCCACTCCCCGGGTTGAAACCCGCCAAGTTCCGAGCGAAGATGCGTATTAACAAACGATCAGTCCTATGAGTCTTGAAACAAAACCACCTGCACCCACCGGTTCGCCGCAAGGAGAACACGTCGCCCCCCCAAAGATCTCTGGCGTATTTTTTATCAAACTGGCCGCCGTTGCTGCCGTCATCGGAGCAACCCTCTGGTTCTGCACCAACGCCTCGGAACTCAACACCGTGGCGGAACCCGGCGTGCAAATGTCGCTTCCCCGCCAAATTGGAAACTTTTATGGCACCGAGGAGGAGGCGTCCGAAGCCGAGCGAAAAATTTTGCCCGGGGATACCGAAATCTTGAGAATGCGTTACGAAAACATCAAAGGCGATTCCATCACGGCCTCGATTGTTTTGAGTGGTGGCGAAAAGCGAAGCATTCACCGCCCGGAAATCTGCCTGCCCGCGCAAGGATGGACCATCGGTACCGGCCATGTGATCCCCATCACGCTGGCCAGCGGAAAAACCATGGATGTGATGCAACTCAAACTTTCGCGACCTGTGGAAATCCAGCCGGGCGTTTTTCATCAAATCCGCTCGCAATTTATTTATTGGTTTGTGGGAAAAGATATCACAACGGCCGATCACAAGGTTCGGATCTTCAAAACCAGCTGGGACCGTGTCTTTCACAAAACGAACCACCGGTGGGCGTATGTGTTGATATCGGCATTGGTGGAGGATAGCATTCGACCGGGGGGAAGAAGCTCGGAGGAGACCACCAAGATGTTGGAAGATTTCATTCGCGAAATTGTGCCTGCCTTCCAGAAATCGGAAATGAAGGTGGCAGCCGCCAACTAATTCCGACCACCGGCCTGTCCATCCCAGAAACCGCACCTTGCGCCCGGGGCGGGAGACGTGCAGGATGACTCTCCATGAATTTTCCAAGTCCACCAACCGATCATCCCTTCAAATCGGCGCCTCTCCGGCCGCGGATGGCACGCAGCGCGAGCTATACCTATGCGATTGTGGCCAGCCAATACAATTTGCAATTCACCCAGCCACTTGTGGACCATGCCAGCCGGGAGTTGGCCGCGTTGGAGCAGGGTGCCACGATGCACGTGATTTGGGCTCCGGGTTCCTTTGAGATTCCCGTCCTTGTCAAACTTCTGGCCAGCCAGGGACGGTTTGATGCGGTGATCGCCTTTGGTGTTCTTTTTGAAGGAGAAACCGTCCATGCGGCCTTGGTCGCCCAATCCGTCACCAATGCCTTGCAGACGATTGCCATTGAGACCGGGGTTCCTGTGCTGAATGGCGTCCTGCTTTTAAATTCTGCGGAACAAGCGCATGACCGGTGTGTGGGGTTGGAAAAAAACCGGGGTGTGGAAGCCGCCAGAGCCGCCATTTCGGTGACCCGGAGTGCCAGGGAAATCCTCGCCAAATAAAGGGAATTTATGGGAGTCCGAAGAGAAGGTCGCGAGGCGGCTGCACAGTATTTGTATCAATTGGATATCAACCAAGGGAGTGACAGGGAAACGTATTACAAAATGCGGGGCATCAGCCCCAGCGCCCGCCGGTTCTCAGAGGAGTTGTTGGAAGGCCTGGCCGGGCATTCGTCCGCGATTGATGAAATGATTCGGACCCATGCCCGCAACTACGAGTTTCATCGGATCTCCGCCGTGGACCGAAACATCCTCCGCGTGGCCGTTTATGAAATGCTACACTGTCAGCAGACGCCTCCCATCGTTGCCATCAACGAGGCCATTGAAATCGCCAAAAAATACAGCACCGAGGATTCCGGGCGTTTTGTGAACGGAATCCTTGATAAAATTCGCAGCGGCTTGGGGCGCCCCTCCCGCACGGCCCCTCAGGAGAACTGATGGCCTCCGGTTTTTTTCGCTCACTGGTTGAACGGTTCCGGGGACGACCCGTGGATTGGGATGAACTGGAAGAGATGCTTTTGCGGGCCGATCTGGGTGTGCCCATGACGCTAAAAATTCTTGAGTCTCTGAGGGAGCGTCCCGGCACCTTGGATGCGGACACTGCGGTGTCCGTGGCGAAAGAGGAAATTCTGAGAGTTTTTCCGCCGCCCCCGCCACCCTTGAGACCCCTTCCGGCCCTTCCCAAAGCCATTTTGGTGGTGGGAGTCAATGGCACGGGCAAAACCACCTCGACCGCCAAGTTTGCCTCGTGGCTCATCAAAAAGAGACACTCCTGTTTGCTTGTGGCTGCGGACACTTTTCGCGCTGCGGCCATTGAGCAATTGGAGTCTTGGGGAAACCGACTGAACGTTGAAGTGGTGAAGGGCCAATATGGCGGAGACCCTGCCGCGCTCTGCTACGATGCGTGGAGCAGCGCCAGACGCCGGAACATCGAGTTTGTCTTGTGCGACACCGCCGGGCGTCTGCACACCAAAGACAACCTCATGCAGGAGCTCTCAAAAGTGAAACGCACCCTCGCGAAGCATGATCCCCAGGCACCTCACGAATGTTTGCTTGTTGTGGATGCCACCACCGGCTCGAACGCGGTTGTTCAAGCCCGCGAGTTTCATGCCGCCGCAGGCCTCACAGGCGTCATTCTCACCAAACTTGATGGCAGTGGCAAAGGCGGGGTCGCTGTCGCCATTGCCGCCGAGTTGGGCATTCCCACACGCTTCATTGGCACCGGGGAGCAGCCGCAAGATTTTCAGGAATTCCAAGCCGATCGGTTTGTGGAAGAATTGCTGTAAGGGGGGGCGGCACGCCTCGAATGGGAATTCATCGCTTTCGAGCCAATTGCCTTGAAGTTGTTGGCTTCCATTCCTAACTTTCCTATTCCCCATGAGTTCAACCCCCGAGCCAAATCCATCCAATCCCATGCTCTGTCGAGGGTTGGAAGGGGTAATTTGCGGCTGGAAGATCCCAAACGCCCCGGTGGCTTTCGCGTTGGGGCTTAGCCGAAGCGTGCTTTGCGGTGCGATCCTTGCTCTCAGTCCGGGGGGAGATCTTTTTGCCGAAGCTGGCGGGGCTGGGGATGTATCTCCCGATGCCCTGAATGCCCCGACCGGCAGTGTGGAGAACTGGCAAAAAGCCACCGTTTTTCTTTTTGATGAAGCAAATCAAAATTTTGCCATCGCCGCAAAATCAAGCCAGGGCGAGGAGTTCCGTGCCAACCGTCTCGGGGAAGGGGCAACGCTTTTGACCATTCAGCCACGAACTCAGGGTAATATTGAGAGGGCAAAGGCAATTTTTGAAGAACTCATCTCCGGGAACCCCAAGGATTCTGCTGGATTGGCCGCGAGATTGCACCTCGCCAGGCTTTTCGAATTTCACGCAAGCCCCCAAGATCCGCAGAAAGCGAGGGAGATCTATGAAGGCCTTCTTGCCGATGGGCAGGGCGACCCCCTGGCCGAGTTGGCCGCGTCCCGCCTGGTGCTTATCGATCTCCACTCAACCGACTCACACGAGAGCTTGAATGCGGCCGCTCAAAAACTCGCCATTCACGGAACTCAACTGAGAACCAGCATTGGACGAAGAGAATTTTTTTCAAACATGGGTCTAACCCTGAATCAGCTGCGCGGGGACAAAAAGCTCGCCATGGAGTATCTCATCGCCGCGGAGGCGGAGGGGCTTCCCATGCAGCAACTCGATGCACCTCTTCTCGTAACCATTGCCGCTCTTGCAGAGGAACTGAACGACCTCGAAACAGCCAAAAAGTATTATTCCCTGTTCACTTCACGATACAAACGGGACACCAGAAGCTATTATGTGATGCAAAAGCTCGAGGAGCTGGGCGCGCCGGATGCGGGCAGGGCCAGCCCCGACTCTGAACCGAATTCCGCGGCACCCGCGCCGCCGCCACAAAGCTGACATCCGAGCAAAACATGAAACGAATCCTCAACACCATCGGACTTGGCCTTCTTGCCCTCTGTTTTGTCATCAGCCTGAGCCGGATTGTCATGCTGAAATTTGGCGAACAGACCGAGTCTGGAGCGCAAGTGATTGAGATCAGACTGGCCCATTGGCAATTGGAGGGGGGCGTCCGCACGGCCATTGATGCCATGGCCGCGGAATACATGAAGCTTCATCCCGGTGTCCGCATCACGCAGATTCCCATCCCTGAACGGATCTACCGCAACTGGCTGATCACCCAGTTGGTGGGGGGCACCGCGCCGGATATCATCCAGGTCGGAATTGGAATAACTGATGAGCGATTGGCCCGGTTTTTTGTGCCTCTCACGGACATCGCCCAAAAGCCCAATCCTTACAACCAAGGCACCGAGTTGGAAAACACCGCCCTCCGCGATACCTTTGTCGATGGCATGTCGGGAGGCTTCAACCAGAACCTGCTGGAATATTTTGGAGTTCCTATCTCAGGCCACACGGTGCGGCTGTATGTGAATCTGGACCTGCTTGAGAAAATCACCGGAACGAGGAACCTGCCAACCACATATGATGAGTTGGTCGCTCTCACGCACCAAGTGGACGACTTCAGTCAAAAGCAGGGGGAACAAATCATTCCCATTGCCGGCTCCCGCTACAACTCCCCCTTCTTGATGAACGCGCTGTTTGCCAGCCAAACGCAGAAAAAAATGTTTGAATTGGGTCCTCCCGGCACACTGTTCGAAGTGCCGGCGCGGACAACTGAAGCGCTGTTGGACGGGGAGTGGGGATTGGATTCCTCCGAGGTCCGCAGTGGTTTGGAATTGATGCGTGAGATTGCCGCAGAAATGCAACCCGGCTTCATGCAAGTGACCCGCGATGATGCCAGCTTTTATTTTGTGCAGGGGCGGGCTCTGATGATCGTCACCGGCAGTTGGGATGCCACAAGTATCTCGCAACAAGCGAATTTCCGGTTTGCGGCCACGCAGATCCCGCTTCCCTCCAAACAACACCCCCGCTTTGGCAGCAACGTCGTCGGCCTCTTTACCGAAGCTGGTGGCAACGCCGGGGTGTCCTTCGGGCTGACCCGGGGTTCCAAACACCCCGAGACTGCCAAGGACTTTCTTCTTTTTCTCGCAGGCAAACAGACCAACCAACTTTTCACCAACACCAGCAAGTGGCTTCCATCCGTTCTGGGTGTCGCGCCAGATCCCCAAGCGAAAGCTTTCATGATGCAATCCGAAGGCTACAACCCGGGTTTCCCTCTGATGCATGGCGGTAATCGTGCGGATACCAACCGCCTCATCGCCAATAATTTTCATTACCTGGTCGGACCAAGCGGAAGTGTCGAGCAATTTGTCGGGGCCATCCGTTCCAATTTTGTCCCCTACATTCTCGTGGATTTGAAAAGGGAGCAGCGCGAAATCACCGCAGGGATTCAACGGATGGACGTGCAACTTGCCGCCTTGGCCGAAGTCGCCCGCAACAAACCCAAGGATGCCATCGCTCAAGCCAAATTCGATATGATTGCCGCTGCCATGTCAGCAAGAGACCGCGCCGCCTACTTCCATAAAAACCTGATTCGGAAAGCCGAAAAACGCATCGAGGAAGATTCCAAATAATGTCTCTGCCCATCAGTCCCAAGAAAGCCCTCCTGGAGTGGAGGCTCTACCTCTTTATTGTCCCGTCTTTGTTGGCGGTTGGCCTCTTCTCCTACTTTCCTGCGGCAAGCGCCATTTATCACAGCTTCTTCCGATGGTCCGGAGGCGACGTGAAAGAGTTTATCGGCCTGGGCAATTTTGCAGCCATTTTGAAGGATCATGTCTTTTGGAATTCCTTTATCACCATAGGCATCTTGGTCGTGGCCAATGTCTTCAAGATGATCCCCTCCATCTTTTTGGCGGTCTTGATCCATCGTCTCACCAGTGATCGCTGGCAGTATTGGTATCGTGTGCTGGTGGTCCTGCCCATGATTGTTCCCGGTTTGGTGACTCTGTTCATCTGGAAGTTTTTCTTTGATCCGAACTTCGGCGTTCTCAACCAGGTTCTCGATGCGACCGGCCTCAAAACACTTCTTGTTCATATCGATGGGATTTTTCATTGGGGCATCTTCCAGGAAGGTATTCCCATTGCCTGGTTGGGAGAGCCGTCATTGATTGTCCCTTCTCTGATTATCTGGGGTTTCCCATGGATTGGGGCCGTGGGCGTTTTGATTTTCCTGGCCGGTCTCCAGTCCATCGGCACCGAGGTGTATGAGGCTGCCGATTTGGACGGAGTCACCCCATTTCAAAAGTTCCTTCACATCGAGCTTCCTCTCATCATGACCCAGGTCCGCCTCATGTTTGTGCTGATGATTATCGGCACTTTGCAGGGTTATGGGTTGCAGTTTCTGCTTCTTGGGGAGGAGGGCGGACCGGGTGGCAAAGGCATGGTGCCGGGCCTTTGGATGTTCAATCGTGCTTTCCTGGCCGGGGAATTCGGCTACGCCTGCGCCCTCGGGCTGTTTCTGTTTGTCTTTATTCTGATACTCACCATGATCAACAACAAATACGTGAGGGTTGACAAATGAGTGGCACGGCCATCACCAAAAGCGTGGGCGGGCGTCAGGGCCGGGACTGGCCCAAGCATCTTCTGATTGTCATCATCCTCGCCGTGGAACTGCTTCCATTTTACATGATGCTGCAAATCAGCGTCAAAGACAACGCGGGCTTTCTGGCCAGCCCGTGGCTGCCAAGCAATCCCCTGGTTTGGATCTGGCAAAACTATGTGGAGGCCGTGCAGTTGGTGCTCCCTTATGTGGCCAATACCGTGGTTGTCGCCGTCACAGCAACCATTGGCAGCCTGGTTTTGGCGCTCATGGGGGCCTACTTTTTTGCCCGCTACAAAATGCCTTTCAGCGGAGTGCTCTGGGCTGCCTTTCTTCTGCTGATGCTTCTGCCGGGCGTGGCAAACATTGTCCCGCTGTTTGCCCTGCTGAAAAATCTCAACCTTCTCAACACCCTGTATGCGCTGGTGATTCTGGGCATCGCAGGAGGCCAGGTTTTTTGCATCTTTGTGCTTCGTAATTTTATTGAGGAGATCCCCAAAGACCTCTTTGAAGCAGCTGAAATGGATGGAGCCAGCCACTTGGCGCAACTGCGCAATGTGGTAATCCCCATGAGCGGTCCGATTCTTGGCACGCTGGCCATTTTGCAATTCCTCGGGGCCTGGAATGATTTCCTGATGCCTCTCATCATTCTTCGGGATCCCGAGCTCTTCACCATTGGTGTCGGGCTGATTTACCTGGACGGGGAATACGTCAAGCAGTGGGGAAAAATCATGGCGGCCTTCTTCATTGCGAGCCTGCCCCTGATTGTGATCTTCCTCTTCACCATGAAGCTTTTTGTGCGCGGGCTGAGCAGCGGAGCCTTGAAGGGTTGAGATTGACAGACTTCAAGCCTTCGAGACAATTGACAGATGACCCGCAGCCCTTTAAAAGCAGGGGTTTGATACTTATCCCATGAAGTTTGCCGTTACCAAAGATGCCCTCCTGGATGGACTCCAGCGTATTCAGAATGTTGTTAGCAACCGCGCCACATTGCCCGTATTAACCAACGCCTTGTTGGAGACCACCGAGACAGGGCTGCGCTTGACCACCACCGACCTGGAGGTGGCTATTCGTTGCGAGATTCCTGCACAAATCGAAAAGCAGGGAGCTTCCACGATCCCGGCCAAGCGTTTGGCTGCCATCATCCGCGAGTTGCCTTCCTCGGAGATCGTGATGGAAACGGATGCCAAAAACATCACCAGCATCAGCTGTGGGAGCAGCTTCTTCAAAGTTTTTGGGCTGCCCAAAGAGGATTTTCCGCCTTTCCCATCTTTCCAAGACGCCAAGACTTACACCCTCAAACAATCGGAGCTGAGGGATGGGGTTCGCAAAACCGCTTATGCCATTTCGGTGGACGAGACCCGCTATGTGTTGAATGGGATCTTGTTTTCTTTCACGGAAAACAAGCTGACTCTGGTCGCCACCGACGGCCGCCGGTTGGCCCTGTTCGACAGCGATATTGAATTTCCCAAGAGCCAGGAGCGCGATTTTATTGTTCCCACCAAAGCCGTCGCCGAGTTGCAGCGGATCCTCGGCGATGAGGGAGAAGTCCAAATTGTTGCCGGCGAAAATTTGGTGATCTTTCGCGTGGCGGGTGCCGAACTGGCCTCCAAATTGGTGGAGGGCAACTACCCGAATTATCGTCAGGTGATTCCCGGGGAAGCCAAAGAGCGCATCACGCTGGAGCGCGAAGCCTTCTTCAACAGCGTCCGCCGGGTGTCCATCCTTAGCACCGATAAATCCAGTTCCGTGAGGCTGGCCTTTTCCAAAAACAACCTCGATATCTCGGCCAACACGCCGGAAGTCGGGGAGGCGCGGGAGTCGATTGCCATTGCCTACCGGGGCAAAGAGTTTTCGATTGCCTTTAATCCCGAGTTCCTTCTGGACCCTCTTCGCAATCTGACAGAAGACGAGGTTCATTTGGAGTTGATTGATGAGATCAGCCCCGGGGTGGTGAAAATCAACACACCCTTCCTGTATGTGCTGATGCCGATGCGGGTGTCTGTCTGAACGGAGCTTTTTCCATGCATGTTTGGGGGCTGGACCTCGGTGGCACAAAGATCGAAGGAGCTATTTTTGATCCGGCTTCCCCGAACACCCCGGTGGCCAGGCTTCGTCTTCCCACCGAATCCGCCAAGGGCTATGATCATGTGCTCGGCCAGATCGCCAGGGTTGTCGCGGCCTTGGAAGAACAAAGTGGAGCGGCTTGCCCTCCGCAGATTGGTGCCGGAACCCCGGGGGCCATCGAGCCCTCCACGGGCAAGATAAAAAACTCAAACACCCGGTGCCTGAATGGCCGACCTTTCCGTGATGACTTGGGAAGGCTTTTGGGATCCCGTGTCCACTGTGCCAACGATGCCAACTGTTTTGCTCTCGCGGAAGCCACCCTGGGTGCCGCCAAAGGGGAGAATGTTGTGGTGGGTTTGATTCTTGGGACCGGAGTCGGCGGAGGTCTTGTGGTGGGAGGCCGCTTGATTCAGGGAGTCCATGGAATTGCCGGCGAGTGGGGCCATAACCCCCTGTGCGGCGAGCAGAGCCCCTGCTACTGCGGGCGGAAAGGGTGTGTTGAAACGGTTATTGCCGGACCCTCCTTGGAACGCTTTTACCACGAAAGATCCGGGAATTCGCTATCGCTCCGGCAAATTGCCGCCCGGGAGGGAGATCCCCACGCCGCCGCGACCCTTGCACGGCTCCAACAAAAATTTGGTGAAGCTGTGGCAGCCTTGATCAATATTTTGGATCCGGATGCCATTGTGATCGGGGGAGGTGTGGGAAATTTGTCCTTGCTCTACGACGAACAAACCCGCGGGGAGATCCTGAAGCACACGTTCAATGCCGGGCTCAAAACAAAAATTCTGAAGCCCGTTTTGGGAGACAGTGCCGGGGTCTTCGGCGCGGCGATGCTCACACACGAATCCGCTCAGTAGCGCTTCCAAAGGGCCGGAATAAAAAGTGCCAGCACACCAAAAAATTCCAAGCGTCCCAGGATCATCACCATCCCCAAAAGCAGATGAGACACCGGGGAGAAGAAAGCAAAATTTTTGGAGGCTCCCACCTCACCCAAGCCGGGGCCGATATTGAAAAGGGAAGCCACCACGGCAGTGAAGCTGCTCACGAGATCCAGTTGGGGTTCCAGAAGGGTGATCAAAAGCGTCACGAAGGCCACCACAAACGCCGTGAGGGCTATAAAAAACATGGCCTTGGAAATCTGCTCCTCCTCCAGGGTCTCTCCATTCATACGGATGGGGATATGTTGATTGGGGCGGAAGGAATTCCGGAGTTGTTGGCCGGTGGTCTTAAAAAAGATTGCCACCCGGCTGACCTTGATCCCACCCGAGGTCGAGCCCGAACATCCTCCCACAAACATCAGGGTCACAAGAAGCGCCTTGGAGAGGGTGGGCCATGTGTCGAAGTCTGCCGTGCAGAAACCGGTGGTTGTCATGATGGAGACAACTTGAAAGGAGGCAATCTGCAACCCCCGAAAAAGATTTTCCTCCCTTCGCACCGCAAGATCGATGGTGATGATGGCGGTGGCCACGATCAAAAAAGCGAGGAAGAGGCGCAACTCTTCATCCTTGCGAACATTTTTGAATCCTCCCCGGACAAGCCACGCCAGAAGTGGAAAGCTCATGCCGCCAAGAATCATGAACACACACAGCCAGGCATCAATGGACGCACTGTCATAAAACGCCACACTTTCATTGCGGGAGCTGAACCCTCCCGTGGAAATTGCCGCAAAAGCATGGATCACGGAATCGAAGGGCGTCATTCCCAGAAGGATCAATCCGAGGACACAAAAAACGGTGAGCACCGTATAAATCTGCCAAAGCCGCATGGCGATCTGGCGGATGCGGGTATGGAATCCAAAGCCGCTTTGCGCGGAAGACTCGTGCTTGAGCAGGGATTTGCTGCCAACCCCCAGCGTGGATAGCAGGGCCACAAAAAGCACCAAAATGCCCATTCCGCCAAGCCATTGGGTGGTGGAGCGCCAAAGCAAGATTTGGGGAGAACAAAGGTTCAGGTCCGGGATCGTCGTTGCTCCGGTCGTTGTGAACCCCGAGGCAGATTCAAAAAAAGCCGCAGCGGGGGAGAGGGCCGGTGACGCAAATAGAAAAGGCAGAGCCCCGACCAGGGTCGAAATCAACCAGCCCAGCCCCACGATCGCAATGGCTTCTTTCCGCAAAATTTGGTCCCCCGATCCCCGGCCCCCAAGAAGCAACAAGGCCCCGAGAAGGGTGGCGACCCCGAAGGATTTCAAGAGCGCAAAATCATGGGTCCCAAGATCCCGGGTGCGTTCGTCCAATAACAAAGTCACCTCACAAACCAGCATGGCCGTGCCCACAAGGAGAACCAACAAGCCCAGCACTTTGAGCAGGAGCCGGTAGTTCATGGGTTGTGAGTCACCCCTCTGTTACAGCAAGTGCCGGTTCCCCTGACAACAACAGATTCAGGATTCCTTCCCGGCCTTTCGGGAGGTGAGGAGCACCCCGCGCAAGGCATCCATGGCCCGCGAGAGCTGGGGGTCCATCTGAAGATCCGATTCCCCTTTGATCACGGGAGAACGTTCCCGCCTGGTCCGAAGCAAGTCGATCTCCTGCTCCACCGTCATTCCTGCGCGGATGGTGGGCGTGACCCCATATTCATGGATCACCTGCTTTGCCGGTGTGTAATATTTGGCAGTAGTGAATCGGACAGCCGAACCGTCCGGCAACCCGGCCACACTTTGAACCGAGCCCTTCCCAAAGGTGGTATCTCCCACAATGATGGCCCGACCAAGGTCCTTGAGGGCTCCCGCCACAATCTCCGAGCCACTGGCGCTGGCATAGTTCACAAGAACAGCCACGGGATACGTCCTTGGTTTGTTGCCCTTGGCCGCGGACGTGTATTCGCGGCCGGGAGCACGCCCCTCGGTGGAAACGATGGGTGTGCCTGGGGGCACAAACAAACCACAGACGTCAACCGCGCTCCCAAGCAAACCTCCCGGATTGTAGCGCAGGTCCAGGACAAGCGCCTCAATCCCGGACTTGTCGAGCTTGTCGAGAGCTTTCGCCAACTCTGATGCGGTGGGCTCGTTGAATTGGGTGATGCGAACATATCCAATTTTGGGTTCCCCCGGACCTGATGGCAAAACCTGCGCATCTTTCACGCTCGACACCTTGATGACCTGCCTCGTCAGCTCGTAATCTTTGATTTCCTTTGTCCGGGGACGCTGGACGGTGAGCACCACTTTTTCCCCCACGTCGCCCCGCAGTTTTTCCACCGCATCGGGGAGGGTCAATTTTTCTGTGGTTTGCCCGTTGATTTGCAGGATTTGGTCTCCCGGCTCCAGCCCGGCCTCAAACCCCGGGCTGTCTTCCATCGGAGAGACAATCGTGAGAATTCCCCCCTCCATCGTCACCACGACCCCCAGACCTCCAAACTCACTTTTGGTTTCTTCCTGCATCCCTTCAAAGGCCGTGGGTTCCATGAATTGGCTGTGCGGATCCAATTCCGCCAACATGCCACGCAAGGCCCCATACGTCAGGTCCCGATAAGAAATTTTTTTGTCATCCACAAAATCTTGCCGGATCAACTGCATCGCACGGGCCAGAACTTGGATGTGCTCGTAGGGAGAGTCTTCCCCGGGCGTTCCCGCCTTCTCATGGGATGGCTGGGCACAAGCCATGGACGTCATCGCGGCAGCAAGCACTAAAGATTTCCAATGGAACATAGCCCACTATAAGTCGGGTCTCCGGCAAAATAAACATCCAAAACTCCGGGCTTGTGGTGTAGAATCCAATTATCGTGAACTTCTACCGACCCTTGGGCTTGCTGGCTCTCTCCGTTATGCTTTTTCCCATCGCCACCCATGCCACCCCGGCCACCGAATCCACCAATGCCTTGGGGGTGGAATTGCTCGGATCGGCTGTGCCGCCGGACACGAATGCCCTCATTTCCCCCTACTCGATACAATCCGCGCTTGTGATGGCTTATGCCGGGGCGGCGGGGGTCACAAAAGAGCAGATGGCGGCGACCCTCTTTTATCCCGAGGAGGGGACGCTGGATTCGTTCGCCGCCCTGCGCCCCATCATGGCAGCGCTGGGGGGCAAGGACAGTCCGATCACGCTCACAATCGCCGACCGCCTTTTCGGTCAAGTCGGCTACCCGTTTCATCCCGACTACCTCGCTCTCCTCAAAAAAGAATTCGAAGCTCCCTTGGAGTTGGCCGATTTCATCAAAAGTCCCCGGGCAGCCGAAAAACGCATCAATGCCTGGGTGGAGGAGCAAACACGGGATCGCATCAAGAACTTGATCCCCGGTGGAGCTCTCACCGAGGACACCCGGTTGGTGTTGGTAAATGCCATCTACCTCAAAGCTCCCTGGGCCAGGTCCTTTTCAAAATCCGCGACGGCTGACATTCCTTTTTATCTGACGGATGGAACCCGGGTTGAGGCCGTGGCGATGACTCAAACCGAATCGCTCGGGTATCTGCGCGGGGAGGGATATATCGCGGTGGCCCTGCCTTACGAAAACCCGGACCTCCAATTTTTGGTTCTTTTGCCGGACAAAGACTTGAAATCTTTCGAGTCAAAAATCACGGCTCCCTTCCTTGCCGGACTCAAAGATCTGCCACGGGAGCGGATTGCTCTCACACTGCCAAAATTCAAGTTGGAGCCTCCCCTCTTGTCTCTTTCCGACACACTCATCAAACTTGGCATGCCCAGCGCGTTCAACGATCCCCGGGGGAGTGCGGATTTTTCAGGAATCGCTCCCCGCAGTCCCGACGACTACCTCTACATCTCCGAGGTATTCCACAAAACCTTCATCGCGATTGATGAGGATGGAACCGAAGCGGCTGCGGCCACGGCTGTGGTGATGATGCGTGCCATGTCCATACCCGCCGACCCCATCAAACTCGTCATCGACCGTCCCTTCCTCTTTGCCATTCAACACCGCCCTTCCGGCACGTGCCTCTTCCTCGGCCGGGTTGTTGATCCCGGCAAACCATGAATCCCGACGAACTGGCGATTCTCCAAAGCCTGAGGGCGGAGGGATTGGTGCGGTCAGAGGACGCCCGGATGACGCCGTTTGGCGGGGGGGTTTCGAGTGATGTGTGGCGGGTGGATGATGGCGGGAAATCCTTTGTGGTGAAGCGTTCGGTGGCGAAGCTGAGGGTGGCTGCGGATTGGTATGCGGACCCGGCGCGATTGATTTACGAGTTCCGCTATCTTCAGACCGTTTCGAGGCTGGTACCGGGAGTGGTGCCGGCGGTGCTTAACCCAGATATCTCCGGAGGTTATATTGCGATGGAGTTTCTTGGGGAGGGATTTACGAACTGGAAGCAGGACATGTTGGATGGTTCTGCGGATCCCGTGGTGGCAGAGCGTGCGGCCACGGCCCTGGCCAAAATTCATAACAGCACCCGCAATGATGCCACGGTTCGATCCGAATTCGACAGCCTGCGCTTCTTCACCCAACTCCGGATCGATGCCTACCTGCGGGCCACGGCTCTCAAACATCCGAAGCTTGCGAACCAAATCGAGGAGGAGGCGCAACGGTTGTCCCGCTCGTCCGAGTGCCTTGTGCATGGTGACTTCAGTCCCAAAAATATGCTTGTATCCAAAGACCGCTTTGTGGTTCTCGATTGCGAAACCGCCTGGTTTGGCGAGCCCGCCTTCGATTTGGCATTCCTTCTGAATCACCTTCATCTCAAAGCCCTGCACCATTCTCCCAAAGACATTGGCATGGCTGCACTCGTGCAAGGGGCGACAGACGCTTATTTCGCCACCAGCGATGGGGAGGCTCCCCGGGATTTGAATCTTCGCACCGCCCGCTTGCTCCTGGTGTTGATGCTGGCCCGGGTGGATGGAAAATCTCCGGTGGAATATCTCAGCAATCAGCCGGAAAAGCAGGCCTACATTCGCGAGTTTGTGACTCACCGCTTGGGCAAAAATCTTTTGCTTCAGGCTATTTCTCAGGAGTGGTTTGGAAGTGTGAATCCCTCATAATCCCACCCCATGAAAATTTCCCAGATTGATGCTTTTCAAATCTTTGACTCCCGCGGCAACCCGACCGTGGAGGCCGTGGTCACATTGGAAAATGGCATCACCGGTCATGGCCTTGTGCCAAGCGGGGCATCCACGGGTCAGTTTGAAGCTTGGGAGCTGCGGGATGGTGACCCCGACTGCTTTCGCGGGAAATCCGTGAGGAAAGCCATGGAAAATATCCGCACAGAGATTGCCAACGTTGTCAAAGGGCTCGATGTCCACGATCAGCATGGACTCGATGACGCCTTGATTGCGGCGGATGGCAGCCCCAACAAGGCCCGTCTCGGGGCGAATGCCATCCTTGGTGTCTCCATGGCTGCGGCGAAAGCCGCTGCCAATGACAAGGGGATTCCGCTTTACGCCTCCCTGGGTGAGGGAACAGTTTTGCCTCTGCCGGAAATCCAAATTTTTGGGGGAGGTGCACATGCCAACTGGCGCACGGATGTGCAGGATTTTCTTGTCATTGCCACCGGTGCCAAAACGTATGAAGAGACACTGGAGATCACTTTTCATGTGTTTCATGCGGCGGGAGAGATCATGCGCGCACGGGGGCATAACGTGGGAGCAGCGGATGAGGGAGGATTTTGGCCCGAGTTCTCGACCAATGAAGAGGCCCTCGAAACTTTGCATGAAGCCCTGCGCCGGGTGGGTTTCACGCCGGGGGTGGAGGCTTCCCTCTCCCTGGATGTGGCCGCCAGTGATCTCTATGACAGTGCCACCCGGCGGTATCGCTTCGGATTGGAGAACCGACAATTCACGTCATCGCAATTTTCAGACCTGATGGCCGGATGGTGCGAGAAATACGCGGTGGTCTCTATCGAGGACCCGATGGCAGATTCCGATTGGGAGGGATGGGAGCGTGTTCATGCGGCGATAGGAAAGCATGTCCAACTCATCGGAGACGACCTTTTCACAACCAATGCCGAACGCATCACCGAAGGCATTCGGAGAAACGTTGCCAATGCCGTTCTGATCAAGCTGAATCAAATTGGCACGGTCACCGAAACCATGGATGCCATCCGGCTCACGCAAGCTGCCGGGTGGGCTCCTGTGGTCTCCGCGCGTTCCGGCGAAACCGAGGACACGTTTATTTCCCACTTGGCGGTGGCCACCAACGCCGGCCAACTCAAAGTTGGGTCATTTTGCCGCAGCGAGCGCATGGCCAAATGGAATGAAATCCTTCGTATTGGCAGACACCTCGGATCAAAGGCGAGTTTCGCGGGAAAGTCGGCCTTGGCCCAGCACCTGCCACTCTCCTGACTTGGAATGGAATCGCCCGATGACCTATCGGCCGGAGTTCACATCGTAAAAAAGCGGATCATCAAATGATGCCGCCTCTCCCAAAAGCCGTTCGCTTTCCAGCTGCGGATGGTTGTCATAGAGCTGAATCTCCAGAGCTCTCTTCATCCCCGGTTGGGTGGTTTGATAAGAATCCGGCACCCGGGCATCCAACATGGCCCACTCGGCGATCTGAATCGATTGTCCTGTCAGAGCCGGATCGGAAGTTTCCAACACTTCGTAACGATTGATCACCAGCGCGCGGCGGTAGGGCGCGATGGCCTCCGCCGGTGGTGGGTCCTCCCGCGTTAACATTTTGACGCGGACCTTCGTGGTTGGGATTTGCTCCCTCGCCTTGAGCTTGTCCTTCAAGCTGTCATATTTCAGCAAGGCCTCTTCGTGACCCACACGCCGGTTGTAAATGGCGACATTGCGGAGAAAACCGTCCCAGTGGCGGATGCTCCCATGTTCCTTCCCGAAGATCAGTTCATAGTCTTTCCATGATTGGAATGTCCCGGATTCGAAGGCCGATTCGCTGACAATTTTTCCATCCACATAACAAACAAGGTTGCCGGGTTTGTAGGAAACGATCACATGGTGAGGTTTGTTGGCCTGGATCGGAGCCAGGTTAAAATCCAAACCATTTCTATTGGTTTCCGAGGTTTGGAGGCGGAGAACCAGTTGGTTGCCCTCCTGTCCCAGGGTAAAATTTCTGCGTTTGATTCCTTGCGAAAAACTGATGATCCGTGCCGGACCTCCCTGCAAATCGTAGGCAGGGCTCACGACGGCTTCGATGGTGAGTTCATCAGTCTCCATGCAGGCTTGACGAATTTCATCCGCAAACGGTTCATCAGGAAGGAAGGCCCCCTCCACGATGTGCATTTCCCCATCGGGCCCCCATCGCACTCCCCCTCGGGCTGAGAGTTGGGCCGTGCGTGTTTTGCCATCCACATTCTTGAAGGTGTTCGAACTTTTGTTGTCCTCCCAAAAAAAGACAAGGCCCTTCGAGGACACCGGCCAAGTGTCGTTGTAGTCCGGGGCTTTCCTGAACCAGGAAACCGGATTCCACCAAGAGGAGGGCGGAGTGGACACGCCCTGTGCCGTCCGCTCCTGCAGCCGCTCAAACTTCGAGGAGATTTTCTCCCCATCCGCAATCCAAACATCCGGGAAAAAGTCCCCGCGCTGGGTGTGGGTGAGTTGGAACCAAGACTCCACCGAGGTGAAGTTCTCATCAAATTTGCCAAGATAGATTTCCACACCATCGCCACCCTTCCAAAGGCTTTTGTGGTAGGGACCAGTCATAACAAAAAACCGGACGTCATTGGACCACCGTGGATGGTAAACCTCCTTGTATCCGACGCCGGGTGCCACTGAAATCGGGATCTTGGTGGGCTCCTCCCCGGGTTTGACCAAAAACAGATTTTTGTGCGGGCCATCAAATGTCCATGCCATGTAGCTATTATCGGGGGCCATCGAGGGCCAGCAACCATCCCGGGCTTTGCGCCAGGCCACATCCGGCAGCTCAGCCACGCCGGAATTCGGCCACGGGAAGGTGGAGGCAGCCCTCAAACCGTCCCTTGACACCTGAAAGCCCCCCACCGAGAGGGCTTGCACCGGACTGGAACTCCAGACCGTTTCCTCCACCGAGGGATCTTCCAACAAAAAACGGATCACCGCTGCCCCCGGGTTTCCGCTTTGCAGCTGGGCATAAACCCAGACCCTGCCATCCCGGGGATTTATCCACACATCCGCCGCCGCCCCCCCCCTCAGAAATTTCAAATCGGAACCATCCCAGTTCACGACATAAATTTTGTTGTCCGGCTTGTTGGTAAATACGATTTGCCGGCCATCCGGTGTGAGCAGTGGCGTGAAATAATTGGAGGCTTCTTTGAAAATTTCCCGTTCACCCAGGCCATCCCGGGAATCAAATCCCATCAACTTCAGGTGGTTCGTTGCCGCAAAGGTGTCCTTGTTGTTTTCATCGATGACCCACACCACCCGCGTGTGGGAACCAGTGAAAGCCTCAAGCCCTTTTCCATCAGGGGCACCATCTGCGGCCTGACTTCTGGAGACGAGGCCCGCTGCCACAACAAAAACAAAAAGACGGATTGCCCTGCGGGACGGAAAAAACATGTTTACGGCTTTTGCTGCGGGGTGCCGGCCTGTGAGGACGGCAACCACTCTTTTCCATGCAAAACAAATTGCCACCGACCGCGATAAACCCCCAACTCGCCGTAGAAGGCGATGTGTTGCTTTGATTGGGCTGTTTCCCGGATCCTGGCACGGAGGTCCTGGTTGTGTGTGAAGAGCTCGTATTCTTCTCCCCCGACAGTGACGCGCACCACCTTCCTGTCGTCAATGGTGGCCGGGGCATCCACAAAAAACACCCGGCCATTGAAGCTGCCATCGCGGGCGTTTGAGCCCGGGGGAAGCTTGTCGAAGGTGAGGGCCGTTGCAAAAAGATCCACCACGGAATAATCCACGGGAATCGGCTTGGCGGAGCCGGTCTCCATGACCCCCGGCTTGGTGAGGCCAATCCACCGGGAGTTGTCATTTTCCCCAGCCACACGAAATCTGGCCAGAAGGGGAAAGTGATCGGAGAATCCCCCGGGCGTTGATCCCCGGGACCAGCGGATTGGTCTTCCGAAGATATCGGCATTGAGCCCCGGAATTTTCAACACCGCGAAGCTGTTGTCCACATATTGCACCCCTTGCAAATCATAGAGTCCTTTGGAGAGGACGAGGTGCATCAAGGTTCCCCATTCGTTCTGATAGATGTCGCTGCCACGCTGATTCGAAGGCAGTTCGAACCACAGGTTGTAAAGGTCCGGCCCGTTCACTTGCCGGAGCGCCAATTCATTCCCCTGGGCTCCCAGAATATCGTTGATCGCCGTTTTCCTCATCTCGCGGTAGCGCCGGTTCTGATTGTAGTGCGAGTTCAAATCGCCGGTCACGATCACATCGGCATAGGCATCCAAAGCAAAAATTTCATCAAGCCGCTTGCGAACGGCTTTGGCGTTTTCATGACGCTGCTTTTCGCTTTCGAGATCTCCCGCCCCGGATTTCCAGTGGTTTCCCAGGACAGTGAGGGGGTGACCGTCCACATCGACCGTGACCTCAAGGATGGCGCGGGCGGCGGGTGTGGAATGACTCAAGACGGAAGTGATGGGAAACTTGGAAAAAATCACATTGCGGATCGCGATCCCGCGCCCATCGTTGTAAGCCCCCGGTTTTTCATCGGTGATGGCCACATGGTAACCCTTCAATCCGGCATCCTCACAGGCTTTGAGCAGCCAGGCTTCGGAAGGAATTCCTGCCAGGGCCTCTGGCAAAGGGTCGGCTGCGAGCAACTCCGGGACCGTTTTTTCCTCCACCGTTGCGAGCCACGCCCGATAATCTTCCACCGAGGAATCCGGCGTCTGATCCAATTCAATTTCGTTGAAAACCACAAGATCCGGCCCCTGACCATCGTTCACCCGGGAGAGGATCTTTGTGATGTTCTCCAACTTCACCGCGAGGTGGGTCGGCGTGTAGGTTGATGGTTGGTAGTCCTCATAAACAGCGACCCCATCCGCATCAAAGAGGTTTTCCACATTGTAAGTCGCCACCGTGAACTCCCGGCCCCAACCCGCCTGGGAAAAGAACACACCACAAAAAATAAGAAAGGAAGTGAGCGAACGCACGGACAAACATGGAACAGGTCGCCCGTGTGTGAAAGTAAAAATCTCAGCGATATGCCGGAAGAAAATCCTTTTCCGCGGCAAACATCTCCAATGTCATTTTTTTGATTTCCGCCGGCGAGCAGATGGCTGCCGTCAAAGGATCAAGCATGAGCGCATGAATCGCGGCGTCTTTGCTGCGCTCGATGGCCGAGGTGGCACCGAGATCAAAGAGTGGCATGTTGGATGCCGAGACTGCGGCCATTTGGGCGGGAAGCGCCCCGAATTGCGTGGGATGGATCCCCGCGCGATCCACCATGCACGCCACTTCGACGCAGCCATTGGTGGGGAGGTTCGAAATCAAGGGGCCTCCTCCGGACTTTGCATTCATCACATTGCCGTGGATGCGGAACGGGGCGTCTTTTTCGCGGGCCTCAAGGATCCAGCTGGCGTATTCCCAACTGCGGCTCCACACAAAAGGCTCTTTGCCCGACAGCATCGCCGAACGGGAGGCGTCGGCCGCCTTGCGCCACCGGGGCCAGTTGTCGGCATAAAAGCTGGAGCCGCCATGGTAGCCATCGCGACTATATTTTTCGATGAGGTCCTTGCGCTTCCGGTAATAGGGCAAATATTCGGAGAGGTGACCACTGGACTCTGTGATGAAGGCCCCGAAGTGGAGCATCATATCTTTTCTCACCAAATCTTTGGCATCTTCGGGATTGGAGGGTTTGCCAGCCAGATCCTCGCGGGCTTTTTTCATCAGCACCGGATACAGGTCCCGACCGTTGTGTTCGAATTTTGTGAACCAAGCCAGGTGGTTGATGCCGGCACATTCCCAGGTGATCTCACGAAGCGGAATCCCCGTCCGTCCTGCCATCAACTCCCCGGTGCCCTGAACGGAATGACACAACCCCACCACTTGCATCGAGGACATGCGCCCCGCGGCAAGGCACAACATGGACATCGGGTTGGTGTAGTTGAGGACGATGGCCTCTGGTGCCAACCGCTCGGCGTCTTTTAAAATTTCCAGCCAAACCGGAATGGTGCGCAGCGCTTTGAAGAGGCCGCCGGGGCCGATGGTGTCTCCGATGCACTGATCGATGCCGTAACGGGCGGGAATGTCATTGTCATGACGCACACACCCCAGGCCGCTCACTTCGATGCAATTGATCAAATAATCGGTGCCTTTGAGGACGGTGCGGCGGTTGGGGGATGCGGTGACCTTCCAGCCTCGCGCTCCGTGATGGGCCACCAATTTGTCGATCAGCCGCTTCATCATTTTCAGGCGATGGGTGTCAATGTCCACCAGAGCAATTTCGCCTCCCGCCGCACCACGGATCAGGAGGACGTCATTCAAAAGCCGGGGAGTGAACATGCTCCCCGCCCCAAGCAACGTGATTTTGATGGGTCTTTGAAAATTCCCGGCGAGGCCGATGGTGGACGAGTCTTTCATGTGGGCCTGATGGCCGATGGGTTTGGGGGTGCGGGTCTTACGTTTCATGGTCATTATTCTTCATGGATCGTGGTTCGACGGAAAGTCAGAAAGTGTGATTGCGATAGGTGATTATGTGATATGTGATTGGGGGTAGAAAAACTTATGGAGGAATACCTCATATCAATGCCCTTTAAAGAGGGGGAGGAAAGGGTCAGCTCCCAATCTTATCGGTGGGACAACCTCCAGAGAGGCGACACCTCTTTTGTGATTATTCAAAGAACCCATTCCGGGCAGGGATCATTTTTTTGGAGGGGGCGCTCCTACGATGTGGAGCCCGGTCACGCGTTTGTGGCGCTGGTTCCCGAGGCCAGTGGCTACGCCTTTGAGGGCAAGCCCCAGAACCCCTGGATTTTCTCCTGGCTCAACTTCTATGGTTCGCCGGCCATGGCACTGGCCAGAACAGCCAGGGAGGCCCACGGGCCGGTTCTGCCATTGGGCGCAACGTCGCCAGCCGGGCGATTGTACACGCAGTTGATCACTCGCCGGGCTTCCCCCCAATCACCGATTCTTCATGCCACCGAATGTTATCGATTTCTTGCCACATGGTTCGATGAACTGGGCCGGCGTTCCGATGCGGAAGACGACCCCGTGGCGGTTGCCCTGCGCATCATGGAAAATCGATATCACGAGCCTTTGTCGATCAAAGGCCTTGCCTCGGAATGCGGGATGACGCGGGAGCATTTCACCCGGCTGTTTTCGCAAGCCGTGGGGACTGGGCCGGCGACCCACCTGCGGGCCATTCGCTGGCGTCATGCGTCGCGATTGTTGTTGGCAGGTGCGGTCACTCTCAAGGAGACCGCCCTTCGCTGTGGATTTCCCTCGGTGACGTCCCTTCAGCAGGCCCGGGCCCAAAGCAGGGTTACCGGTATCCCAAAAGGTTGAGGGAGGAATCAAAAAATTTGGTTTTTTCCGGATACAGGACCCTTGCCGAGTCCACCAACCGGCGGGCTTCCCCGGCTCGTTTTTCCGAGTAAAGACGGACCGCTTCGGCGTATTGTCGCGCGGGTGTTTTCCCCATCGATGGAAATTTCTCCAAGGTTTCCGCGGCAAGGATCGATTCGTTTTGCATCAACGCACAGATGTAAACGCGGAACAGCAGAACCTCGTCTCGCGGTCGGGCTCTCAGCAAACTTTGAAATTGTTCCAGAGCACCCTGATAGTTGGCTGTGACAAATTCCACTTCGGCAAGGTTGAATGCGGCGCTGAAACTTTTCGGGTTCAGTTGAAGAGCCTTTTGATACTCCGCCCGTGCACCCTCATGATCGTTCTGCAGGGATTTCAAGGCTCCGGAAAGTGTGTGAATGGAGGCATTTTCCGGCTGGAGCTTAAAAAGTTCGTTCACATAGATTTCGGCCTCCTTGTAGTTTTTTTGTCCCATGAGTGCGGCCGCTTCCTCCATCAACCTTTTTGTGACGACCCCTTGAGGAATGGTGGGGTCGTTCAAATCCTCCAGCGCGGTTGTGGATTCCGGTAGGGAAACATAAAGGGCGACTCCGAAGCCCACAAAAGAAAAAACGAGGACGGCGAGGGCGAACAAAACGGCCTTTTTGCGCTTGGGATGTTTCGCAAATTCCAAAGCGGCAACGAGGACCAGAATGGCTGCACCCACGAATCTGGCCATTTGTCGGATGACGCGTCCTTCGGGGGAAGACGCCGCGGGAGGCGGAGGCGGCTGCGGAGGCGGCTGCGGAGGCGGCTGCGGAGGCGGAGGCGGCTCGGCGCTCACGATGAAGTTGCCATCCGCACTTTCTTTCTGGGCAGCAG
>JBBECL010000014.1:0-2794 GCA_040881805.1 Terrimicrobiaceae bacterium | reverse complement strand
AGGATCGGCGTTTTGTTATCCGGGGCGGGAAGGGGTGAAGGCTCGGGCATGGGAATGTCTTCTCCGATGTCCAGCCCCGTTTGCAAATACGTGGCGATATAGTGGCTGACGCCTTCGGCCAGATTATCTGGTGATGGTGGCAGCCCGAGTTCTGTCACTCGTTGGAGATAGATCGTTTCGGGCTCGGAGGAGGGAGGAGCAAATGGAAGGGAGTCATCCCATTGGATTGAAGGAGGGAGGCCAAGAGCGGAAAACACAGTTTCAGCCATGGCTGCGGCGGTGCAGGAATTTCCCGAACCCAATTCGTAGACCCCCGAAGCGTGGGGGCTTTGCGGAAGAAGCACCGCGACTCTCGCCGCGTCCAGGACATAGCAAAAGTCATGGGCTCGATTTCCCTCGGGGGTTCCGGGCCTCAGGGCCGAGGGCAGGCGGACCTCGCCCGTGGAGCAAATTTGGTGATAACAGGATTTGACAAGACCGTAGATCCCGTCGTCCGAACGTTCTCCGGGACCGAAGAGGCGGGAGTGCTTGAGGGAAAGATAGGATTTGTTGACAGATTTCGGGAGGGCGTAGCGATCAAAAAGAGCAGAGACATGTCCCTCCTGGCTCTGGGGTCGGAATGTGGTTGGCTGGCTCCAGCTTTCTTGGGGAATCGTGCCACGCCTTGGCCCGATCGATGATGCCGATGCCACGGAAATAAACCGGGTGCCGCTCTTCAAGGCCGCGGCATAAAGGCTCTTTGCCACAGCCAGGTTGGCTGTGTTCCAACCTCCGATTTGAAAGATGTGCGAAAACGAGGGCAGGCCCCGAAATTTCGTGGCTGCCAATTCGTGGAGTTCCTCGGGCCCCAAAAATTCTTGGAATCGCAGAAATGGCAACGACCGGGCTGTGTTCTCATTGAGAGTATCCGCCACCACGATGTCCTCAACCCCGCCCAAGTTGAGTTGGTGAACCAGCGAAGCCCCCAAAAAATCCATACCCCCGACCATCAACACATTCCGATAGCGAAATCCTATCTCCTTGGTCTGCATGGGACGCAGGGAGGGGGGCATCAAGGCTTCTGGCGTCCCGATGTCCGATTCGGCTGTCGAGCGAGGAGCCTGGCGGTGCAATCCCTTGGGTTCGGGACGATAGTCTTTCATCACAGGAGGAAGTTCGGGCTCGGGCTCCAACTGAGGCATGGGTTCGGGTTGTTCCTCCTTGTTTTCTTCGCCCAAGCGGCTTTTTGCATCACGAAACCCATCCACAGCCTCGTCATAATACCCCCGCACCGCATTCAGAATTTTGCTGAATCCCTGGTGCGAAGAAGATCCCTCTTTGGGGGCCTCCGGCGGCTTTGGAGATGGTTCTTCCTTTGGGTTGGTTTCCACGGTTAGGGCATTGATGTCTCCTTCACCTCACAAGGAGTCAGGGAAATCGACAGGTTTCGATGGACAGTGAATCAGAGAGGCGGCTCTGCGCGCGATCTTTTTATGCCTCAAACGGTTGTCTTCCCGCTTATCACCGACGACGGTAGTTGCGGTTGACGTTCACATTGACGTTCCGATTGTAGCTTCTGTTCGGGGTGTTGTAGCGATTGTAGTTTCTATGATATCCGCTGCTGTAGGATCCGTGATAATTCACGTTGCGGTTCACGTTGACATCGACATAACGGGCATCAGGACCACGGGTATACCAGTAACGACGGCCGCCCACATAGTAACAGGGACGGCCGTTATAAACATAGACGGGGTAGGATCCGTAACTATATCCAGCCGGAGAGCCGTAAAACCCCACGTTGATCGAGGGAGGGCCGGGGGGGAGAAGCAAGGCTTCGCCACCATCCACGGGATAAACCACGCAGCCTCCCAACACACAAAGACACAGGGAGCCGAAAGCGGACGAGAGGGAACGGAGAATCATGAACGAATATTCGTTCATTCGGGCAAGATAGTCAATGGGGTGATCAGCCCGCATGGACTTGAGCAGGCTGGGCCCAACGACTTAAAACCGCCCCTGTCGCAAAGCGTTGAAGGCTTGGCCAAGGTGGTTGGTGACATCCTGCGGGGTGAGAGATTCTTGGGAAGCTCCAGCGGCTATGGCGGACTCGGCGGCAAAGCCGCAGGTCCATGCGCCAAGGATGGCAGCGGTGTGTGGTGGTTGGCCTTGAGCGATCAGAGCAGCGGTCACGCCGGTCAGCACATCTCCCATGCCGCCAGTCGCCATGCCGGGGTGGCCGGTGGTGTTGAACGTGGTGGGCTGCCCGGACGAGGCCACCACCGTTCGTGCGCCTTTCAGGAGAAGCGTGATCTTCCGTTCGCTGACAAAATCTTCGGCCCAAAGGCGGCGGGTCCTTCCGGCCCGGGGGCTGAGGCGTTCCATTTCGCCGGGGTGGGGGGTTAACAGCCGTGGACCCTGGAGGTGATTCAACAGGCTGCGGTCTTCTGCCACGGCATGGAGGGCATCGGCATCCACGACCATGGGGATGGGGAGATCTCGAACCAGAGCCAGCACATCTCCGTGGTTGGCCCGGCCGATCCCCGGCCCGATGGCCAGCACATCCAAGTTTTCGTGAGCCACCTCGCGAAGGTTTGAAATGCCGCGAACCATGATTTCCGGGGGGCATCGCATGGCCAGCAGAGCGGCGACTGCGGGGGAGGCAAAGAGGGTGATGAGTCCTCCACCGCTCTTCAATGACCCGAGCGAACACAAGTGGGCCGCGCCAAGAAACCCGGGAGACCCCGCCACAATTCCAATTCTCCCCGCTTGGCCTTTGTGGGTGTCAAAATTTCGTGGAGGCAGACATTCCGAAAGC
>JBBECL010000013.1:0-8703 GCA_040881805.1 Terrimicrobiaceae bacterium | reverse complement strand
AGCAACCAACGGATGGGGTCGCATTTAAAATATAGGCCCGACCCCATCGGCTGCCCTATTTTCCACTTTTGTTCCGTCGCCGACACAAACCCAAAATTGGAATTGATCTGGGGGCATTATCTGTGCAGGCTGCAGCCCAAATTGGAGTTTAGTTTGATCCCCCATCCACATCAAAAAAGGGCATCCGCCCTCCGCTCTATTGCGGTCATCATGGCATGCCTGCTGCTTGCCGTGTCTGCCCGTGCCCAAGATTCTCCATCACTGGACAATGTTCCGACCGCCCAACTCCGTGGTCAGATTGAGATGCTTCTTGCGACAAAGCGCTACGGCGAGTTGATTGTTCCCCTCCAAGAATACGTCAAACGTCTGGAAGAAAAACCGGACCCCGCCCAAACCGATGAATTGGAACGCCTGTCTTACTCGTTGGCGTATTGTTATTTTTCGGAGGGGCGCGAGGCGGAATCCTCGCCGCTTTTCCAAAAATATCTCGAAAAATTTTCTGAGAAAAACCCAACCCGCACCGGCCTTGCATTGGACATCCTGTCGGCAAGTCTGTTTGGTCAGGGCAGATACGAGGAGGCGACACCGCTTTTTGAACGCATCCTCGCGAGAAAATTCACAACACCCGAGCGGGCGCGAGAGGTTCGATCAACGTTGGTCGATTGCTATGTGCTTCCCGGAAACTGGAAAAAAGCGATCCCCTTCCTCGAAAACGCAATCACAGACAAGTCGGACCTCGATTTTTTTGGCCAATGCGTGGTGTATTTGAGTCAGGGCTACATCGAAACCGACCGGGTGGAGAAGGTTTTTGAACTGCTCCCCGACCTTGAGCAAAGTGGATCGGTCGCGAGATACTCGGTGCGATTTAATCTCGCCGTGCTTCAGGGTGCGGACAAATTGTTTCAGCAAGGACGGGTGGACCTTGCCCTTCCGCTTTTCCTGATCGTTGCACCCAAGCCCTTGGTGGAGACATGGCTCGGCGAACAAACTGATATCGCTAAAGGCAGACGTGAGGCGGCAAAGGCACTTGCCAGTGAAGCGGGAGCCGCCTCCATTGTTGCAGCCAACGAGCGGTTGCGCCGACTGGAGGACGAGGCCAAGCTTCTTGCCCAAACCAAATCCTATGACGAGGAGCTTCGTCATCGCATCGCCCAGGCCTACTTCCATCAAAGCCGCACATGGGAGGCTCTGTGGGTCTATGAAAGCATTATGGAGGATTTTCCAGAAAGCCAGTATGGCGAAGACGCAGCCTATGCGGGCTTTGCGCTGGCAGCTTCCCTCGGCCTGCTGGAAAGAGCCTCCGACTTTGGTGCCCAATATCTGGAACAATACCCCGAAGGGAAATTCTATGATGATGTGGCCAACCAACTGGCCCAGATCTATGTGGAGATGCGACGCTTTCCTGATGTGGTCGAAGTCGCCCGCTCGATCCTCGACAAGCGTCCGGATTCCCTCTTTGCCGACCGTCTGCTTTTCCTGTCGGGCTTCAGCCTCTTTCAGGAAGAAAAGTTCGAGGAGGCCTTCGCAATGTTTTCAGAACTGCGCACGCGTTACCCGCAATCTGAAATGGTGGCGGAAGCGGACTATTGGAAGGCCATGACCCTGCTTTTCCGATCCGATTACCCCCAAGCGCTGGAGAGCTTCAAGGCCGTTGCATCAGCGTTTCCCGAAACCATTGTCGGGATAGATTCAAAATTCCGCGCGGCGGTCTGCCTCTACGCATTGGAAAACTATGGCGAGGCCAAAGCCGCACTTGAGGCCTTTGTGAAAGAACACCCTCGTTCGCCGCAGGTGGCGGAAGCCCAGGTTCTCCTTGGGGATATTGCCGGCGCGGATGGACGCCTGGATGATGCCCTTGCTCACTACGCCCGTGTCGAGTCCCTCACGCTCAATCAGGGCCAGATCGATTATGCGGCCCTGCAAACGGCCCGCGTTTTGGAAACCCAGGAAAAATTTCCCGAAATGGAAGCGGCCCTACGCGCCTACCTTGAGCGATATGGCACCACAGGAATGTATGCCGAGGCGATTTATCGGATCGGTTTTGCCCAAAAAGCCCAAAACAAGCCAGCCGATCTCCTGGAGACTTATCGTTCCGCCATCGCCCAATATGGCAACGACCGCCAGGCCATTGGGATTGACCTCATTCTTCGCGACTATCTTAAGGAATTCACTCAACTCAACGGTCATCCTCCAGAAGAGGAGGCCCGGGCAGAACTCGCACGAGCCCGTGTCCAGAATCTTCCCGCGCTTGCCTTGCGCTGGCAAATGGCGATGGACCGAATCCACAGCGATTTTGGAGTGGGGCAAAAAGTAAAACTTGAGCTCAAACCCGAGTTGCTTGACGAGGCAAGCCCCGCAACGATGATTTGGATTGGGCGGTTGGCCATTGATGAGGGGAACAAACCCCTCGCCCAGGAAGCCTATGAACGGGCAATCAAGGAATTCCCGGACTCCGAATGGAACGAGGAGGCCCTTCTCTCCCTTGCTCGCTTCGCACGCGACGAGCAGGATTTTGAAACCGCAAACATCCACTACGCAAGGCTCCGGGAGCTTTTTCCATCTTCCGAATCCGCCGCACTTGCCATGGAGGAACAGGCACAAATGCTCATCACGGAAAAAAAATATCGTGAGGCCATCGCGCTGCTTGAACTCATTCTTGAGGTCAAAGAATGGCGCGGAGAAATCTGGGCGCGCACCCTTTTCCAAATCGGAAAGGCCAAACTTGGAATGGGTGAAACCGCCGAGGCCTTTGCATATTTTCAGAGGGTCTATGTGCTTTATGCCGGGTATAAAGAGTGGGCAGCAAAAGCTTATCTCGAAAGTGCCAACTGCCTCAAAATTCTCGGCAAAAGCCCGGAACGCGTTGCAACCCTGCGGGAATTTGTTTCCAAGGACGCCTTCAAGGGCCTTCCAGAGTTCGCACAGGCCGGTGAACTCCTCGCCGGCGAGCCGGACCCGCAAACCCCGCCGCCTCCACCTCCGAGCACGCCACCTGCACCATGAAAACCTGTGCACTCGCCATACTCCTTGCGTTTGCCTCCCTGGTTCAGGCTGCCCCCTTGCGACTTTTTGTCGAAATGGACGATGGCAAAGTGCAAACTGCGGATGTCTCAATTGCCGATGCCCGCGGGTTCACCATTTCCCTTCCCGGAGGTGATGGCACAATGCTCATCCCCATGGACCGCGTAAAAACATGGCGTCTTGCACCTCCGAAGCCATGGTCCGATGCCGAAAAGGAACTGCAAGCAGGCCGCTCGGAAAAAGCCCTGCCTCCCATGCGGGACTACACCGACAGTTTGCTCCCGCTGCTTTCCATCCCGAAGGGAGATGCCGCCAGCTACGTTTTTAAGTATGCCGATTTGCTGAGGAGCCGGGGAGACTACAAAGGAGCCATTGAACTGCTGGCAAAAATACCGGCTGACACTCTCGGTGAAACACGAGCCCAGTCCATCGTCGTCACCGCGTATTGCCGCGCCATGCTGGGAGAGGTCGATGCCGCCGAGACCCAACTCAACACCCTCCGGGCCCCCACCCGCCGAAGCAGCCTCTTCAGCCTTTACAAACTCACCCGCGCCCGCATCGCCGCTGCCAGAAAAGACCTCGTGACCGCCCTCGACGAAATTGCCTCTGTCATCGCTCACAAACGCCTCGGCTCGGATTCCTACGCCGAAGCACTTTATCTGAGCGCGGAAGCCTACGACGAACTTGGCCGCGTGATTTTAAAACAAAAAGAAGCCATTCAAGCGGATGATAAACTCCGCCGCCTTTATGAGCAAAGCCGGGGAGAAGCTTTCGATGCTTTGGGTATGATCCAATCCGACAAGTCCAGTGTCTCTGCCATCATGGATGATCCCCCCGATCTTCCGGGAGTTTCCATCGAGATTCGTAAACAGCTTGTGAGGGTTTTTCCCACCTCCCCGTGGTCGTCCCTCGCCCGCGCCAAACTCCCACCCGGCGCTCTCGACAAAGTCGCCACCGCCGCGCCTGAGCCCCAGGGAGCAGCCCCCTCTGGCACGCCAAATCCCACGCCCACTCCCACACCAAATCCCACTCCCGGCCCCACGCCCGATGATGGCCTCATCAACACTGAGACGCCCGCTTCGAAGCTCGAAAATCTTTAATTCAAAAACCACCATGAAAAGCCCACGATCCACTCCGCTCCTTGCCTTCGCCATCCTCCTCGCACTCCCCGTGCTTGCCATTGCCCAAGGGGCTTCTCCAACCCCGCCGCAAGCCAAGGAGGTGACCATTATCGAGATGATCAAAGTCGGCGGATGGACGATGTGGTTCCTCGGGATTTGCAGCGTGGCAACCATCGCCCTCACGGTTTACAACGGGATCATGGTGCGCACCGCCAGGATGCTCAACCCGGCGGTCGTCAGCGAGCTCACCGACCTTCTCACCAATCTGGATGTGGATGGTGCCAGGGCACTTTGCGAAGCAAAACCCTGCCTCGTCACAAACATTGTCAAAGCTGGTCTGTCCCGCATCGATAATGGCGAAGTGCGACTCGACTCGATCGAAAAAGGCATGGAAGAAGCCTCCGTGGAAGAGATTGGAGCCAACCTCGTGCCTATCAATTACATTTCCGCCGCCGCCGTCACCGCGCCCATGTTCGGCCTGCTTGGCACGGTCAGCGGCATGATTTCAGCTTTCCGCGCCATGGCCATTGGTGGAATGGGCCGCCCGGAACTCCTCGCCGACAACATTTCCGAGGCCCTCATCACCACGGCAACCGGCCTCATCATCGGCATCCCAGCCATGGTTTCCTACCTCTACTTCAAAAACAAATTCACATCAATCATCGCCAGCCTCAACCGCACACTCGGTAACATTTTCGAAAAATTCAAAATTGCCGTGAAACGTGTGGAGCGGGCATCCCAGGAGGGCTGATTCGAAAGATGAAAATCAATACGAGCGTCTTCGGGCTCAATGAGGAGATGGGGTTCCAGATGGCCCCGATGATCGATATTATTTTTCTTCTCATCATCTTCTTCATGGTTGCCGCCAACATCAACCAGTCCGAACGCATCAAAATCGAAATCCCCGTGGCCAGCGATGCCACAGTTCCCAAAGACCCCGGCGTCCGCGTCAATGTGACCGTGGACGAAAAGGGCCAACTCTTTGCGGGCACCCGGCCCGTTGATGAAGAGGGTCTTGCAAAATATATCGAGGCCCAGGCCAAATCGGCAGACAACCTGCGTGTGTTTTTGCGAGCCGACAGCCGCGCCCGCCATGGGAATGTTCGCATGGCCATGAAAGCCATCGCGGAGGGCGGCATCACCGATGTGATCTTCGCAACCTACCAAACCGGCAACTGACTCACGCCATGAAAATTGATCTCATGAACCTTATGGCCGCATCGAAAGATGATGAGGAAATCCAGATGTCCTCCATGATCGATATCGTTTTTCTTTTGCTCATATATTTTATTGTGACAACCAGCCTTGCGAAATCGGAGGCTGACCTCGGGATTCAACTTCCCGGCACAGTTGTTCAGACCACCACGCTCAAGATGCCAGATGAGCAGATCATTGAAGTCGCGGCGGACGGTTCAGTCATTCTCAATGGCATGGCTTTTGACTCTGTGACCTCCCGGGATATGCCCGAGCTTGTCGCCACGCTGGTGCGCTTCCGCCAAGCCTCGGATGCCACCAAAAATCCCGCCATGATTTCCATCCAGGCGGATGAGGAGGTCGTTCATCAGCGCGTTGTGGATGTCATGAACGCCTGTGCCACCGCCGAAATAAAAAATGTCACCTTTGGAATGGGAGAGGAATGAAGACGTCAACATCACACGCTGGAGGTCGCAACCCCGCTCAAAAGCCGAACCCATTCCGGGGCAAACGTCTCCTTTGGACCATTCTCCTCGCCGTGGTGGGAATCCATGTTTTGGCGCTGGTCATCCTTGGGTCGGTGGTGGTCTTTCGCCACATCTTCGAACGGGATGTCGCCTTCGAAGCGGCTCCGGAAGTCGTTAAGCGCATCGATCCACGCAAACTCGAACACAAGGTCAAGGTTCAAAAACAGCAACAAAAAAGCGGACGCCCCAAATTGCAGCCCCGGCTCAGCGCCAACAAAATTTCGGACTTCACCCTGCCTGACATCAAATCCGCAGTTACCCCGAAGTTGGACCCCATCAAATCTTCCCTGCAGTCCTTTGGGGCATCCGGAATCGGGACCGGAACGGCGGGAGGGAAAGGCCTTGGAGGTCTGGGCGTCGGAGTTTCCGATGTGCGCTTCATGGGATTTAATGCAAACACCGAGCGGGTCGCGGTTTTATTGGACCTTTCCCCGTCCATGGTTGAGGACCAGCGGGGAAGTTTCGACGGGTTCGACGCATTGAAAGATGAAATCAAAGAACTCGTCATGAGACTCAACAACGGCTCACTTTTCAACCTTATTGCCTTTGCCACGGGAGTTGATATCTACAAACCCGAGGCCGTTCGGGCGACTGATGAGAACAAGAAGGACGCAGTCGCTTGGATCGATCCCTATATGGGGGACCGCGTGAATGTCGAAAAAAATGGCACGCGCCTCAACAACTACCGCGGAAAGCCGGAAACTCCAAAAATGGAGAGCGTTGGCGGAAAAACCCGCTTCGATCTCGCCTTCGCCGCTGCCTTCGAATCTCAAGTTGATACCATTTTCATCGTCACAGACGGCGTCCATTTCATCCTGAAAAAGGAGACCGAAGCGGAAATCAAAGAGCGCACCGAGCGGCAATCCAGGGTTTCTCCGGCAGAGCTTCGTCGCCGCGAGGATATGAAGGCGGAACGGGAGGTAGAGAACAAGAAACGCGCCCGCCGCGGGATTCCGCCCAAGGTGGTTGAGTCGGAGGGAGGTCCCGGCCCTCCTCGTTACGAAGACAAGGATGTCTTGGAATACATCTACTCCACAGCAGAAGCACTTTACAAAAAGAACGGTATGCCAATGCCGAAGATCTACATTATTGGCTATGTCACCACACCGGATGACGAGGTTTTCCTGAAAGAACTTTCACGCGAATTCAGGGGACGGTTCCGCAGATCCCGCACCCTATCCCGCCCGATTCGCTGACGAAAACTTTCTCTGAAATCCACCCGTGTGAGGCTAACGCTGCCATCAAGCGTCATCGTCCGGCCTGTTATTGAAGCTTTTGCCAGTCCGGCTTTTGCTCGTAAACCCAACGGTAATACGCACAGCGGGCAAGTTGGCCGGACGCGGCCTCGTCCAGGTAAACTTTCGCCGTCGGGTGCATTTGGAGAATGGAAGCCGGATTGCTGGCCGTGATCGGGCCCTCCACGGCGCCGGCCACAGCATGAGCCTTGGCCGGACCAAATGCCAGGAGCGCGATTTCCCGAGCTTCCATGATCGTCCCGACTCCCATGGTGATCACATGGTGCGGCACCTCCCCGGACGAACCAAAAAATCTGGCATTATCTTCGATGGTTCGACGGGTCAGAGTTTTTATCCGAGTCCGCGAGGCCAATGACGAACCGGCCTCGTTGAAGCCGATATGGCCATCGGAGCCGATTCCAAGAATCTGTAAATCAATACCCCCGGATTTTGCGATTTCCTCTTCGTATTTTTGGCAGTAGGAGTTGATTTCTTGGCCGGATACCAAGCCACTCGGAAAGTTCACCTTCGCGGGATTCACATTGATGTGGTCGAAGAGGTTCTTCCACATAAAGTGGTGGTAGGACTGCGGGTGACTCGGGGAAAGCCCGAGATATTCATCGAGGTTGAATGTCCGGACCCTCGAAAAATCGAGCTCCTCCTCGCGATGCATCCTGATCAATTCTTGGTATAACCCGAGGGGTGTGCTGCCGGTGGCCAGGCCGAGAACGGCACCGGGCTTGCAGTAGATGAGGGCAGCAATGTGTCGGGCCAACAGTTTCGAGGCGGCTTCAGCGGATTCTTGGATGATAATTTCCATCAGGTGATTGCTCCCCGGAGAACGTAAAACGGATGGAGCTGGATACGAAACCAAAATACCGGTTACTCTTTGTCAGATCGAACGCCGCGGTGAAAATTTCATAAACAAAAGCGCGTTTAAATCAATTGCGAATGCCGGACGCCGCAGATAGCGGAATCAAAGGTTTTGAGGAGGGTCGTCTATGGGATTGATGAGCTCTTCGAAGCCTGTCGAATGAAAGTCTTTGGTGTTGCGGGTAAAAAACCTTTTCACACCATTTGATTTCAACGTAGCCCCCAGAACGATATCGTGGGTCCGGGCTGCCGGGGTTCCCCTATCTGACAGCTGGGAAAAGACCGGCTCCCACTGATCAAGGTCATAACAGCACCGGGTTACCCCGCTCTCGCTTTGAAGAAACTTCAGGCGCAACGCGGCATCCCGGGCGCCAAGGGGATTCAGGAAAATACGGGAATTCCTTATTGCTCTGTAAAATTCAAACAGAACCTGATCAGCAATAATCCACTTCTCCGGATTCCCCAGCATCTCGTCAATAACAGCGCTCGCAGCTCCGTGCTCAATGGCATCCGCGTCCGCAGCATATACGAGAATGTTCGTATCCAAGCTATTCATAGTCCCCGTAAATCGCTTGTTTCATGTCCTCTGCGGAAATCCGGGGCCCTCCACCGTGAAATACAGGAAACTTTTTAGCGGGAGCGGATGGCAAAGGACTTTGCTGAAGGACTCGCTCCACTGTCGGGGGTCACCCAAAGTGCACCACCACGGGTCACTTCAAAGTGCACCACTTT
>JBBECL010000012.1:0-8726 GCA_040881805.1 Terrimicrobiaceae bacterium | reverse complement strand
CCCATGATCACAATCACCCGCTCGGCATCAGGCGCGCCCGCGTAATCAAAGATCTTGTAGGACCGCCCCGTGAGGGCCCCGAGCTGATCCATCTTGGATTGGACGATTCCCGGCAACGCGTCATAGAGCGGATTCGAAGCCTCCCGGGTCTGAAAAAACACGTCGGGATTCTGAGCTGTGCCGCGCAGCGTGGGGTGATCCGGGGTCAGGGCCCGCAGGTGTTGGGCGAGCACCAGTTTGTCCGTGACCATCCGGCTCAAAATGTCATTGCTGAGCAGTTTCACATCATTGATCTCATGGGAGGTCCGAAACCCGTCAAAAAAGTGGAGAAAGGGAATCCGCGAGACGAGGGTGGCCGCATGGGCCACGCAGGCCAAATCGTGGGCTTCTTGGGGGCTCGAGGAGGCCAGAAGGGCAAACCCGGTTTGTCGCGCGCCCATCACATCCGAATGGTCGCCAAAAATGGACAAGCCATGGGTGGCCACGGTCCTGGCGGCGACATGCATGCAAAACGGCAGGTGCTGGCCCGCCAGCTTATACATCACCGGCAACATCAACAGCAGCCCCTGCGAGGCCGTGAAGGTGGTCGCCTGCGAACCGCCTTGCAACATGCCATGAATAGCACCCGCCACCCCCGCCTCGGATTGCATTTCCACAATTTGCGGCACGGCATGCCAGATATTCGGTTTGCCCATGGCCACCCACTCATCCGCCCACTCGCCCATCGGCGTGGATGGCGTGATCGGATAAATGGCGATCAACTCGCTCAGCCGGTAGGCCACGGAAGCGGCGGCTTCCGCGCCGTCGATACTCACGATCGCCGGGTCTTTGGAGTGGGAGGGACTGGAAGCATTCATTTCAGATATAAGAAATACTAATATTACGCATTGTGTAAAGAAAAATCTCTAACCTCCGTCGGATCCGGGTGAGATCATCAGCTCCGCTTTTCGTGGGTGTGATTAAAAGTGGGTGAGTCAGGGGGAACGGTGCGTCTCGCCCGTTGCAGGTTTGATGCCCCACGCTGACCCAATACCACGCGGTCGAGACGACCATGCCCCCTGGCCTGCATAACAACCTCACCCGCTTATGATCGCGCCCGCTATTCCCATTCCAAGAAATTGAGATTTTAAATGGGAAGGCGCATCTGATAGTTTAAAGGCCTTATGCACCCGGAAAAATTCACTGCCAAGATGCAAGAAGCTTTTAATGCCGCGCTGGACCTGGCGGCCAAAAGCAGTCATTCCGAAATCTCCACCGAGCATTTTCTGTCGGCCCTCCTGAGCCAGCCGGAAGGCCTGGCCGGCGCTCTCTTTCAGAAAATGGGAGTCTCCCCTGCGGGAATCGTTCAGGCCTTGGATGCGGAGTTGGCCCAACGCTCAAAAATCCATGGGGCCTCATCTCCCGGCATCGGTTCGGATCTCCGAAAGACGCTGGATGCGGCCGAGAAGGAAATGACCAAACTGAAGGACGAGTTTCTGAGCGCCGAGCACTTCCTGCTGGCCGCGTCGGATTCCCCGACACCCGCCGGGCGGATTCTGAAAGGGGCCGGGCTGGATCATGCCAAGCTCATGCAGGCGCTGGCTGCCGTGCGTGGCAATCAGCGGGTCACGGATCAGGACCCGGAGGGCAAGTATCAGACCCTGGAAAAATATGGGCGGGATCTCACCGAGTTGGCCCGCAAGGGCAAAATTGATCCGGTGATTGGCCGCGACGAGGAGATTCGCCGCACGATGCAGGTTCTTTCCCGGCGCACTAAAAATAATCCGGTCCTGATTGGGGAGCCCGGTGTGGGAAAAACCGCCATTGTGGAAGGATTGGCACGGCGGATCGTGGGAGGTGATGTGCCCGATTCCCTCAAAAACAAACGGATCATTGCCATGGATCTTGGAGCGATGATTGCCGGTGCCAAATTCCGTGGCGAATTCGAGGACCGGCTCAAAGCGTTCTTGAAAGAAGTCACGTCCAGCGAAGGGGAGATCATTCTCTTTATTGATGAGTTGCACACGATTGTCGGAGCCGGTGCGGCCGAAGGGTCCGCCGATGCCTCGAACATGCTGAAGCCCCAACTTGCCCGCGGTGAGTTGCGCACGATTGGTGCGACCACGCTTGATGAATATCGGAAATACATCGAAAAGGACGCGGCCCTCGAGCGGCGCTTCCAACCCGTCATGGTTGATGAACCCAGCGTCGAGGACACGATTGCCATTCTGCGCGGCCTCAAAGAACGCTACGAAGTCCATCACGGGGTGCGGATCCAGGATAATGCCATCATCGCCGCCGCGGTCCTCAGCGACCGTTACATCAGCGACCGCTTCCTCCCCGACAAAGCGGTCGATCTGATCGATGAGGCCGCCTCCCGACTCAAGATTGAGATGGAATCTTTGCCCACCGAAATCGACGTGCTGGACCGTCAAATCATGCAGCTTGAAATGGAGCGCCGGGCGCTTTCCAAAGAAAAAGACGCGGCCAGCAAAGAACGCCTCACCAAACTCGAGCGGGAATTCGCCGATCGCAAAGAGGAGGCCTCCCGCCTGAAAGCCCAGTGGCAGAAAGAAAAAGAAGAAATCGGCAAGTCCCAAAAAGTCGCGGAAAAAATTGAGATGGCCCGCGAGGAACTCGAGCAAGCCCAGCGGCGCGGTGACCTTGGCAAAGCCTCGGAGATCCAATATGGCACCCTCCCCAAACTTCAAAAGGAGCTGGAAGAGGCGGCCTCCCAGGTCTCGAACTCGCCCTCCGCCTTGCTCCGCGAGGAAGTCACCGAAGATGATATCGCCCGCGTTGTCTCAAACTGGACCGGCGTGCCCGTCTCCCGCCTCCAGGAGGGGGAACGTCAGAAGCTCGTCAAAATGGAAGAGCGCCTCATGCAGCGGGTGGTCGGCCAGGAACAAGCCATCACCGCTGTCTCCAATGCCGTCCGCCGGGCGCGGGCCGGACTGCAGGATGAAAACCGCCCCATCGGGAGCTTCCTTTTTCTTGGACCCACGGGCGTCGGCAAAACCGAGTTGAGCAAGGCCCTTGCCGAGTTTTTGTTTGATGACGAACAAGCCATCGTCCGCATCGACATGAGCGAATACATGGAAAAGCACGCCGTGGCCCGTTTGATCGGTGCTCCTCCCGGCTATGTGGGTTATGAAGAAGGCGGCCAACTCAGCGAAGCCGTCCGCCGCAAGCCGTATTCTGTCGTCCTTTTTGATGAGGTCGAGAAAGCCCACCACGATGTTTTCAATGTCCTGCTTCAGGTCTTGGATGACGGACGGATCACCGATGGCCAGGGCCGGACGGTCGATTTTAAAAACGCGGTGATTATCCTCACGTCCAACATCGGCAGCCAATACATCATGGAAGAACTGCCCAAAGCCGAGCGGAATGCCCGCGTCACCGAGGCCCTCCGCGAGCACTTCCGTCCCGAGTTTCTGAACCGCATCGACGAGACGATTATCTTCGATCGTCTGGACAGTTCGCAGATTGACCGGATCGTCAAAATCCAACTCCAGCGTCTCCTCACGCGCCTCGAGAAACAAAACATCACCCTCGCGCTCAGCCCCGCTGCCATCGCCCACCTCGGCAAGGCCGGCTATGATCCCGCCTACGGGGCCAGGCCGCTCAAACGTGTCATCCAACGCGAAATCCTCGACCCGCTCAGCCTCAAGATCCTTGATGGCAAGTTCCATGAGGGGGACACCATCACGGCAGACTTTGAGGGAGACTCATTGGTCTTTCGCTGACACGACTGACGCCGTCCAATGTCCCCCTCGAAAAAACCCATCGGGCTGGAGAGCAAGCCGATTTCCTTGTTTGGCATGCTGTTGATCACCGTGGTTGTGGTCTGGGTTTTTGGAGGATCTCAGCGATAAGCGACGGGCCGTGATAAACAAACCCCGTGTAGAGCTGGACGAGCTTTGCCCCGGCCTCAAATTTTTGGTGTGCGGATGCGGCGTCCATGATCCCGCCCGACGCAATGATGGGGAGGGGGGTCGCTGCGGCAAGCAGGCGGGTCAGGTCGGTCGAGCGACCAAGGAGAGGCCTTCCGCTCAGACCGCCCTGTTGGTCGCCCTCACCGAGAATTGAGGAATGGTCCAAGGTTGTGTTTGTGGAAATGAGACCTGCCATGCCGGACTTCTCCGCCAGAGCCGCAATTTCGATGGCGGCCTCATCGCTCAGGTCGGGAGCAATTTTGACGACGATCGGTTTGTCGGGAACCTCGATGCGCAGCCGCGTCATAATGCCCGCCAACCGCGAGATGTCCTGAAGGTCGCGGAGGCCGGGGGTGTTGGGAGAACTGACATTGATGACAAAGTAGTCCCCGTAGGATTTTAAGGCCCGCAGACTCGCCAGGTAATCGGCGGGAGCCTCATCGAGGGGCGTCACTTTGGATTTTCCAAGGTTGATCCCAACGGGAATTTTGGGCCAGCGCCCCGATCTGCGGACACGTTCCAAGCGCGCTGCGACCGTGACCGCTCCCTCGTTGTTGAATCCCATCCGGTTGATCAGGGCCTGCTGTTTGGGGTAGCGGAACGCGCGGGGTTTGGGATTCCCGGGTTGGGCGTGGGCGGTGATCGTGCCAAGCTCCACAAACCCGAACCCCAGGGCCTCCCATGCAGGAAGTGCCTCGGCGTTTTTGTCCATGCCGGCTGCCAATCCCACGGGATGCGGGAATCTTAAACCCATGACATCCGTCGGTTGTGCGGGAAGATTTCTGCAAAACATTACACGAAGGATCGCGGGAGGGGTGAGGCCCAGGAGGTGCATGGCCAGATTGTGGGCCGACTCCGCGTCCAAACGAAAAAGGAGCGGACGGAGGACGTGGTGGTAAAAAGACATCATTTGCCGATACAGAATTTGGAAAAAATCTCGCCAAGAATTTCTTCGGTGTCCGCCAGGCCCAAAATGTCGCCGATGGCATCCAGGGCCTCATGCAAACCCGTGGCCACGAATTCGGGGGAATGGTTCGACTCCAACTCAGCCGCCGCTGATTCCAACCCCGCTTTGGCCCGCTGGAGACAGGCCTGATGGCGGGCATTGATCGCCAACGCGGAGGGACGTTGCGGGTTGCCCTGCGCACGGGCCACAACTTTTTCGACAAGGGTCTCAAGGCCGGCTCCGGTGAGGCAGGAAATGCCAATCGCCCCGTCCGGCCATGGCACCGGCGCATCGAGGAGATCAATTTTGTTGAAGACGGTGAGGGACTCGAAGGGTCCAGCATTCGCAAGATCCGGGAATTCCGTTCCGGCACTGGCATCAACCACATGCAGAAGAATGTCCGCCGCGGCCATGGCCTCATGGGCCCGTGCCATGCCAATTTTTTCGATGGGATCTTCCGTCTCGCGCAGGCCGGCTGTGTCCGTGATGCAAAAGGGCAGCCCGCCAAGGTTCGCCAATTCCTCGATGGTGTCGCGGGTGGTTCCGGGGGTGGGGGTCACGATGGCGCGCTCGAAACCGAGGAGGGCATTGAGCAGGCTGGATTTGCCGGCATTGGGAGATCCAAAAATCACCAACCGGACGCCTTCTCTCAGAATCCGTCCGGTGCGGGCCGTGGAAAGAAGGGTCTCGACTTCTTGAAGGGCCTTCCTGATTTCTGCAAGGAATCCCGCCCCTGTTGCCGGGTCGATGTCCTCATCGGGAAAATCAATCCAGGCCTCGATGTTGGCCACCAAGGAAAGCAAGTGCGCCCGGAGGCCCGCGAGTTCCCGGCCCAATCGTCCCTGCAATTGTTCCTCCGCCGCCGCCAACGCAATCGGAGACCGCGCCCGGATGATATCCATCACCGCCTCCGCCTGGGTGAGGTCCAGCTTGCCATTGAGAAAGGCCCGCCGCGTGAATTCTCCGGCCTCGGCCGCCCTCGCGCCCAACTCCAAAACGGCCTCCAACACCCGCGCCGCGACGAGGATTCCGCCATGACAATAAATCTCCACCATGTCCTCCCCCGTGTAGCTTCGCGGGGCGGGGAAGTAGGCCGCCATCCCGGTGTCGAGGGATTCGGTTTTTCTAACAATCCGGCCGTAACGCATGACGCGGGGCGTCCCGGTCAATGCCGTGCCGCGGGTTGGAAACACTTGGCGGGACATGGCCGCCGCCTCCGGTCCGGAGACGCGGATCACCGCAATGGCTCCCTCTCCAGCGGCAGTCGAAATTCCGGCAATGGTGTCGTTAACGATCAATGCTCCCAAGTTCATCGACAAAGAAAAAGAGGGCAAGGAAATTGCATTTTTGGCCTCGTGGGGGGCGGTTACTTGACCTGCCGTCCATGCTCAGGCAAATTGGAATCATGAGTTTCCTCCTTCGATGGGCCCTATTGCCCCTTGTGCTACTCAGCGCGGTCAGTGTCCACGCGCAGGAGGTTTTGACTTTGGGCAAGATTCAACCGGAGTCTGTCAGGACTCTGATGGCCCGCGAGGCGGGAATCGTCGAAACCGTGGAGACCACGATCGGTGCCAAAGTGGCCAAGGGCCAAATCCTGATGAAGCTGGATCATGAGCGGCAGTTGAACGCTTACCTCGCTGCAAAACTTCGCTCCGAAAATCAGTCCGGCATCGAGATCGCGGAGGGCGAACTTCGCGATAAAAATGCCAGTTTGAATGAAATTCTTGAAAGGTTCCGGCGGCGTCAGGTCAATCAGAATCATGTGGAGCAAGCGCAAGGCCAAGCCCAGGTGGCACGGGCCAAGCTGACCCAGGCGAGGATGATGTTGGAGATGACCAAGCTGGAATTGGCGCTTGCGGAGAAGTTGCTTGAGAACCGGTTTGTGAGGAGTCCCCTGGACGGTACGGTGATTGAAATCACGAAGGTCGAGGGTGCCAGAGTGGGGGCGGGGGATCCCGTGATGACCGTGGCCAACATGGATGAGCTTGCCACCGAGATTCCGGTCACCCAAGACTCCCTGGGCAGCCTTGCGGTCGGTGCGAGCATGCCCATCCGGGTGGCAGGCTCGGAGACGGTCCGTCAGGGTCGGATTGTGGCCATCAGCCCGCTGGAGGGAGCCAAAAATGGAGAACACACGGTGCGGGTTGTGTTTGAAAACATGCGCCCCACGGTGCCGATTGCCGCGCTGGCGCTCGAAACCATTCTTCCCCCTGCCGTTCGCCCCGCGCCTCCCGCGCCGGCAAAAGAAGAAAAACCGGCTGCAAAAAAAGGGGGATAGTTATTTCACGTCTGCCGGCAGGGTGACGTGAAGCCCCTTGAGTTCTTGGGCATCGTCTTGATGACAGACAAGAATCGCATCCGCCGTTTCCACAACGATGAGATTTTCCACGCCGCAGAGTGCAATCAACCGTCCGTTGGAAATGGCGACATTGTTTTTTGCTTTGTAGGTGGCTGTGGGGCCGCGGAGGGTATTTCCCGATTCATCGTGGCCGAGATGTTTGGGCAACGCCGACCAGGAACCCACATCATCCCAGTCAAAGAGGGCTTTGACCGACAAAACCGCCGCGGCACTTTCCAAGATCGCATAGTCCACCGAGATCTTGGGGAGTTGGGAAAAGCGGGACGGCCAATCCGGTTCGGAGAAGGATTTGATAAATCCTGCCAGTGGTGGCGAGAGGCGTTCGCATTCGTTGAGAAACGTTTCCGCCTGCCACACAAAGATGCCGGCATTCCATGCATAGTCCCCGCTGCGCAGGTAGTGGATGGCGGTGGGGAGATCGGGTTTTTCGACAAACCGAAGCACAGGAAACACCCCCTCGGGATCCGAGTTCCCGAGATGCAAATAGCCGAACCCGGTGGCCGGCATCGTCGGGGGGATGCCAAAGGTCACGATCGCGGAATGTTTTGCAGCCACGTCAAAGGCTTGGGCCAGTTGGGATCGAAAAGCCCCGGCGTTGTGAATCATGGCATCGGCGGGCAGCAAGGCGCAGAGCGCGTGGGGATCCCCGGTTCTTGCAATGGCCGTGGCCAGGGCGCAAGCGGGGGCCGTGTCCCGCTTGGCAGGCTCGGCAATCACATTTTCCGGCGGCAGAAATGGCAACTCGGCGGCAGCCGCCTCGCGTTGGGCCTCGTTTGTGAGGATAAAAACTCTTTCCCAGGGAATCAGCCCTTCCAAGCGCCGCACGGTGGTTTCCAACATCGTTTTTTCGCCCAGCAGGCGGAGAAGATGTTTTGGCGTGGAGGAGCGGCTCATGGGCCAGAACCGTTCGCCACTTCCGCCGGCGAGAACAAACACGTATCGAGGAGAATCCATCAGCGGAGGTTACCCCTCGTTGAATGCTCTAGCAAGCGATCCCCGCAGATCTAGATCCGGGGATCTTTGTGCCGGCTGGCGGCGGCAAGGTCCGCATCCACCATGATCCGCACAAGTTCTTGGAATTTGACCTTGGGTTCCCAATTCAACTGGCGTTTGGCTTTGGAGGCATCTCCCACCAACAAATCCACCTCGGCGGGCCGCTCGTAGCGCTCGTCGTATTTGACGTGTTCTTTCCAATCGAGGCCGACATGTCCAAAGGCGGCTTCCACAAACTCTTGGACGCTGTGGGTTTCCCCCGTGGCAACCACGTAGTCATCCGGCTGATCTTGTTGGACCATCATCCACATCGCTTCCACGTATTCCGGAGCATAGCCCCAGTCGCGTTTGGCATCGAGATTGCCAAGGAACAATTCCTTTTGGAGCCCCAACTTGATGGCGGCCACGGCCCGTGTGATTTTTCGGGTGACGAAGGTTTCACCCCGGCGCGGGCTTTCATGGTTGAAAAGAATGCCATTCGAAGCATGGATGCCATAGCTTTCGCGGTAATTCA
>JBBECL010000011.1:0-8805 GCA_040881805.1 Terrimicrobiaceae bacterium | reverse complement strand
CTGATAATTCCCTAAATAAGCGGGTTAATAATAGCCGGCATCGCAAGTTCACCTTAAAAAAACAAAAGACTATGAAATGGTATCTCGACGTGATCAAAAAATACGCGGTTTTCACCGGGCGGGCCCGTCGCACCGAGTATTGGATGTATGCCCTCTTTTATGTGATCGGGTTGGTCGTCTTGGGTTTGGTGGAGGGGATGATTGGTTTGCCGAGCGTCCTGACGAGTCTTTACTCCCTCGGGCTCCTGCTTCCATCGATTGGTGTCGGGATTCGGCGACTGCATGACATCGACCGCACGGGTTGGTGGATGTTGTTGGGCCTGACGTGTATCGGGACGATTGTGCTGATTATTTTCTTCATTCAGGACAGCACACCCGGAGACAACCAATACGGACCAAATCCGAAAGGAGCCTGACGGCTCATTTCGTGTAAGTGGCGAGCCGGTTTCTCCAACCGGGGAGCCACTTGGCCTCATTCCGGGCCGGGGGGGAATTTTGGATCCTCCGTGTGAGGACCGTGTCCGCGGCTTTTGCGAAGGCGGGCAGGGCGGGGCCTTCGGAGGGCATGGTTTCCAGCACTTGGAGGAGCCCCCAGCCCTGTCCCTTGTAACGCTCCGTCGGGGAGGATCCTTCGCCCTTGAAATTCACATAGTCCATGAGGGCATACAAACCAAGGGGCTGTTCGGCCACGCGGTAAAAGTTTTTTCGAATTTTCTCACGGCTTGAGGCAGGGGCGGCATCCAACATTTTTGGGAGGGCTTTTTCGAGACGCAGCGCCGCGAACCGGGCCTGCTCGGCGACGGTGTTGGCAAGGAGCGTTCGGAGAGCCTTGAGGCGACTGCCTTCGATCTCCGACAGGAATGCCTGGCGGTTCGGCCACGGGCACGGACCCGTGAGCCAGGAGGGGACGGCGATTCCCCGGGCTTCCAGATACCGAACCAATCCCGGGAAGCTTTCCTCGAACGGTCCGCGGTTCCCGGCGGGATACCAAATGAAATGGGCGATGCCGAGCGAGGGAAATTCTTCGCCCTTGTTCCAGGACGTCAGCCCGCTGATCGACCCCGCGCATTCATTTTTCCAAATGCGTTTTCCGATTTCCTGGGCTTGGGAGTCACTGAGCGCGATGGTTTGGGCTTGGAGCGCGGGAACTCCGGACCCGAGGGCCAGGAGCGTGAAGGAGAGAGCAAGGTGTTTCACTAAGAATTTTAGAACAGGGTTTTGATATAGCGGATCCCGGTCCCGAGGACCGGCACGTGTTGGAAGAATCCCGTGGTGGAGTCCCAATAATCTTGGTGCAGGATCACAAGGCCTTGGTCATTGAACCTTGCGTGCGTCATGCCAATGGTCCGGAACGATTTTCCCCGGTGGAACTTCTTGAATTTCACATCCATCACCCAGCGCAGATAATATTCATTTCCACTTCTGGCCACGTCCTGAAATTCGACCCGGATTTCGTCCGCGTTTCCCGCGGTGCCCAGAAAGTATTTCTCGATGGCGGCTGCCCCAATTTCGGTTTTGAGGGTGTCATTCAAAAAGGCATCGGCCGCGTAGGTGGTGGCCGTGTTTTTACGAATATTTTCCTCGTGGAGATTGGAGAGATAATCCTTCAGACGGGCCAGGGCTTCGCGCTCGGCCGAACCCTGCAAGTTGGCCCCCGGTCGCTCTTTCAGAAAATCCAGATACGCTTGCACCTCGTCATTGGAAGTTTTTGGGTTGGTCATACAGCCGCTCAATAACGCACAGGCTCCGAGCAGGAACAAGGCGGGCTTTGGGATTCTTGTCATATGTTTGAATACCACCCCAGGCGAGTGGGGCGAAGGTTTGTGGTGATTTGTTTCACTTCGGTGTAGGCGTCATAACCATGGGTTCCCAGTTCGCGCCCGAAGCCACTTTGTTTGTAGCCTCCCCAGGGGGCCTCGTTAAAGGTGAAATGAAACGCATTGATCCAGGTGACTCCCGCACGGATGCGGCGGATGACCCGTTGGGCCCGCCCGCCATCGGATGTGAACACGGCTCCGGCCAGGCCGTAGGGGGTGTCATTGGCAAGGCGCACGGCGTCCTCCTCATCCTCAAAAGGAATCAGAACCGCCACCGGCCCAAAAATTTCTTCCCGCACAATCCGCGATCCGGGAGGTGCGTCCACAAAGGCCGTGGGTTGCACGAAGTTTCCGGCACGGCGGTCATCGGAATATGTTCCCCCTCCCACCAAGAGCTTGGCACCCTCATCCCGGCCGGAGCCAATCAAATCCAAAACCTTTTGCTGATGCGCCTTGGTGATCAACGGGCCCATCTCACTGGTTTCGTCACAACCCGCACCCACCACAATTTTGGCGGCCGCTTCGGCAAACCTCGCGGCGAACTCTTCAAAAACCGATTTCTGAACCAAAATCCGCGACCCGGCATTGCAGACTTCGCCCTGACCCGCATAAATCCCAAACAACGCAAATTCAAGAGCCACGTCCCGGTCAATGTCCTCGAACACGATCAGCGGGCTCTTGCCACCCAACTCCAGGGACACGCGTTTGAGGTTTCCCGTCGCCGCCATCATGATTTTTCGGCCGGTGACGGTTCCGCCCGTGAAGGCAATCTTATCGACCTTTTCGCTTGCAGCGAGCGCGGACCCCACGGGGTCACCGGCTCCGTAAAGGAGCTGCACGCTGCCGGGGGGAAAACCAATCCCATCAATCAGCTCAAACAAAAGAGCCACCGACCAGGGGGTGTGTTCGGAAGGTTTCAGGAGGCAGCAATTTCCTGCCGCCAATCCGGGAGCCAACTTCCATGCGGCCATGAGCAGCGGATAGTTCCAGGGGATGATCTGCCCGCAAACCCCCACCGGTTCGCGGATGGTCTGGCAAATCATGTTGGGGTCCGGCAGGTCAATGGATTCCCCGTGCGGTTTGGTCGCAAGCCCCGCAAAATAGCGGAAACACGCGGCGGCATCCGCCGCATCAAACCTGGCCTCGCGAAGTGGCTTGCCATTGTTCAAGGTGTCCCGCCGGGCAAATTCTTCCGCATTTTTGTCAATCAGATCCGCCAACTGAAACAGCTTCGAGGCCCGTTCGGCCGCAGGTGTGGTCGGCCATGCGCCCTCATCAAAGGCCCGCCGGGCCGCATCGATGGCCATGCTCGCGTCCGCATGGCTGGATTCTGCGGCTTGGCCAAGGACCGAGTTATCCGCCGGGTTCAAAAAGTCCCGCGTGGTGCCCGCCACGGCGGGTTGAAACGTTCCATCGAGATAATTTGGCAGGGGCGCACTCATATCTTCAACTTATCGAATTCTCAGAAATTCGAAAGCAGGAACCTGTGAGGGGAGCTAGACGGGGTGTGATTAAAATAAGGTAATGAGAGGAGGCCGGCGGGACGCCAGCGGTCCCAGGGCCAGGTGACCTCACCCATCTCACCCCTAGACAGGCGTGCCAACCACATCGTAAACCCGCGCCCCGGTCACCTCGACCTCCACAAAGTTGCCGGGAACAACCTCTTCGGTGAGAAGAACCCGGCAATCCACATCGGGGGCGTCGTGTTCGGTGCGGGCGACGAGGGGCGTGTCTGGCAGGACCCTCAGCCGCTTCCCGATTTGGGCCATGGCCAATTCCCTGGCGATGCGCTGCTGCAGGGTCATCGCTTTGCGCATTCTGGCGTTTTTGATTTTGTCAGGGAGTTGGCCATCCATTTTGGCAGCGCGTGAACCGTCTTCCCGGGAATACTTAAAAACCCCCAGTCGCTCGAAGCGGACCTCTTCAATATAATCCAACAAGCTCTGAAAGTGTTCTTCGGTTTCGCCGGGAAATCCCACAATGAATGTGGTGCGAATGGCCAAGCCGGGGATGCCCTCCCGCAAACGCTTCACGAGGTCTTCGATGTGCTGACGGGAGGTCTCCCGCCGCATCGTCACCAACATGTCGGAATGAATGTGCTGCAAGGGCATGTCCACATACCGGGCGACGTGGGGATTGCGCGCGATGGCGGCAATCAAATCGTCACTCCAATGGGCCGGGTGTGTGTAAAGCAGGCGAATCCAAAACTCCCCCTTGATTTGCGCGAGTTCATCCAACAGGTCAATCAATGTGGGCCCCCGTGAGGCATCCACGGGTTGTTTGGGGCCCGGCTTGACCGCCCATTGGTCCATTCCGAAGTAGGTGGTGTCCTGGCTGATGAGGTTGATTTCCCTCACACCGTTTTCCACCAGGTCCTCCACCTCGGCGCGAACCGAGGCAATCGTCCGGCTGCGATGACGCCCGCGCATTTGCGGAATCACACAAAAGCTGCAGGGATGATTGCAGCCCTCCGCGATTTTGACATAGGCCGTGTGGGGTGGCGTCAGGCGGAACCGGGGTGTGTCATAGTCGGGAATATACCGGGACCGCCCTTTGAGAATTTCCAACTCGGGCGGGGCCCCGGACTCGGAGAGGAGTTTCGTGAAAATGTCACCGGCGCGTGGGACATCATCCAAAACCATAAACGCATCCACCTCGGGCAATTCCTTGGCGAGTTCCTCGCGGTGTCGCTGCGCGAGGCACCCCGAAACCACCAATTTTTGTCCGGGATATTGCCTGGCTGTGAGAATCGCATCGATGGATTCCTGCTTTGCCGAATCAATGAACCCACAGGTGTTCACCACGATAATGTCAGCTTCCGCCGCGTTGGGTGTGATGTGAAAACCTTCCTTGATCGCGGCACCCAGCATGATCTCCGCGTCCACGAGATTTTTGGCGCACCCGAGGCTGACCATACCAACTTTGGGGGCGGACGTGGAAACCATGACCGTGATCGTTTCCGGAATCTCAGAGCGTCCGGCCGGACGCCAAGGGGCCGAGAAAACTCCGGTCAAGCGACGTGCTGATCTCGGGGGAGGGATCCGGGATTTCTTCAATCACGTCAGGCGTTTGATTTTCCGTATCGCCTGGTGCGGATTGATTGGAAGGGGCATTGGGAGTGGTGTTTGCGGGAGGCGGGAGGGGCACCGACATCAACGTGCGGCGTTCACTCATCGTGACTTGGGGCGTCTTGATCCGGTCCAGCTTCCGCCAGATCGTGTATCCTTGGAATCCTCCGATGCCCGCAAGAATGACCGCCATCGCCACCAACACCACACGGGATTTTTTTGGGCGGGCTTTGGGAGCGCGGATGGCATCCGTGGACGGCCCGGGGGCATTTTTGATGTATTCGTAACCCTGGGTCCCAAAATCCCCAACTTCGGGGAGCTTGTCCTTGATGCTATCGGCCGGGATGCCCAGATAGCGGGCATAATCCATGATGAACAGTCGGGCGTAGCCGGGGGAAAGGTGGGAGAAATCGTCGGATTCCAACTCGCGCAAGCAGTGAATGCGGATGCGTGTTTCGTGCGCGGCTTGCTCGAGCGGGATGCCCTTGGACTCGCGGGCAAATGCAAAAACTCCCCCCAAGGTCTGCCCAAGACCCATCTCTTCCGCATTTGTCGTGGATTGCGATTTGCTCATTTCCAGAGAACAGGAATGACACGGAACCCAGCGCGTCGTTGCGTCCGCTCCAAAGTGTGATGATCGTGTGGTGTGCGTGCCATGCCCTTGTGCACAAGTGTGAGATTTCCTCAGAACAGATCAAGCATAATCCGGAATTTGATGGCTATTCCTGCGATTTTTTCCAGCTAGAGCCGCACCGGGCGGTTGGATGCGTCCGAGACGAAGCAGGCATCGAGGACTTTCTGCACTTCGAGGCCGCGAGCAAAATCCGGTTCTCCCGCAATGCCGGTCTGGATGGCGGCGATGAAGCGCTGGTAATTTGTTGGAACGGGTTTGCATTTGACTGATTTCCAGACGCCGCCGTCCAGGTCTTTTCCCCGGCACACCTTGTAGGCATCAACCGCCACCTCGGAATCGATTTCGATGGTTCCTTGTGTTCCCGCAATTTTCAGGTAGAGACGGTTGGCATTGCCACCAACCCACCGGCTGGTGTGGATGACACCCAGAGCCCCGTTGGCAAACTCCACGTTGAGGGTTGCCGAATCATTGGCATCCAACCGGTATTCCCCGATCCGGTTTCCCGGGGCTTTTGCAAAAGCTTTCAAGCGGCAGAAGACCTCGCGGAGGGGACCGGCCGGAAACGTGGCAAAATCCACGATGTGAACCCCCACATCACCGAGGGCCCCTTTGCTGCCATGTTTCGAAGACAAGCGCCACAACCAGGCAGGCGAGGTCCGCCAATCGCCCCAGACTTTGCTGGCCAGCCAGGCTTGAAGGTAGCTGGCCTCCACATGCCGGATCTCACCGATGTCCCCCCGGCGAATCGAGGCCGAGGCGGCCTGAATGCAGGACCAATCCCGGTAAGAAAAATTCACCATGTTGATCACGCCGGCTTTTTTGGCAGCGGTGACCATTTTTTTGGCATCCACGGCATTCAAGGCCAGGGGTTTTTCGCAGAGCACATGCTTGCCGGCCGCGAGGCACTGCAAGGCGACCGGAAGGTGAAAGGCATCCGGTGTGACAATGCTCACCGCGTCCAGACCCTCCTGCGAAAGCAGGGCGGCAGCGTCCCCATACACGGCGGGAATCTGGTGCTTCTCGGCGAATGCTTGCGCCCGTTCGCGATCCACATCACACGCCGCCACGACTTCGCAGCCTCTGATTTTTGTGAATTGAGAGGCATGGACATTGGCCATGCCCCCGGTGCCAATGATGCCCAGGCGAACCGGTTTTGCAGGACGGGATTTTTTGGTGGTCATAAAGGGATATCAGCGAAAGCCCTCCATGGGACGCTCCCGGGCCTCGGGGTCTTCCGGTAGGGGCTCGAGGGCCGGGGAATTGGGGCAGTTGTCCGGGATCCGCACCGTCGGACGGGCCCAGCGCACCGCATTGGCAATCACCATCTGAACTTCGGCTTGATGATAGGAGGGATACGTTTCGTGGCCGGGACGAAAATAAAAGACTTTTCCGTGACCCCGCTGCCAGGTGGCCCCGCTCCGGAACACCTCGCCTCCCGTGAACCATGACACAAAAATCAACTCATCCGGTGTGGGAATCCCAAAAGGTTCCCCATACATTTCCTCGGCTGGAATCTCAAAAAAATCTCCGATTCCTTGGGTGATCGGGTGGTGAGGGGCCAGATTCCAGAGGCGTTCTTTGTCCGTGGATTCACGCCATTTCAACGAGCAGGTCGTGCCCATCAGGGCTTTGAAGATTTTTGAGTAATGGCCGGAGTGCAAGACAATGAGGCCCATGCCTTCCAGAACCCGTTTCTGGACTTTGGCCACAATATCATCTTTCACCTCGCCGTGAGCCATGTGTCCCCACCAAACCAACACGTCTGTTTTGTCCAAAACCGCATCCGTGAGACCATGTTCGGGTTGGTCCAACCAAGCCGTGCCAACCTCAAAATCCGCGTGGGTTCGAAGTGCCGCCGCAATGGTTTCATGCATCCCGTCTGGGTAAAGAGCCGAGACTTTGGGGTTTTTCTTTTCGTGTCGGTATTCGCCCCAGACCAGGGCGCGCAGTGGAGAGGATGTCATCATTTTTTGGGTTGGGTGATCGATGGGAATTTTGGCCGGGATGGACAAATCAGCAAGGGCTTTGCATTGCACTCCTCAGATAAAAATAGTATTTTTCCGAGGTCATCCATGTCAGCAACCTCCCCAAAAGCCAGCTTTGGACCAGCTCTGCAAGACGCACTGCGGCGTCTCCGCACGGGCCGCCTCAAAATTTTGATCCCGCCCCCAGTCGGACTTTTCCGACGTTGGCCGAAGGCCCATTTTCATGGGACGGCGGAGTTTTTTTATCAAACCGGAGGGGCCACCGACTTTGATTGTCCCGGGGACGCCTTCCGCGTGAGCCGGGGCGAAGTTTGTATCATCCCCAGTGGTGTGCCACACGCGGAGACCCGCGTGAATTTGTCCACCGACTATGCCGCCTTGGTGGCCATGCACAACGCCACGGGATTCACATTGCTGAATGCGATTGCCGACGATCTGGGGAGGATCGGCAATCGCGAGCTCACAAATTTCAATGGCCCGTGCGGGCAGCGGGCTTTTGGATTTCTTGAGGAAGCCGCCACCGCCTCCGCCGTGGATCCTTCTCTTCGGCGTGCCTTCATCACATCCCTCGTGGAAGCCTTTCTTCTCGCTCTGCTCAGTGATCTTGCGCAGGACAGTCCCCCGCTTGTGATGGAACATTCCTCACCCCTGGCTTCCAAGGCCCGCAAGCATGTGTTGGCCCAACTCACGGACCCTCAACTCAGCGTGGCAGGCATTGCACGCCAGCTTTCCTGTCACCCCGACCACCTCTCCCGCATTTTTCAAAAGAATGTGGGGGCGACCCTTGGAGAATGGATTCTCCGCGAGCGCATCCAATCCGCAAAATCCCTGCTTGCCCAGAGTCACCACAACGTCTCCGAAGTGTGCTGGGCCTGCGGCTTTTCCAGTCCTTCCTACTTCATCCGCGTTTTTCGAGCCCGCACGGGAAGCACGCCGGGACAATTCCGAACCTCCGCCCAGACTCATGCAAAAATGGGGTGAGTCCGGGAGAAGACCACGTCTCGCCCGCCGTGGATCTCACCCCCCAAGCGCGCGGCTTTTCTTGTTCAAGCCTTCGGCAACACTTGAACACATCCTTCTGACACGATAACTCTCTGAGAATGCAAGGAGGTGGATGGTTCAAAATCGCGAGTGTGCTGGGTTTGATCAGCCTTTCGTTTTCCTCCCTTGCACAGATGATGGACGAGCAGAAGCGCGAGTTGTTTTTGAAGGCGAGGGAAGACATCCGGGTGGTGCCCCGACCTGCCACGACCCCCCGGCCCAAGCCCCGACCGGTGGCCACCCCCCGGCCAACGCCGAAA
>JBBECL010000010.1:0-8810 GCA_040881805.1 Terrimicrobiaceae bacterium | reverse complement strand
CCTCCATCTTTGTCGCGGCTCCCATCGTGTATTGGTGGTCGCGCCTGAGTGGGCGCAGCATCCGCAAGGAAATCTTGGAAGCCGAAAAGACGGCTGCGGCTGCCCGCGCTTCCTGAGAACTTATTTTGACGAGTCACCGTGATAGAACATTTGACGGAATTTTTTGATGCCGGGGAGATTCCGAATTTCTTTGGCACCCAAAAGCTTCTGGCGTGCGAAAATTGTTTACACAAACCATAAAGGCGCTGAACATTACCAACAACACTGCCATGCCCCATCAGGCGAGAGATTTATATCAGAAATGCCGGGAATACCGGGATAGCTCTGACGCGCGTGCGCAGGGTTTCTATCCGTATTTCCGTTGCATCGACGAAACCATCGGAAATCACGTGATCTGCGATGGAGAACGCAAAATCATGGTGGGTTCGAACAACTACCTGGGTCTTGCCCAGGATGAACGCGTCATTGAAGCGTCCTGCGAGGCGACCCGCAAATATGGATCAGGCTGTACGGGGTCACGTTTGCTCAATGGCACGATCAAGCTTCATGTGGAATTGGAAGAGGAATTGGCCTCTTTCCTCCAGCGGGAAGCGGTTTTGTTGTTTTCGACCGGCTTCTTCGCAAACCAAGGAGCCCTTGCGTCCCTCACGGAAGAAGGAGATGCCATCCTCTGTGACCGCGAAAATCATGCGAGTATCATTGACGGTTGCCAATTTGCTCCCGCGAAGCTTGTGCCATACCGCCACAATTCCCCGGTCTCCCTTCACAACCGGCTCAGGCGATTGCCCGCCGAGGCCGGGAAGTTGATTGTGATGGATGGGGTCTTCAGCATGTCCGGAGACATCGCCGATTTGCCCCCCCAAGTTGAACTTGCGAAGGAGTTTGGTGCACGCATTTACGTGGACGAAGCGCATTCCCTTGGTGTGTTGGGTCCTCTGGGTCGCGGGGCGGTTCATCATTTTGGTTTGAATGATGAGGTGGATATCACAATGGGAACCTTCTCGAAATCCTTGGGCTCGATGGGGGGATTTGTGGCCGGGGATGCGGAGATGATCGAGTTTCTCAAACACAGGGCGCGGTGCCTGATCTTTACGGCCTCCCTGGCTCCCGCCGTGGCCGGAGGAGTCCTCAAAGCGCTCCAGCTTATGCAGCAAGAACCCGAGCGGATCGATGCGCTCTGGCGCAATACCCGCAAAATGCATGAGGGCTTCCGCTCCATCGGGTTCAAGATCGGAACCACGCAATCACCCATTGTGCCCATCCTCATTGGCAGTGAAGCCAAGGCTTTCCAGTTCACCCAGCGTCTCTACGAGGAGGGTGTTTTTGCCACGCCTGCCATCTACCCGGCAGTGCGCTACGGCGAAGCCATCGTGCGAACCAGTTACATGGCCACCCACACCGACGAGGATCTGGACCAAGTCCTCGACGTATTCAACAAGATTGCCAACGAGTTGGGCACCTTCGACGACCCCGCCTACACCGAATCCGGGCGCCGTAAAGGTGTTTTCGATTTCCGGTTGGACACCGACGAGGAAAAGGTTCCTGCCAAATCTCCTTCATCGAATGGCAAACACATGGAACCCGTCAGTTCTCGATAAGCGAACCGGGTGGGGCAGGTGCTAATTTGCCTTGTGGTGACGGTAAAACTCGAAACTGTCCACCAGAGCCAGCCAGCTGGCATGGATGATATTATCCGAGACGCCCACCGTCCCCCAGGTTTTGTTGCCGGCTGAGGAAACAATCAGCACGCGCGTTTTTGCAGCGGTTCCCCGTGTGCCATCCACGATCCGGACTTTGTAGTCCGCGAGAGCGACGTCATCGATCCAGCGATAAAACGGACGGAGTGCCTTGCGCAAGGCGGCATCCAGCGCGTTGACCGGGCCATCCCCTTCGTCCACCGTGTATTCGTTGACACCATTGACAGAGAGTTTGACCGTGGCCTCGCAGGGGTCGGATCCCAGTTTCGAGTGCCGGAAGTGGCAATGGTATTCTTTCAAATCAAAGAGGGGGGTGTGCTGCCCCAGGCACTTGCGGATCAGGAGCTCAAACGAGGCCTCGGCGGCCTCAAATTCCAACCCCCGCGACTCGGCTTCCTTGATTTCGCGGAGGATGGTCGCAACTTCTGCGGAGCCTTTTTCAAGGTCAAACCCGAGGTCCCTGGCCTTGACGAGGATGTTGCTTTGGCCGGACATGTCGGAGATGACCACCGTTTGATGGTTGCCGACTTTGGCGGGTTCGACGTGTTCGTAGGCGAGGGCCAGCTTCTGCACGGCGTGCACATGGAGTCCTCCCTTGTGGGTGAACGCCGCTGCCCCGACATACGGAGCACGGATATCTTGTGGCACATTGGCCAATTCATCCACAAACGCGGACAGATCGCGAAGGCCGGCAAGGTCTTTGACGGTGGGGAGGCCCATTTTTAACTCCAGATTGGGGATCACGGTCGTGAGGTTGCAGTTGCCCACGCGCTCCCCATACCCATTGATCGTTCCCTGAACTTGGGAAGCCCCCGCTTGGATCGCGGCCAAGGCATTGGCCACTCCCAATCCGCTGTCATTGTGCGTGTGAATGCCCACCGGGCAGGCCAATTCCGAGATCACCTCGCAGGTGGCCTCCCCCACCAGTTGGGGCAAGGATCCTCCATTGGTGTCACACAGCACCAAACAGTCCGCCCCGGCATCTCTGGCCGCACGCAGCGTGGCCAGCGCATACTCGCGATCATCACGCAGGCCATCGAAAAAATGTTCGGCATCGTAAAAAACCTCGCGCCCCTGCGCTTTCAAAAAACGGATGGTGTCCGCGATCATGGCCAAGTTTTCCTCGGGAGCCACACCAAACACCTCGGTCACATGCACCTTCCAGGTTTTTCCCACAATCGTGATGACGGGGGTCTTTGCCTCCAAAAGCGTGCGGATTTGCGCGTCCGTCTCCGCCGAACCGCCCCCTTTTCGCGTCATTCCAAAAGCCGCAATCTTTGCCTGTTTCCAGGAATGCTTCGCGGCCTCTTCAAAAAAAGCCACATCCTTGGGATTGGAACCCGGCCAGCCGCCCTCGATAAAATCCACACCAAACGCATCCAATCGTTCGGCAACACGCATTTTGTCCAGAATCGAAAACGAGATCCCGGTTCCCTGCGTTCCATCGCGCAAGGTGGTATCATAAAGGGTCACGCGTTTGTCGTTCATAAGGGGGACGACTATACATGTTCGCCGCCAGGGCCTCAACCCTTTCTATGAGACATTGGCATCCCAGAATGACATGTTGGTGTGGCATCTGACTCTGTCGGGGCGTCCGCGAGGCTCAGCCGCTGGTTTCCGAACCTTGTTCCCTGAATCACAGGATGCCAAACACGCCAAGGGCAAGAGGGCAAGAGGGCTTGCCAGTTTATCGCGGCTGGGCTAGGTTGCCACGTCGGTCGCGTCCGACATCTTATGGCAACAGCAATGGTAATGGGAATCGGCGGGGTCGGTTCGGTCATCGGTCAAAAGCTTCACGAATACGACTGTTTCGACAAAATTCTTCTGGCGGATCTGGACCCGGTGTTTGCGCAGAAGTTGGCGGCAAACACGTCCCGGAACCGCTATGTGGTGGTCCAGGCCAATGCCATGGACACCGAAAAACTGGCGGCCCTCATGAAGGAACACAAGGTCGAGGTCACCTGCAATGCATGCACGTGTCAGACCAATCATTCGGTCTTGGAAGCGTGTCTGCGGGCTGGTTCCCACTACATCGACATGGCGGCGGACATCTATTCGGCTCCCGGGGTGAAAAAGGCGGGGAAAAACTCTTTTGAAGCAGAGATCGAGAAATTCCATGATGCCTATGTGGACCGCGGGTTGGCGGGGATTTTGTGCATGGGGATGGATCCGGGAGCGGTGAATGTGTTTGCCCGCTGGGCGATGGACCGCTTGGACACGGCATCCAGCATCCGGGTGTTGGATGCGGACAACGCCGAGGTCCGGGGATACCGGTTTGCGGTGCTTTTTTCGCCGGAGACCTTTTTCGAGGAGATGGGGGCTGCCCCCTATTTTGTCAAAGACGGGCGGGTGGTGAGCGGCAAGCCGCTCGAGTCCGAGGTCGAGTGGGTTCGTTTTCCAGATCCCATTGGCCTGCAAAAAACGTATGCCGTGGCGCATGAAGAAGGCGTCAGTCTGGGAATTTATCCTCCGTTTGTGGAGAAGGGGGTCCGGTATTCGGTCTTCAAATACAGCTTGTCCGACAAGGTGGTGAATATTTCGAAGTCCCTTCAGCTGCTCAACTTGGACACATGGAAAAAGGTCAAGGTGGACGGCGTGGAGGTGTCTCCGGTTCGTGTGGCCAGTGCCCACCTGCCAAAGCCCGCCCAGCTTGGCGCGACGGTCGAGGGCTATTCATGTGTGGGCACCGAGGTGCGTGGGACCCGCGATCGCAAACGGGTTGAGTATTTTGTTTATTCCATGGACAGCCACCGGGACACGTATGAACGGTATGGGTATTCTCTCACACTGGTTCAAACGGGCATCCCACCGGCTCTCACGGCCAAGTTGCTCGTGACCGGAAAAATTCCTGAGCGGGGCGTCATGATGCCCGAGGCTCTTGACCCCGAGGAGTTGATGGCGAATTTCACGCGTGAGGGCCTTCCCATCTTTGTGGAGAAGCGGGAAGTGGAGCGGATATGAGGTGGCGGCGGATTTCCGGGATGGCGGGCAGGGGTTTGTTGATGATGGGGATGATGGCGCTGGCTGGCACGGCAAAGGCACAAAGCGCGGTTGTTTTCGATGACACAAAGTTTTTCCAAGTATTCCACAAGGCGGATGATACCCAATCCATGACAGAATTTCTGCCCGAAGGCCAGGACCTGAAGTCGTGGAGCCGTCTTACCTCCATCCGCATCTTCCCCAAGCTGACCGAACCCCGAACCGCCGCCGCCGGCCTCCTCCGGGCCGTGCGGGAAAACAACCCCGACGCCAAGAGCATCCTCGTCGAGAACCCGAAAACCGGGGATGTGATCATTGATTTTATCACGTGGCCGCGTGATCAAAGTTTTGTGGAGTTTAATATTTTCCGTTACTCAAAAAAAGGTGGGGGACTTCAGATGGAACAATATGCCCAGAGGGCGTATGGAAACGACGTCAGAGAATTCCTTATCAAACTCAAAACCGAAAGGCAGCGGTTGGTCAATGTGATGGCCAAACGCGGGCTCAAAAAAACCAGAAAATGAAACCTTATTTTGAAGGCGGGGCGTGGAGGTCCTCCGGCCAACCCAAGGCGGTCACCAACCCGTGGACGGGCGAAACCATCGCCGAGGTGTGTGTTGCCGACCGGGGGGCTGTCGAAGACGCCTTGGCCTCCGCTGCCAAGGCCTTCGAGGTCACCTCCAAAATTCCCGCGCATGAACGCGCCAAAACCCTGACTGTTATCGCGGAGTCCCTGCTGGCCCGCAAGTCCGAGTTCGTGGAGTTGCTGGTCGCGGAGGCTGGCAAGCCGGTGGTTTTTTCGGAAGCCGAGGTGGACCGCGCGGCCTCCACGTTCCGTTTTGCAGCGGCTTTGGCTTTGTCAGACGAAGGACATGCCATCCGCATGGACGCCAGCCCCCAGGGTGCCGGGCATTTCGGGCTCGTGAAACGCTTCCCCCTCGGCGTTATTCTCGGAATCACGCCCTTCAATTTTCCCCTCAATCTGGTGGCCCACAAAGTGGCGCCCTGCCTGGCCAGCGGAAACACGATGATCCTCAAGCCCGCGCTGAAAACACCGCTGACTGCTCTTCTGCTTGCCGAGGTTTTGGAATCAGCAGGGTTGCCGGCCGGTCAGATCAACACCATGCCTTTCGGGCATGATGCCGTGGATTTTCTCCTCGCCGATGACCGCATCAAAATGCTGAGCTTCACCGGTGGAGTCGACGTGGGGTGGAATCTCAAGGCCCGGGCCAAAAAGCAAAAGGTCGCCCTGGAGCTTGGCGGCAATGCGGCGGTGATTGTCGAGCCTGACACCGACCTGGCAGCGGCGATTCCCAAAATCGCGGCAGGAGCTTTCGGTTATGCGGGGCAATCTTGCATCAGCGTCCAACGAATTTTTGTCCATCGCTCGATCCTGGAACGCTTCAGCAAAGAGTTCGCCTCCCATGTGATCGCCAAGTGCCACGCCGGGGATCCGCGTGACCGTCAGACGGTCCTTGGTCCGATGATCGACGCCGGAGCCCGCGCCAAAATCGTGCAGTGGGTTCGGGACGCCGAACACGCCGGAGCCCGGTTGTTGACGCCCCTGCGGGAGGAGGGACGCAGCCTCCTTCATCCCGTGGTGATCGCCTCCGCCCCACGCTCGGCGGCGGTGGCTTGCGAGGAGGCCTTTGCCCCGCTGGTTGTGATTGACGGGTATGACGACTTTTCCGAGGCCCTTGCGCAGGTGAATGACTCGGCTTTTGGTCTCCAGGCCGGGGTGTTCACCCGTGACATTTCGCGGGCACTGCACGCCTTCGAAACCCTGGAAGTCGGGGGAGTCCTCATCAACCAAGTCCCCACCTTCCGGGTTGAGAACATGCCCTACGGCGGCCTGAAGGACAGCGGGTTCGGACGGGAGGGCCTGCGCTACGCCATCGAGGAAATGACCGAGCCCCGCAGCCTGATCGTCAATCTGGCCTGAAAATTCCCGCCTCATTTCGAAATCTCCGCTTTGCCTTCGTCCCGGCATCAGCTAGAACCATAACACACCATGGCTAAATCCGAAGACTCCACTCCCGTCGAAGACAGAAACTCCACCCAGCGCGCAAAAAACCTCGAACTGGCCATCCAGCAGATTGCGAAGGATTACGGCAACGAGGCCATCCGTCGTCTGGGGGACAATTCCACCTCCGAGGTGGAAGTGATTCCCACAGGAAACATTCTCATCGACCGGGCGCTTGGGGTCGGTGGTTTGCCACGGGGCCGGGTGGTCGAAATTTTTGGTCCGGAAAGTTCGGGCAAAACGACCCTCACCCTCACCGTGGTGGCCCAAGCCCAAAGGCGGGGTGGTCTTGCCGGGTTTATCGACGTGGAACATGCGCTGGATCCTGCTTATGCCCGCAAGTTGGGAGTGAACCTCGACGATCTCCTCGTCTCGCAACCCAACTCGGGCGAAGAAGCCCTGCGGATCTGCGAAACCCTCCTTCGGTCGAACGCGCTGGACGTCATCGTCATCGATTCCGTCGCCGCGCTGGTGACCAAGTCCGAACTCGAAGGCGAAATTGGTGATGCCGTGGTGGGCGCCCAGGCCCGGTTGATGAGCAATGCGCTCCGAAAACTCACCTCCTTCATTTCCAAAGCCCGCACAGTGGTCATTTTCACAAACCAGATCCGCGAAAAAATTGGGGTCATGTTCGGCAACCCCGAGACAACGCCCGGTGGCAAGGCCCTCAAATTTTATTCCAGCGTCCGGGTGGACATCCGGCGCATCGGGGCCATCAAAACCAGTGATGGCACGGTGACCGGAAACCGCACACGCATCAAATTGGTTAAAAACAAAGTCGCTCCCCCCTTCACCGAAGCGGAGTTCGACATCATGTATGCCGAAGGCATTTCCAGCGTGGGCTCTCTCCTCGATTTGGCCTTGGAAAAAAACATCATCGAGAAACGGGGGTCATGGCTGAGTTACAAAGGGACCCAACTCGCCCAGGGCCGGGATGCTGCCAAAGAGGCCCTCCGTGCCGATCCAGCTCTTTACGAGCAAATCGAGACCGAGGTCCGCGCCTCCCTCGACAGCGAAAAAAAATAGGTTATCTTTGAGAGAATGAAAGGGAACACACTAACAACTCTTATCGTCCTTGTTATTGGTGGGGCCATTGCCTGGACGGCCTGGAAAGAATTCCGTCCTGCCCCGGAGCCTGTGGCTGACGCCAGCGGAGGAAAGCTGGTGCTGATGGATTTTTATGCCGATTGGTGCCCTCCCTGCAAAACCATGAAACCCGTGGTGCGGGAGTTTGCCAATGAGTTCCGGGGGCAAATCACCGTTCTGGAAATCGACGTGGATGAGAGCCCCGGTCTGGCCCGTCAATACAATGTTCGCAGCATCCCCACATTTGTGGTCACCCGTGACGGCAAAGAAGTGAACCGCCGAAGCGGGGCGATGCCCAAAGAGGGCTTGATCCAAATGGCCGGGCTGTAACGCGTCCCGCTCACACAAAGACGGCATGGTTCCGCCGGTCCGCCAACAAGGCTATTTGCTCACACCCCTTATGGGCGTGCTTTCAATGGTCTCAGGCCGGACGATATCGCTCGGGAAGGGCGGCGAGTAGCGTCTCCTTAGGCGTCCGCTCGAAATATTCGCTCAGGGATTCTTCGTTTTGTTTGCCTGCCGTGTAGGATTTCAAGAGGCCATCGATGACAACGTCCACATCCGAGGCAAGGATCTTGCCTTTGAGGAGTTCGTTGAATCGGCGGTTCTCGCCCAGGCGGCCTCCAACAAAGAGGTCGTAGGCATCCACCATCTTGCCATCCACCTTGGTTTTTGCCCCCCGGAACCCGATGTCGGCGATCTGGTGCTGACCGCAGGAAGACGGGCAGCCACTGAAGTGGACGCGAACTTTGTCCTGATACCACCCGCTTCGGGTTTCAAGTTGCGAGACCAATTCGATCATCCGGTTCTTGGTTTCCGCGACGGCCAGGTTGCAAAATTCGATGCCGGTGCAGGAGACGCAGCCCTTGCGGAAGTTGGAGGGAGAGTGCACGAGTCCGAGGGAATCCATTTCGGATTTGAGGGCCTCCAGATTGGCATCGGGGACATTCGGGATCAGCAGATTTTGTTTGTTGGTGAGTCGGACGAGGTCCTTGCCCGGTTGGCAGTGTTTGATCGCGAGGTTT
>JBBECL010000009.1:0-1492 GCA_040881805.1 Terrimicrobiaceae bacterium | reverse complement strand
ATTCCCGACCATAAATCCCATCCCAAAACCGCCTTAAGTTAGTGCCATTCGGGACTGACCCCTTCCGGCTGTGCATTAAATTCACAAATCTCTGTTTCTCTTCCATTGGTAACATGTTTTTCCAGGGCATTTTCGAACCCTATACTGTTACCTATGTCCCCGGTTTATTTGTTACCCATGTGCCCGGTCCGAACCCGGCTGTGTGCCCTTCCAAAAAACCAAAGCGGAACTTGAAGCTGTTCAGAATCACCAATTTTCCGTGACTCTACTGAAAAAATTCGCGCACTTTTGAAATCTTGAAACGCACGACTGTATTCTGGTAAGCTACATTGCTAACTTTCCATGCTGGTTGCCCTCGATCACAGCAACGTCAGGAGATTCACATTGATAAAATCAAATGCTTCATGAGGTTCATATTCCACGCCGGAGCGGAGCAACGGCGGCGTGTCGGAGAGGAATGCCTTGGAGTTCATCTTTGCCTCCAGATTTGACCGGAAGACGGTCTGGGTGACGGAATGTTGCTCTGCTTCCATGTAGTGAAGGAACACGGCGACCACCTCAGCGGGGTTGAGCACTTTGAATTGGTGTGCATGCCAGAGGTCGAACAAATCCCGGCCTTTCCGTCGTTGATAGAGCGCACGAAGTTTTGTGCCGAGTAGCTCTGTCACAGAGTAAATCGGCACCTGTGCGGTGCCGTTGAACCAGCGGGATGCGACGGTGAAATCGTGATTTTGGAGCGGATGCAGGTGGAAATGCTCGCGGGTGTTGATTTCGATCTTCAATCGGAGGCGAATCACTGGCGGTGTTTCGGACTCGAATCGGTAGATCTGAGTGGCTCCCCGAGGGCTAATATCGGTCTTGGGGTTTCCCAACCACGGTTCCAACACGGAGCGGAGCAAATCGAGTGTCTGGCCAATGGATTCTTCACGAATTTGAACGAAGTCCAAATCCTCGGAGTATCGGGCGGCCGGTTGGAGAACGAGTTTATGAAGTGCTGTTCCACCCCGAAATACCAGGCTGTCACGAAGGGCTGGAATCCGATAAATTTCGACGAGTGCTCTCGAAAGAACGAGATCTTGCTCGACCTGCGCCAGCGAAATCCATGGGCATTGCTGCGACCATTCTGTGATCATCGCTGCCGGGATCATAGATCAGACTCCGGTTGGATGTTTTCGACGATATTCCACCGGTTTTTAGTAGGTGAAGACTCCCATGCCCCGGACGGATCCAGTTTGGCCCGAGGCAAAGGCGCATTCGCCGAGAGCTTGGAGTGAAGTGTGTCCGCAAGGTCCGAGGCGTTGATTCGGTCGAGAAACCAACCGAGGCGCTGGAGTGGGGCACGCTCCGTCTCGACGGCAACGATGTCTGCAATTCGCGACGGGGCCATCGACTCCACCAATTCCTGAAGAATGGTCATGACAGTATCCCCGCCGCCGATGCGATTGGCATATCGGACGAGATCGAGGGCCGTTGCTTCCGGCGTGGAAATCGG
>JBBECL010000008.1:0-8916 GCA_040881805.1 Terrimicrobiaceae bacterium | reverse complement strand
CGAACAGCCCGCGTTATGCGCTGATGCTTTACAGCAAGCGGATCACCTGCGTTTTTGTGACCTGCCATCAATCGTTGGCCTCGGTGCCCGGCAGCTTGACCCCCGGGCGGGTTTTGGAAGTGGCGGGATTGCTTCATGAGGCGCTGATGGGAATTCGCGGAAAATTGCCAAGCCTTGGACTGTTGGCTCTGAACCCCCATGCCGGCGAAGGCGGACTTTTTGGCCGGGAAGAAATTGAGATTCTTTTGCCGGCGGTCGAAGCGGCCCGAAGAGCGGGGATTCAAATTTCCGACCCCATCCCACCGGACACGGCATTTCTGGCCGAGGCTTTGGCCCGTTATGATGGCTATGTGTGTCTATACCATGATCAGGGGGGAATTCCTTTCAAGATGCTCTCATTCGAGGATGGCGTGAACACCACGCTGGGGCTGCCCGTGGTGCGCACCTCGGTGGATCATGGCACGGCCTTTGACATTGCGTGGCAGGGTCGGGCCTCCTCCTCCAGCTTGGTTGCCGCAGCCGGGTTGGCGGTGCAACTCATTGGTCAAAGAAAAAACATGCCGGGCCACCAATGAAAAAAGCGCTCGTCTTGCTCGGGCAAGTGGCGATCAGTCTCGGCCTGCTTGCCTGGATTTTTCGTGAGCCGGGATTTCGCAGGGAAGTCCTCGGCATTTTTCAGCAAGCCGATCTTGGCTGGGTGGGCGTGGCGGCTGCGGTGGCCGGGGTGGGGATCGTGCTTGGGTTCTTGCGGTGGGGGATTTTTCTCAAGGTGGTGGGGCTGGAGGTCCCGGCCTGGCAGGTTTTTCGGATGGGGGCCGTCGGCCTGTTTTTTAACAGCTTCCTGCCGGGCGCCATCGGCGGAGACGCCGTCAAAGCGGGTTGGCTGGTCGCCCGGGGCGCAGGAATGAAGGATGCGCTGTTATCGATTTTGATGGACCGTATGAGCGGGATTGGTGCCTTGGTCTTGTGCTCGGCGGTTTTTATCGGGTTGCGTTTTGAGTGGTTGATGCAAAGTGCCGTGGTCTCGGCCATGATTCATATGGTGATCCTTTATTTGGTGGTGGTGGTGGCTCTATTGACGATTTCCTTCCTTGCGGCATCCCAAGGGGCCCTTGCAAGGATCCCGAAAAAGATGCCGGGGCGGTCGGTGATTGTGGAGTTTTCCGGGACTTACTCCTTGTTTGTCACACGATGGCGGATGACGTTGCTGGCTGCCGGGATTTCGGTTGGTATGCTCATGGCGTATTTTTTAACTTTCTATTTTTGTGCCCTGGCCCTTGGTGTGCCTGTGCCGGTGCTGGACTTTTTGTCCATCATGCCGGCGGTGGACATTTTGGCGGCGCTTCCGATCAGCGTGGGAGGTTTTGGAGTAAGGGAAGGGGCCTTTGTGACCCTGTTGGGCCAGCTGAGCGGCGTGGCCGCGGCGGCGGCAGTATCGATATCTTTTGCGGGAGCCGTGCTGAATTTGCTCTGGGGATGCGTGGGGGTTCTGATGATTCCCGGCTTCCAACGCGAGACCCGCCAATGACAACCCACCAAGCCGCACGCAAAGCCGCTGCAAGCCGGTATTGGAAGTGGAAGAGCCTCTACTTCTACACCCGAAGCAAAATTGCATGGGATCCCGCTTACCGCTGGGTGGCGGAGGCGTTGGTGTCCTCGCCCCGACCCTTGCTGGATATTGGATGTGGGGCGGGTCAATTGGCCGCCTATCTGCGGGCCTGCGGGCATCATGCGCCGATTTCTGGCATGGATGTGGATGAAACAAAAATCCTTATCGCCCAAGAGGCAGTCCCCGGATGTGACTTCGCGGTGGGGGATGCCATGGCCCTGCCTGCCCATCATGGCGATGTGGTCATGCTGGATGTGCTTCACTACTTTGATCCCACAAATCGCCAAAAATTGTTTGAAAATCTTGCCCGGCGGATTGCTCCCGATGGCTTGGGAATCTTGCGGGTCACGCTGAAAGATCCTTCCTGGCGCTACCGGGTCACCTGTCTGGAGGAGTGGTTTGTGGGGGCCAGTGGCTGGATTCCTTTTCGTTCGGTGGGGTTCCCGGATCGTGAGGAATTGGATCGGTTGGCTGCGGCGTCGGGAATGCAGGCCCGGGTTTTTCCGATGTGGGGGATCACGCCGTTCAACAGCTACCTCATGACATTACACCGCGCGCCATGAAGCTTCCCTCCATTGACAAAACCAAGGTCCGCGCCGTTTCAGAAAAGCTCTCCCTGCCTCTGAAGCAGGGGCTCCGCCGGACCAGTGGAAACGTGCCAGGCTCCAATGCGGGCTCTTCGATTGATTTTCAGGATCACCGGCCTTATGTGCCCGGGGATGATCCCCGCCACATCGATTGGCAGGCCTACGCGCGAAGCGGCCAATACACGATGAAGCTTTACCGCGAGGAAGTGAGGCCGCTTGTGGATGTCGCGGTGGATGCTTCCGCGTCCATGTTTGTGGATGCGGAAAAAGCGACGCGGGCTCTGGAGTTGGTCCATTTCTCCTCGGAATCCGCTCTGCGGGCCGGCGCGGCCCTTCGGGTTTTTTGGGTGGGCGGTGGCGACGTGTCGGTTTTTGAGGGGTCCGCGGATTCTATCACTCTTCCCGTCAGTGACGACCCCCCGGCGGTGCAGCGTGTCCCATGGCGGCCGGGGTCTTTGCGCGTGGTTGTGAGCGACCTGCTTTTTCCGGCCTCCCCCGCCTCGCTTTTGATGCCACTCCTTGCGGGTGGGGGGCGGGTGATTCTCCTGATCCCCTTTTCTTCTTCGGAAGAGGATCCTGATTGGCTGGGCAATACCGAGCTGTTGGACGTGGAAACCGGGACCCGCGCCGACCACTTTTTCCGACCTGACGACCTGCGCCGCTACCATGACGCGTATCGAACCCACTTCACGATTTGGCAAACCACGGCGAGGGGACATGGAATTCCTTTTGCCAGAATTCCTGCCCAAGGCTCTTTGGAGGAGGCCTTGTCCTTTTCCGCGATTCGGGAAGGGGCGGTCGTGCTTGGATGATCGACGCCTGACCTGCGGGATTCAGGGGCCTGCCACGCGGAATCCCAGGTTCTCCAAAAACTGCCTCACACGATCCGGTTGATCGCCTTGGAGCTCGATCTCCCGACCGGTGAGAGTGCCTCCACAGCCCAAAGACTTTTTGGCCTTTTTTAAAAGATTTTCAATTTCCGGGGGTGCGAGGTGTGTGGGAAGTTGGGAGACCACGACCACCGTTTTTCCGCCCCGCTGGGATTTTTCCCGACGGATGACCACACGATGACGTTTTTCCTTGGGGGGTGCGGCGATGGGCGCCGGGGACGGTGCCGGGGATGGTGCCGCTTCGGGAAACGTGGAGGGCTCCAAAGCGGCGAAGGGATTTTGCAGTGGTGCCTGCACGCCGGAGACCGGGATTTTTTTCATGAGTTGGCAGCGCGTCTCACGTAGCGCTGAATCACAAAATCAGGATTCTCCAGCAGGATCTTCGCCGGAGCGAAGGCCTCCTCGAACTGTGGAAAAAAGGTGTCGCCCGGGTAGTCCTTCCGGATTTTTGTGAGCAGGATCTCGGAGCACCATGGCAAAAGGAGTTCGTAAATCTGGGCACCGCCAATCACGAAGAGCGTTTTGTCAGGAGGGGGTTCCGGGAGTTCAGAAGGTGACACAAAAGTCCGCACATCCGGCAACGACGGGCCGCGCGACAACACCCAATTGTCCCGGCCGGGCAAGGGCCGGCCAAGGGACGCATACGTCGTGCGGCCCATCACCACCACATGACCCAAGGTGGTCCGCTTGAAAAACTTCAAATCCTCGGAATAATGCCAGGGGATCCCCCCCTTGGCCCCGATCACGCGGGAGGGTGTCATGGCAGCAATGGCGATCATGCCTCGGACAGGACCGCTTCTCATACGGCAATCGGGGCCTTGATGGCAGGGTGGGGGTCATACCCGATCAATGCGAAATCCTCGAACTGGAAGGCATCAATCTCTTTCACCGCAGGATTGAGGCGCATGATTGGCAACGGCCGCGGTTCGCGGCGGAGTTGTTCTTTGGCCTGCTCCAAGTGATTGGCATAAAGGTGGAGATCCCCAAACGTGTGGACGAACTCGCCGGGTTTCAATCCGCAGACTTGGGCAACCATCAGCGTTAGCAACGCATACGAAGCGATGTTAAACGGCACCCCCAAAAACAGGTCGGCGCTGCGTTGGTAAAGCTGACAACTCAACTCCCCATCCTGGACATAAAACTGAAAAATGGCATGACACGGGGAAAGCGCCATCAGGTGCAACTCCGCAGGATTCCATGCCGTGACCACCAACCGCCGGCTGTCCGGATTTTTGCGAATCTCGTCCACCAACCGCGCGATCTGGTCCACCTTCGTTCCATCCGGCCCCTGCCAATCCCGCCACTGCGCCCCGTAGATCCGCCCGAGGTCGCCGGATTCCCCGGCCCACTCGTCCCAGATCGTCACGTGGTGTTCATGCAGATAGGCCACGTTCGTGTCGCCTTTCAAAAACCAAAGCAGTTCATGAATGATCGAACGCAGGTGCAGCTTTTTGGTGGTCACAAGGGGAAACGACTCCCGCAAATCAAAACGCTCCTGCGCCCCAAACACCGAATACGTGCCCGTGCCGGTGCGGTCGGCCTTGAATTTTCCTTTCTCAAGAACAAGGCGTAAGAGGTCGTGGTATGGCTTCATCAAAGCCCGACATTGTGCCGTGAGACCCGCCAATGTGCAATAAGACTGTCCAACCACCCGCGGGATACGATGAAAACCGGGGGAGGTCACTGGCCCTGGGAACGTTGACCTCCCGCCGGCATCCTCAGAAGCGCTTCCCCACTTTTCATCGGACTCGAATGACGCCCCCCTCAAAAAAGGGATTGAGATGAGGGGAGGTGCGGGGTAAGCAAGGCCAATGATTCTTGCATCCAAAAAGTCCGAAGTGGATCGCTTGCTTGGGAAGCCGGTTCTGACAACCAATCTTCTCGGGTTGAACCATTCGGGCGAGAAGGCGTTTTCCTACCCTCTGGGCGCGTTTGACATCATTGTGGGATACATCAATGACATCGCCCGCTACATGGCTCTGGTGCGGAAACGCGGGCCGATGGTTGCACTGACCCCCTCCGAGCTTTCGGCAGCGATGGCCCTGAATGCTCCCGCCGCACTGTGGGTCCTGGAAACCGCGGCAGTGCCAGCGCCTAAGCCTGCAACCTCAAAGTCCAAAAAGACTCCCGCAAAAATCAAAACCGGAGACGGGCCCACCACCTACCTTTCGTATATCGAGCGCGATCCCAAAATCAAAGACCGGGTCACCAAAGAACTTTTCGGCTGGGTGCCCGCCGATGCTCCCTATGCGTTCTTTTTCCTGCCCAACATCGATGGCCAACTGCCTCTGGTTCCCAGTGAATGGGCCGTTGACCAGAAGTTGGGATGATATCAACGGTCTCCAGCGCCGAAAGTTTCTCTGCAGCTGGCCGCAAGAATTATTTTTTGCCGAACCGTCCCGCGATCACCTGCCCCGGAAAGCTGGCGGTCGGGGTGCTTTAGCAGCCCGAGTGCCAGCTTGTAGGGGTTAGGTCGATGCGCTCGATGAACTTTTTTGATTCTGATGCTCTTGCTGAATACTCTCCGATACCCACAGTTTAATCAGAGATTGCCTGCTGACACTCCTCCTTGGTCCCGACGACCCTCCGGAACCCAAACCCGCCCCCCTGTGTCCTTCCTGCAAAAAAGAAATGATTTCCATCGTGCGACTTTTGGCCCTCTGGAAGCTCGGGCGCGACCCGCCACAAAAATCCCCATTCCCACGCGTGACACATCACCACATCTTCAAAACAGAAAGCTTATTCGAAAACCACCGATCAGGCCGCGCTGACTTGTGTCCAAGAATAATAAAAAGGACCACCATCACTAAGAATAAGGTTTTATACATCCCCCCTTTTCAGCCAATTAGGACATCCACCGCCCCACGAATGCGCACTGAGTTAAAATACGAAATGACTCAACAAGCTTTGGCGTCACTCACGAGCGCCACGATCCAAACATAAACCGCATAGACGCCCGCCTTTTACCAACCGGGCTTGTTCAACGATGGGTGCAGTCGGAGGGCTCGTTCCTCGCCTCCGCTACACCCTTTATTGTTAGCCCATTTTTTCTTGCCGAGTGATCCAATACTCGGGTTTTCGAGAACTGTGTGCCATAGCCAATATCCAGAGAGTAGAACTTCTCGTTATGAAGGGAATGTGGTATGGAAAAGCCCGCAGATTGATTCGTCGGTATCCTGCTGGCCGGATTCGATAGAGCTCATGGTGATCAGCAATCCAAAGGATACAGCGATCTGCTTCTTCCTTAAATCGTTCGCCAAGGCCGCATCGGGCTTCTTCGTAATATGCAATCGCATCGAGAAACTCATCCTTGGCCTCGGGGAGAAAGATGACATTCATGGAGCCAGACGCTTCTCTGCCTCAAGCATGACGTCCTGGTATGAAATCCCCGTCACAGAACCACTGTCCACCGCCTTGATTCTGGCTTGAATTTCTTCGTCCCATGCGGCATCGACGTCGGGATCCGAAGAAATATCCTCGGTTTCGAGGAGGAATCCTGCCAGTGCAAGACGCTGTCTCACAGGCAATTGCAGTGCAGTCCGCGTGATTTCTTCGAATGTTGCTGTCATGGGTGGAGTATCGCAGAAAAAATGGTCGGGGTCAAAACGACATTTTTGTGGCTAGACCCCAGTGACCTATCCCTGCTTGCTTTCGGCACTGCTCCTGCCCGCGAAGCGGAATCAGCAGGAGCGGTGCCGAAAGTCCCGAAGGGACAGGGATTAGGTCGACTGGCCCTTTTTGTTTTTACCATAAAATCGAGCATAAAAAAGGAGTTTAACTGTCATGAAAATTAGCATGGCAATAATGACTCCCGGCGCAGCAAGTGAATAGACAAGACGGAACTCATAATCCGTAGGAATAGCGAAGCCGGCAAAGGCCACAAGATAAATGACTATAGAGGCGCCAAGAAGCAACCTTCCGCCATATTCATTGAGATCAAACCAGTTTTCATCAGAGTGATATGCTTCAGGAAAACGAACTCCATAAAAACGGTTCATCGGAATCCTTCGTAGGATGAGCGGAATACTGAGAATTGTCGTCAGAATAGCGAGACCAAGGAATATGAATGAAAGCGTGAAATGCGACATATTTCTTGGCTAGACGTCCAAGGTCACTCACGCTTGCCCGTGGCGCGACTGATGCCGCGAGGAACGAGCAAGCATCAGGCGTGACGCGGGTGAGCGTTGAGTGGACCGCCTTGTTCGGATTTTTCTGTTTTGATTCTCTCACTCAACCACACTTTAATAATGGATTGGCGGGTAACTCCTATGAGAGAAGCCTGCTTATCAAGCTCGGAGATCATCCAGCTTGGCAAATCGACATTGACCCTTCTTGGTTGGAGACCGGGCCGACGCGCACTGCCCCAGTCAAGGAAATCGCTAATATCCTCGCCGTCGTCAAAGCGTCGGTCTAATTCCTCAGCGGTTATTGTAGCCTTCTCGTTCTTCATCTCTTGATCTCCTTACTGATATGAGGCGGATCGAATCCCCTCGTAGCGTATAGATTGCTGTCCAAAATATTCCATCACGCTGTGCGATGATCGCTTCTCTTGGTTCTGTGATCGAGCGAGCAGGAACCACAATGCGCTGGTCATCAAGCCAAAGAAGCTGCGCATGATCGAAATCAATACCGTGCTTCTCAAGATTAATTTTGCTTTTGGCAGGATCATACTCAAACTCCACAAAAGGAGAATAAATATACCGGAAAGGGTGTCAATTTATATTTTCCGAACAGTATTATTGAGCCGCACGCGGCAATTGTAGGTAAAATGCCGCACGCGGCATAACTCCTACAAATGCCGCACTGAAGGGCAGACTTCGTCCATGGCGTTTGATTGGACTTTTTTAGCCACACGGAGACCCCTGCTCAAGAAAAAATAAAATGTCAGTCAGACCAAATGATTAAGCGAGGTCCAATGGGCTTGGCCCGCCGGCACCTGGGCGCTTCAGAACATGCAGATAAATCATTGTGGTCGAGACGTCCGTATGACCCAGCAGGTCTTGAACTGTTCGGATATCAATGCCGCTTTCTAGAAGATGGGTAGCAACACCCGCGCGATAGCGCTTACTTAGGGGAGGGTAAGTCGCTTGTGTCGCCGGGAGGCCACCGAAGCGCAGCGGAGTGATCGAGTGTCGCAGGGTATGGCAAGTGGCGGGTTTTGAGATGGCGGCCTTGCGTACGGCCTCTTTAAATTGGCGCTGCATGGATGCTTCATGTACGTGGTATCTGGCGATTCTTCCGGTTCGCGGGTGCGGACAGAGGGTTGCAGACGGAAATATGTGCTGCCACGGCCATTCTTTTGATGCGTTTGGATATTTGCGCATCAGGGCTTCGTACAGCCGAGCGGACGGCTTCGCAGATTCAGCTGACCTCTTCTTGAGTTTCTGGCAGTGAGTCGCGAGATGTAGGGGGAAGCGGTCGTGTTGCTCGCATCGGGGTTGCCTCCCTTCCCTGAGTGCGGTGGTTGTCTTCCAGTGCTTTGCCTTTGCCGGAACGTGCCGCTGGTCAAGCAGATCCTCATAGTGGCCAAGCAAATCCGGGGAGCTTTTCTGTGTGTTTTCGAAAGGAATCGTCAACATGCCGTGTATATGAACGGTATTTGGTATGTGGATCAAGACATTTTTGATGGCGCTCGGTTTTTGTCTGAAATCCCGCAGTTCAAAGACAAGAAATCGAGAATTTACCTACAAGCGCATGAAGGGGCATGAAGGAGATACCGGGAAAGCAGGCATAGAAATAGACAAATAGTTTCATCTTCTGGGGGCAGGTTCATGATCTGCATGAATGGATATAAACTCCTATCCTTCATGCCCTTCAGTTGCTTCATGGT
>JBBECL010000007.1:0-8937 GCA_040881805.1 Terrimicrobiaceae bacterium | reverse complement strand
CTTTCACCCTACCTCGCGACTGAGGCAAGGCTCCCCAACCCTTTGAAAAGCTGATATCCATGAAACGCCGTGAATTCCTCCGAACCCTTGGGCTGAGCGGACTTTCCGTTGCCGGTGCCACCGTCGTGCGCCCATCCGGCCTGCACGCAGCGCCTGACGCTCCCGCCCGGAAGCCAAACATTCTTTTCATCCTTACCGATCAACAGCATGCGGGCGCTATCGCCGCCCTTGGCAACCCCCATCTTAAGACGCCTCACATGGATTCACTCGTGGCTTCCGGCACCACGTTCGATAAATCCTATTGCCCAAACCCGGTCTGCATGCCATGCCGGTCCGCGCTCCTCACCGGGCTGATGCCGACCGAAGCCGGCGTCTACGTGAATACAACGCACCAGAACTCCGGCGGAAAAATTGACCGCGATCTCCCCTCGCTGGGCGACTGGTTCGCAAAAGAAGGTGGCTACCAATGCGTCTACGCCGGGAAATACCATCTTCCCCAGAGCAATACCTACAATGTTCGCGGATTCGAAGTTCTGGCCGCTGGCTATGGCCACCGGGGAAGCCCGACGGATTCCACTGTCGCACGAGCGTGCGAAGCTTGGCTTCTCAACCGACCCGCCAACGAGACAAAGCCATTTCTTATGGTCTGCTCGCTTGTGAATCCCCATGACATTTGCCACTGGCTTTCCATCAATACAAAATCCGCCGATCGCGCCAAACGTTACCCGAACCTCGCCAAACTCACCGATCTCCCGCCTCTGCCCAAAAATTTTTCTCCCCCCGATCTCGGAGAATCGAAACAACAAATCGCCATCCGGACCAAGCAACAGCCAACCAACGGAAAGTGGAACGAGCAGGATTGGCGCTACTACCTCTGGTCGTATTACCGTCAGGTCGAAATGGTCGACGCCGAAATCGGGCGCGTGCTGGCCGCCCTCCGTGAGTCCGGCGCAGAAAACGACACCCTTGTCGTCTTAACGTCCGACCATGGCGAAGGCATGGCGGAACATCAAATGGTCCGCAAAGGCTTCCTCTACGATTCCGCTGCCAGAGTGCCGCTCGTTTTTCGCGTGCCCGGGCAGACCACCGCCAAACACAACACGTCCGCCATTGTCTCAGGGATTGACCTCTTTCCCACGCTCTGTGCCCAGGCTGGCATCCCGGCCCCCGACAACCTCACTCACGCCCGCGATATCTCTGCTGCCATCCAGGATCCATCCGCCGTCATCGACCGCGACTGCATCGTCATTGAGGAGAATGAAGCTGCCCTACCCAGCAAAGGCGTCAACCCTCCCACCCTGGCCGGAGCCGGACGCGCAGTGCGCAGCGCCAGGTTTAAGTTCATCACTTACGACGGCAGCACGAATGAACAACTCTTCGATCTGGTCGCCGACCCCGGTGAGACCACGAACCTGGCCATTGACCCAAAATTCCAAACCGATCTTGACGCCCATCGCGCCATGCTCACCTCGTGGGAAAACGGCCTCAAACTAAGCCCCAACGTTCCCGCCAGCCCGTGGGTGACCAAGACCTGACCCTCACCAAACCTCCGTCGCCGCTTCACCGTTGGCTGACCGAGAGAGAATAGACGCCAACTTGAGGCGAGTTCCCCATCCGAAGGTAGATTCTGTCATAGGTTGCCAGCGGCTCGATAGTAAACGGTACCCTGTCCTCGGAAGAGGACAGCGCCATCTTGGGAGACCGCGATGGTTGCTGTATTGGCTTTGAAGTCGAAATCACACCGAACGCGGATAGGTTTATTGGGCTCTGGACGGAAGAGTGCTCCATCAACGTACGCTTTCTGAACTGACGGGGCTTCGATGCCAATCTCGGCCGCACACAGCAACCCGTCCACCGAAAGGGTGATCACCGGATTTGTGTTCGTCACAAACCTTTCTCCGGTCTCACCCAACCCAACTTGAACGTAGCTCGCGAAATGCGGAGGGGCATCGGGAATGACAGCCTCAAACTCCATGCGGATCGGTCCCGCCACGGGGTCAAACTGATCGATCTTCAAAATCGCGCGCAATTCGTTGCCGCTGGAAAATGCTCCCACCCGGCCATCAGAATCCAAATTGACAACCGGACTGGCGAAATCAGGTGTCCATACTTCCCATCCCATGCCACTGTGTTCAATGAGACTGTGGTCAGGGATGTATTCTCCGTCAAAACGAACCGAAGTTTCCGCACCGATAGCAGTAATCGCCGAAGACACGGTCGCAAAAACGGCCCCAATGGCCGACAACAAACTTCGACGGCCACGCAGGATGCGCAAGATTTCTGCGTTGCAAAAGAACAAGGAGTTGAGCGTGTGAGACATAGTTCATCGCTTGGGTTTGGTTCAGGGGAAAGACCCATTCATTGGATGATGGCGTCAGAGTGATACCATGCCCCAAAAACAACTTGGTGCGCGACAAGATTCATCTTCCAAAACCGGACGTTTTCCGCGTCATCCTGCCGCGGAATCGCTTCGGAGAGGAACACCCTCGCATTTCTTCACCTTGCCGCTCCTTGCCGGGAACATACCACCTACCGACCCTTGCGGGTGCGGCTAAAATGTATTTTCGTATGATCTGGTTGAGCAATCGAACGGCATTACTCGCTGCGGTAGTTTCGATCCGTCCGCACATCATTGCCCGGCACTTCCTCCCTCCAAATAGAGTGCCGCGATCTCGTCATTGTTTAGTGCGCGCCGGTAGACACGCAGTTGATCCACGACGCCCGCCCAGTTGAGGTTTGCATGGTCCATCATTCCGGACTTTCCGATAAAAAGCGTCTCTGCAGGTTGAATGTCCCTGTTCTTTGATTCCGTGACCCGCACGGAGTCGCTACGTTCTCCGTTCACCCACAGAGTGACCATTTGGTCGCGGCTCACGTTCACCACGACATGGTGCCACTGGTCACATAGCGACAGACCATCCGCCTTCAGATTATAGGTCCGGGTTCCATCATTCAGCATGGCCGAAACTCCGTTGTCTCCGGACGAAATCAAGAGTCCACCTCCTGGTGAATTAGTGGCTGGTTGCCCCCAATGTTCCCATTCACCGCGGCTCCCTGCACCAAAATCGAAGATGCGGCCCGACATCGCCGTTGACGGCGTGCGTTTGATCCAAAGCGAAACCGCGTAGTCACCGGTCCCCATGGCCAGTTTAGTACCATCCAACAACCGCAGCGAACCCGTGCCTTCGTTGAGTTTAAATCCGCCACCGACCCGACCCTCAGTTGGCTCGACCCCATTTCCCGTGACAAAGAGCGTATTGCCATTTCCGGACTCATCGCCAATCGATTGACCCTCGGTCAGTTGGGTTTCGTCAAACGTCCACCAGGCCGCCACATCCGTCGGCACCGGCACACCCTCACCGGCGGCTGTCTTGATCTCCTGCCCGGTCCACACTTGGCCGTCCCGGTCCACGACGTCAACCCGGACAGCCACCGACTTGCCATCGGTGAGGCCGCTGATCACAGCCTTGGTCTCTCCGACAGTAACGTCAACTGGATCAATTCCGGGTGCATCAGCAACAACCCGAAAACCCGCAATCTCATCATCAGGACTCGTCCAACTCACTTCCACCGCGCCCGCACGACCGGTCGCCACAACATTGCCCACAGCCGATGGCTCCTCGGCCGCCGGAATGAGAATGCCATCGGACCGCGTGCCGAAGTCATTCTGTGTTTGCAGGAGAAGCATCACTAACCTGTCCGCGACGGGTTTTGATAAAGTGACGGCATCCTCAGCGGCCGCAACAAAGATCGGCGCAATTTCGGGCTCACCGAACGCCGTAACCCAAACGCCTGCCAAATCCGAATCTTCGGGAGCCGTCCACTCAACATTCAACTTCCTGACCCCATCAACCTCCGTCTCAGTCACCTTGGGTGCTGCGACTTCCGCCGGGCGCCCATAATTGGCGGGAAAGTCCTTGAGTAACCCGATCTTGTCGCGATCCATGCGGGATGCGTCAAAATCATCCTTCCAACTCACGTTATCGTAAGTGTGTCGAATATCCGTCCTATTCGTCCGAAACGGATTCGGCGTTTCGAGAATTTCGATATTGCGGAGTACCTGATCGGTGACGCCCTCGGTGTAGTCGAAGAAGATCCCGTTGGGCGGACAATCCTTCATCGACGGGTGTGCAGCGATGTCCTCGATGATCAACTGCTCCATCGTGTTCACCGGATGGTGCGAGCGACTCGAGATTCCCGCCAGGTGGAGCGCGGCCGTATCCCCGCTATCCTGCGCGAGTCGCGCCATCCGCGTGTGCGTGATCAGGTTGTGCTCGGCAAGGGGCCGATTCGTATTTTTCATATCGGCCTTGTCATCACCTGGGCGCAACTGTGTGTAGGGGCCCCGCATACTAATACCATACCGGGCACCATTCATTATCACGCAATTCCGCACCGTATTGCGGAGCCCGCCCCAGATATTGATTCCCGCACTATCCACCGCCACGGAACCCATTCCCTCGATGAGATTGTTCTCGATCACGTTATCTTCGTTGATGTCCTTCGGTAACTGCCGCATTTGCCGATGATAAGCCAGCACGATCCCGGAAATCCCACTGTCCTCAATCCAGTTTCCAAAAATGAGGTCACGCTTATTGGAGCGTTCAAAGTAAATCCCGTTCATCCCGGATCCACGCAAATGATTATTGCGAATCTCGACGTCCGCCGTGTAACGGAGCTGAATGATCCCGTGCGGCCCCACTGAAGTCTCCGACCACGGGAACATCGTAGTGCCTTCCATAGCCGCAAACGTGTCCGTGCACGCCATCGTAAATCCTTCAATCGTCACGTGGGTCACCGGATCGTCCACCGACGCACCCTCGAGCGAGACAATGCTTTTCACCATCGGCACGATAATCTCCACCTCATCCGGCATCCCGAACCGTGGCCAGTAGGTCAATTCGCTGGTCGCAGGATCGAAATAAAACTCGCCCGGCGCATCCAGCAATTCCAGCGCACCCTCAATGAAGAAGCGTGCTTGCTTGCCGATGTTGGTCTTTAGCTCTTCAACTTCAATCTGCCTTTTTGCGTGATCGATCCCCTCGATCCGCCGCGGTGTCTTATGCCAGTCCGCATAGCCCCACGGCCACAAAACGACATTGGCCCCATTGTTCAGCACGACGTCCTTGATCGGTTCCAGAGCCCCTTCTTTCCAGATAAAGCTGTTGGTTGTTCCACTTACGGTCGTCAGATAAGGCGCGGCGGAGAGTGGGAATCGTGCATCGAATTTATAGTTCGGAAATCTGGCCCGCCATGCGCGACTTCCGTTCTCATACAAGGTGTGCGCAACGACACCAGGCGGCAACTTTACCCGAAAGGCCCCGCCGCCCAGCGGTTTCCACCCGGTGATCCGCTGGCCCCCGATCAGTCGGGCGGAGCCCGGCTCACCTGTTCCCCGATAAATCACCCGATGCTCGTCACGCCCCGAATCCTCCGGCCCAAGCACAAATGGTTCCGTGCGGAAATAGTTCCCCGGGGCTACCTCAACCACGATATCTTCCGACATTTTCGGCAGAACCTCGCGAACCGCATCACGCGCGCGCTCAAGCGTCGCAAACGGTTCCTCAGCAGTGCCTGGGTTTTCATCCCGACCATCTGGTGCTACGTGGAACTTGTGACCTGATCCCTCAACCGGAACAACTTCCGCCACGACTTCCGTCGTCACATTTTCCGGCTCAGCTCTGAAATCACAGCCAGCGACCGCGCCTACCAGCAGCGTCAGGAATATTGAACCGCAGCGTTGAACCGAAGTGCCGGTCTCGAATAGGACAGCACGGAGTGAATATCTCGGGTAAGTGAAAGGGATTTTCATAGCTACGTTTTTTGGTTTTTCTAAGATCCAGAATTCCCCTCGGCTGCCAGCGCGTCAATTTCGGCTGGCGTCAAAGCTCGCTGGAAAATCCGGACTTGGTCGAGGTCACCCGGCCAGTTGTGCTTTGGGTTCGTGGCGTTCTTGAATCGGCCAAGATGCAGGTAGGGCGCAGCGGCGATCTCAACATCCGCTTCAACGGAAATGTCCTCCGCCACCAACCGCTCGCCATTCACCCAGATGGACAGGTCTCCCGCACGATCCACGTTTACCACCACGTGCATCCACTTGTTGGTCATTTCAAGGCCGCGATAAAATGGAGCGTAACGCGTCTCACCAGCGGTAAAGAGAACGCGCACGTCGGTGTCATTTGCCATAATGCTAAGCCCCGGCTCGCCCGTGCCACCGAACTCAAATACCCGTTGCGTCATGTTCGGTGTTGCCACCTGGCGAATCCAAAACGAAACCGCAAAACCACCCGTGCCAATCGCCAGCGGAGTCGGCGAAAGCACCTTTGCGTAGGCGGTTTCCCCATCAAATTGCAGCGCCTTGCCCAAAACTCCGTCCACCAACGATACCTTGTCGTTTCCGACAAACAGGGTGTTTCCATTGCCGGATTCATCTCCGATCGAATAGCCCGACCGAATCGCGCTCTCATCAAACGTCCACCATGCCGACGCATCGCTCGGAATCGCAACTCCTTCTCCTGCCATCGCCCGAATTTCCGGGCCGGGCCATGCCTGGCCGTCACGGTCAACAACCTCCAGTTGAAACTGGTAAAGTCTGGCATTTTCGAGCCCATCAAGGCGAGCCGCCCGATCGCCCGGCGGAAGATCAACCGCCTCAAAACCATGCATCGGGCTCGTGATCCGAAAACCACCCGCCGGATCCTCAGCTCGCTCCCACGAAAATTCCAATCCGCCATCCACACCGGTCGCGACAACGTTCGTAACCTCGGCGGGCACCTCAGACGCTGGAACCAGGATACCCTGCGAACGATTGCCGTTGGAGTCTTCCGTCCTAAGTCTCAGCATCACCAGCCAATCCGCATCAGGCCACGACGGCCAGTGCAACCAAGGAGAGCAAACCATAAGGGGCAAATATTATTGTATTGTTATTGGTTTCCACTCGCGGGAGCCTCTTTGGACAATTGGGTCTTGATTTCGGCGAATTCCGGTTGGTTGGCGAGGTTCGTCCACTCCTGAGGATCCTTGACGCGGTCGTACAGTTCTTCGGATCCGGAGCCATAGTTGATGTAGCACCATTTGCCGTTCCGAATCGCATATTCCCCTGGTCGACGGTTTGTGACTACTGAATAGGGCCAGTCCTGTTGCGGATTCTCCAACAGCGGTTTCAGGCTTCGACCCTCAAGGTGCTGCGGAGCCTCGACGCCGAGGAGGTCTGCCAGCGTTGGATATATGTCGATCAAGCTCGCCACCCGGGTCGTCGGCGTTCCATTTCCCGCCATACCCGGAACATAAATTACTAACGGAACCCGGGTACTCTGACGCCAAAGCGTGTCTTTGTGCCAATAATTCTTTTGGCCATGGTGGACCCCATTGTCACCAAATAGGACCACAATCGTGCTATCCGCTTTGCCACTCGCCTTCAGCGCGTCGAGAACGCGCCCGACCTGGGCATCGGCAAAGTTTGTGCACGCCATATACGCACGCGCGGCGTCCAAATGAATCTCACTCCCCCATTCGCGGATGACGTCCTGATACTTGTTGTAGACGATCGATAATGCCTTTTTCGGTAGATCGTCGGTATCACCGGGTTTGATTTCAGGCCTGGCGATATCCTCGATCGGAAATTTGTCAAAGTATGCCCGGGGCGCGTAGTATGGCAGATGCGGCAGGTAAATCCCGCAGGCAAGAAAGAACGGGGCGTCACCGGGCGCATTGATTTTATCGATCGCCCACTGGGCCACACGGTAGTCATCGAACTTTTCCTCCGGAAGATCCAGCGGACCCCAGTCAAAAATCCCGGCAATCTCCAATCCGTTCTGCTTCGGTTGACCGGCTTTGTACATCCGGGGACCCTTGTCTGTCGATTCGTCCCAGAATTGTGGATAGTATTCGTGAAACACCTTGCCTGCCCCGTAGGTGCGGTAACCAAGGCGCTTGAAAAATTGCGGCAGATTTTCGTTTTCGACGAGCTTGGGATGATCGGTGAACGACGTCAGGTTATCGTGGAGTCCGCTTGTGCTCGCGCGGATGCCCGATAGCAAAGCCGCCCGCGATGGCCCGCAAATTGGCGAACTGGCGTGTGCATCGAGAAAAACGACACCCTTCCGGGCCAGTCGGTCGATGTTTGGCGTCAAGGCATTGGGGTGTCCGTCGAGCGCGCCCACCCAGTCATTAAGATCGTCAATCACAATGAAAAGGACATTGGGTCGCCTCGCTTCACTTTCGGCGGCGAACACTGTTGGTGCTACCATTCCAACGAGTGGAAGAGCGGCCGTCAACACGGCACATGTGGATAGGTTTTTGGTCATGATATGGGGAGGAGGGTTACGGAGTTTCGGTGGGTTGAGTTTCGGATTGAACGGCAATTCTGCGGACCTCGAGACCACTGTATCGCGGGTCCGCCATGACGATGGCGGTCAAGGAGGACTCATCGCCGACGACGGGAACGTCTTCGAATGGAACCGGATCACTCCACTCGGCGTCGGCTCCGATGGCATGACACGTTGTCCGGGCAGTTGGATCATATTTGACCCGGACTCGAACCCACGTATTTTGCGGCATTTCTGAAAACGTTTCGGGATTGATTGTGAATCGTGTCAGGTAGGTCGTTCGATCTTTGTCCGTAAGCAGAAACTCCGCAAAGGCTCCACTATCCCCGGAGAAACGAACGTCGTATTCGGCAACAAAGGGAGCCTCCGGCCTGGCAAACGGCTTGGTGCCAATCCAGACTTCTCCAGGATATCCAATGCTGGTGGCCTTAAAGGGAACCGAGATCCATCCGGTAGGTAATGATCCGGGTGGCGCGGCGTTCACAATCCGAGCTGCGTTCTCCCATTGAATCGCAAGAATGACCCGTTGGCGCAACGCATCGAGAGAAGTCTCGCTCGTCACGCCCGGATACTTGGTCGCAATCAGCCGATCCCGAAAAATTTCCATCTG
>JBBECL010000006.1:0-9065 GCA_040881805.1 Terrimicrobiaceae bacterium | reverse complement strand
TGCTGCGGATGATTTTTCCCGGCGATTGACGCCGAAGGGAATGGCCCAGGCGGAGAAGGTGGGAATGTTTTTTTTGAGGGGGGGTCTGGAGCCGGACCTTGTGATTGCGAGCCCGGTGGTTCGTGCCCGAGAGACGGCTGAGGCGCTTTGTGCCAAGGTGGGAAGGGTCGGGCTGAAGACAGGTGGGTGGTTGGGCTGCGGGATGTCGGCGGAATCCTGTTTTCAAGAATTGGAGGCGTTTCGGGAACTGCCGATGGTGGTTCTGGTGGGACATGAGCCGGATTTTGGGGAGGCGATTTCCTGGATTCTTGGCATCGAGTCCTCTGGCGGGGTGCATGTCCGGAAAGCCTCGCTGACGGCGGTGTCGATTTCCTCTTTCGCACGGGGAGGTGGTCGGCTAGAGTTTTCCGTTCCTGCAAGACTCATGTAAAACGATGCACCCAGAAATCCTTCACTCCGACAATTTTCTCCGCGATGCCCGGGCTCTCATTGAGCGGGCGGCGGACACGGCCATTTTAGAACGCGGAGTTTTCCGTCTGGCGCTGAGCGGGGGAAATACCCCCCGCCCGGTTTACGAGGCTCTTGCAAAAACCGACGCGGCATGGGGCAAGTGGGTCTTCACCTTCGGGGATGAGCGGTGTGTTCCTCCGGATGATAGTCAGAGCAACTATCGCATGGCCAAAGAGTCGCTCTTTGATCACGCGCCGATCCCTGCGGAAAACATTTTGCGGATTCAAGCCGAGGAAGCTCCGGAGGTTGCGGCTGCGAGGTATGAACACGATCTGCGGAAGCAGGCCGGAGAGGCTCCGATTTACCGTCATGATTTGATTCTTTTGGGCATGGGTGATGACGGACACACGGCTTCCCTGTTCCCTGAAACCGCAGCTCTGCAAGAATCCAAGGCGTGGGTCGTGGCAAATTATGTTCCCAAATTTGAAACCCACCGCATCACGATGACCTATCCCCTCCTCAACGCGGCCCGTCAGGTCTGTTTCCTTGTGAACAGCAAGGGGAAAGACGAGATGCTGAAAAACGTGTTTTCCGGGGATTATGATTTCCCCTGCACAAAAATTCGCCCCACAAACGGCAATCTGGTGTGGTTGCTGGGTGCCTGAATGATTTGCGTCATTCATCTCCACCCGTGATTTTTGGTGGGCTTGCCTCGCGGGTGATCGTCCCCGAGATTTTGGATGGGTTACCCCCCGAAGATCCCGAGGCCAGGCGCAGTCGCAAGGACCTCCAGTTTCTTGATTGGTTTTTGGGCAATTCCGCATGGATTGAGAAGCGTTTGCGAACGAGTTGTTTGGAGAGCCATTCGGTCGTGGAGCTGGGGGCTGGCGAGGGACACCTGAGCAGGCGCTTGGCCCGTGTGGTGGACGATGTCACGGGGCTGGATTTTGCGCCCTCCCCGTTGGACCCGCCCGAGGGGCTCCGGTGGATTTCCGGGGATTTTTTTGAGTCCTTGCCTGCATGTTCGGCCATGGCCGTGGTGGGGGCACTGATTCTTCATCATTTCGATGAGCCGGGGCTGAAAAAACTCGGGGCGCTTCTCGGGCATCGTCATTTGATGCTTTTTGTCGAACCCCTGAGAACCCAAACGAGTCTCGGGCTGTGTATGCCTTTGCTTCCGTTTGTGGGTCGAGTCACCCGGCATGATATGCGGGCAAGTATTCGCGCCGGCTTTTTGCCGGGAGAATTGGGGCCACTGCTGGGACTTGGCCGTGCGTGGACAATTTCCGAAACCGTTGACTGGCGCGGCACGTTGAGATTCAAGGCATGGCGCGAGTGATCACAATTGGCGGGGGGGGCTTGGCAGGCCTCTCGGTGGGGCTTGGCTTGAGTGCCAACAACGTGCCCGTGGAATTGCATGAGGCGGGTGCCTATCCTCGTCATCGCGTGTGCGGGGAATTTATCTCGGGTGTTTCGGAGGACGTGTTGAGCCGGTTGGGAGTTCTGCCCTGCTTGTCGGATGCGCTGAAGTTGGAGACCATGACATGGTATCGCCCCCGCGGGCGAATCCTCAAATCCCGGCTACCGAAACCGGCACTGGCGCTTTCGCGTCATTCTTTGGACCTGCGCATGAAAACCGCGCTTGAGAGTGCGGGTGCGATGATCCACGAAAATTCCCGCCTGCCTGACGTCCCTCGCGAGGGATTTTTGTGGTGTGGGGGCCGTCCCGCGACGAAAGGCGGAGCCGTGGGCCTGAAGGCTCATTACGAAGATTTGAAGCTTGAAGCCGATCTGGAGATGCACATGGGACAGGGGGCCTACTTGGGGCTCTGCCGCGTGGAGGGGGGGCGGGTGAATGCGTGCGGGCTTTTTCCCGAGGGATCCCTGAAAGCGTCACGGAAGTTGGATTTGCTGGCGGAAGCCGTGATGGCAGCCAAGTTGACGTCACTTGCGGCCCGGCTAAGATCTGCAACCCAAGTCCCGGGGAGCCTTGTGGGTGTCTCGGCCTTTCGGCCGGGTTGGCAAAGCGCAAAATCCACGGCCACCGTGGGGGATGCCCGTGCGATCATTCCCCCCTTTGCAGGCAATGGCATGTCGATGGCGTTTGAGGGGGCTCTCATGGCTGTGGAAGAAATCAGCAATTACAGCTCAGGCAAAACTTCGTGGGAGGTGGCCCTTGGGCGCTTGGAATCGCGCACCCGCCGGCAATTTCGGACCCGCCTCCAAATCGCGATGATGCTTCATCCTTTCTTGACGCATTCGACCGGACAGGTCCTTCTGAGTGTCTGCATCCGCAGTGGGATGGTTCCGCTTGGAACGGTCTTCAGTCTCTTGCGATAAACCCATCACCCAAACATTTCATGGTTCTCGATTCCATCTCCAGTGCTTTTCCCCGTCATAGAATGACACAACCCGAAGTCTGGGAGATGATCCGCACCAGTCCCGCCATGAAAAAAATCACACGGCGTGGTGCGCGGATTTTGGAAACCGTGTTGTTGGGGAACTCAGGAATTGAGACCCGGCATTTCGCGGTGGAACCTCCCCGGGTGTTTGGGCTGGATGCCCAGGGTCTGAACGAGGCTTTTGAGACCGAGGCCCCCCGCCTGGCCTCCACGGCGCTTGAAAAGGTGATGCAAGCCGCAAAGATCCCGCCTCACGACCTTGATGCCCTGTTTCTTTGCACCTGCACGGGCTACCTGTGTCCGGGCGTGACAAGTCATGTGGCAGAAATCACGGGGCTGCGTCCCGATGTGGTTTTGCATGATGCCACCGGCTTGGGCTGCGGGGCGGCAATCCCCACCCTGCATGCGGCTCATTGCTACCTGGCGGCCCACCCGGAGGCCGTGGTGGCGACCGTGGCCGTGGAGATTTCTTCGGCGGCCTTCTTTCTCTGTGATGATCCCGGGGTGGCCATCAGCGCCTGCTTGTTTGGGGATGGTGCGTCGGCAGCCATTTGGCGCTCCAACGGCCCCCCCACAGCCTGGACAGCAAAAAATTTCCATTCCCTGCACATTCCTGCCGAGAGAGAAAAGATCCGCTTTGTGAACGAGGGAGGCCAACTCCGGAACAAACTGGACAAGTCCGTCCCGGGGGTTGCGTCGGAGGCCGTGCGGACACTGTATCAAAAAACAGCCAAGGATCAGGACCAGATCCTGGCCCATAGCGGAGGACGCGACGTCATTGAAGCCTTGGAGGCTGCCCTGCCCGGATTTACTTTGGAGGAAACCCGCGAGGTGATGAAAAACTACGGCAACATGAGCAGTCCCTCCGTGATGGTCGCTTTGGAGACGCGCCTGAACAAGGGGCTCCCCACGGATACCGATCTTTGGCTCACGGCATTTGGAGCGGGATTTGCCGCGTATTCGTGCGATCTTTGCCGTGAGAATTGAGACCCTTCGTGCTTTGCAAGTGACTCTCGACGAAACTTCGATACACTCGGGCTTCAAACCCGCCAAAAACCATGTCTGACACTGTTGCCCTAGTTCAAAACAACCAAGAATTACATTTTCCTGTGATCACCGGATCGGAGGGCGAACGCGGGATCAACATCTCAAAGCTCAGGGACCAGACCGGAATGATCACCTTTGACGATGGGTTTGGAAACACCGGATCCTGCGAGAGCTCGATCACTTTCATCGACGGGGAAAAAGGCATCCTGCGATATCGTGGTTATCCGATCGAGGAACTTGCCGTGAAAAGCACGTTCATTGAAGTGGCGTGGCTGGTCATCCATGGGGAGTTGCCGTCACGGCAGGAACTCCGCGATTTTTCCGGGTTGCTGACGGAATTTCAGGTTTTGCATGAAAGCATGAAGCACCATTTTGAGGGGTTCCCGCCGAATTCTCATCCCATGGCGATCCTTTCATCCATGATCAATGCCTGCGGGTGCTTCACGAGAGAGTTGTCCGGCCCCTATGACCCCGAGAAGTTTTCGCGTCATTCGGGGCGCTTGATTTCCCAAGTCCGAACCATCGCGGCTTTTGCTTATCGGACGTCCCGGGGACTTCCGATCATTTACCCCAAGCCGGACTACAAATACACGGCCAACTTCCTGCATATGATGTTTTCCATGCCGAATGCGGACATCGATCTGGATCCGGTGGCTGTGGCGGCGTTGGACCAAATTTTTCTCCTCCATGCCGATCATGAGCAAAATTGCTCCACATCCACGGTGCGCATGGTGGCTTCCAGCAAGGCGAATCTGTTTGCCAGCGCGGCTGCGGGGGTTTGTGCCTTGTGGGGACCGCTTCATGGCGGTGCCAACCAAGCCGTGCTGGAAATGTTGGGCAAAATCCGTGAAGATGGCGACGATGGCAGTCGCTTCATCGAGGCGGTCAAAACCAGTGGAGGCGGAGCACGTTTGATGGGGTTCGGTCATCGCGTTTACAAAAACTACGACCCCAGAGCCCGGATCATCAAAGAGAAGTGCGAAGCCGTGTTGGCGAAGCTGCATGTGAGCGATCCGCTGCTCGATATCGCGCAGAAGCTGGAGGAAACAGCGCTGAAAGACGAATACTTCCTGCAGCGCAAATTGTATCCCAATGTCGATTTTTACAGCGGGATCATCATGCGAGCGCTAAAAATCCCGACCGAGATGTTCACCGTGATGTTTGCCATTGGCCGCATGCCGGGATGGATTGCAAACTTCAAGGAAGTGGCCGATGACCCCAAGAGCAAGATTTACCGCCCCCGCCAAATCTACTCCGGGGCCAATCAACGTTCTTACGTCCCGATCGAAGATCGCCGGGCATGATTCGCCGGGCATGAAAACCTACATCGACGACAACTTCCTCTTGCACTCTGACGCCGCGAAGCGTCTGTATCATGATTTCGCAAAGCCGCAGCCGGTTTATGACTATCACTGTCATCTGCCACCTGCGGAAATTGCCGCCAATCGCTCCTTTGCCAATCTCTATGAAATCTGGTTGGCGGGTGACCACTACAAATGGCGGGCCATGCGGTCCAATGGTGTGGCGGAAAAATATTGCACCGGGGATGCGACGCCTTATGAAAAGTTTCTGGAGTTTGCCAAAACCGTTCCGCAGACCCTGCGCAATCCCCTTCACCACTGGACCCACCTGGAGCTTCTTCGCACCTTTGGAATCGATGACCTCCTGAACGAATCCAGTGCCCCTTCCATTTGGGACCGGGCGAACGAACAACTCGCGGACCCGGGGTTCCGCGTTCAGGGCCTGCTTCAGCGATTTGGCGTGCGGGTGGTTTGTACGACCGATGATCCGGCCGATGACCTTGCCGCTCACAAGGCCTTGAAAGAGGAGGGTCAGGCTTTCACAAAAGTTTACCCCACCTTTCGTCCTGACAAAGCCCTCCGGGTGGACCGACCGGAAGAACTGACCGCGTGGCTGGCCGGGCTGGAGCAGGCGAGTGCCACCGATTGTTCCTCGTTTGTTGGCTTTCTGGATGCTTTGGATCGGCGTCATCAAGCCTTTCATGATCTCGGTGGCCGGTTATCCGATCATGGCCTCAGCCGGTGTCCCGCACGCTTTGCCGGCGAAAAAAAGGCCCGGAAAATTTTTGAGGCGGCCTTGGAGGGCAAGCAAGCCACGCCCGGGGATGCGGAAAAATTTGCGGGGTATTTGATGCTCTATTTCGGGCACTTGGATGTGAAGCGAGGGTGGACCAAACAATTGCATCTTGGGGCCATGCGCGGCAACAACACCCGGGCGGCCAAGGTGCTGGGGCCGGACACCGGGTTTGACTCCATTGGCGACTATCCCCAAGCCGAGGCGCTCTCCAGGTATCTTGATGCGCTGGACCGTGAAGGTTCCCTGCCCCAAACCATTCTCTATAACCTTAATCCTGCGGACAACTACGTTTTTGCTTCAATGATTGGTAATTTCCAAGAAGGGCCCGCCGCCGGCAAAATTCAGTTTGGCAGCGGCTGGTGGTTTTTGGATCAGCGCGAAGGGATGGAATGGCAAATCCATGCGCTTTCCAACCTTGGTCTGCTCTCACGCTTTGTGGGCATGCTCACCGACTCCCGCAGCTTCCTTTCCTATCCCCGTCACGAATACTTCCGCCGGATCCTTTGCAATCTGCTCGGCCGGGAAATCGAAAACCGGGAGCTCCCGGCCGACTTTGACTTGGTGGGATCCATGGTCGCCAACATTTCTTATGGGAATGCGGCCGCCTACTTTGGGTTGGATGTGGATTGAAGGCCGGTGTCAGAGCCTTTTGTTCATCGCCGTGCGGCTTTCCCAGCGGGTCAAGAGGTGGACAACCACATTGATTCCAAACTCGAAGGATTGCTTCACGGCTGACGGCTCCAGGTTTCGAACATAAACGCCGCGGTGCGACCAGAGGGCCGGGTCCGTGGCCACGAATTCGCCCCGCCCATTCTTGGAATTGTCCACGTTGCCATTTTCATCCAAGCCGACCCGCCACATATCTCCGTAATCATTTCGTGTGTGAATCACCGCGATTTCCCCACCCCACCGGAGCACCTCCATGGCTTCGCGGTAGTTATTGATTCCCGAGGGGGCTTCCTTCAACCGGGAGAAATATCCCGCTGTAAAAATGGGGTGGTTGCCGGGCAGGGCTTCAAAATCGGAGGCCACGTCTCCGAGCACCCGCTTCATTTCCCGACGGAACGCGTTATCAAAGGCCGACCGTTGCCCCGGCACGGAGCTATCGCCCCATACCGCCCCTCCCGACCTCAGGTAGCGTCGGAGATTTTCGATTTCCGCGTCTGTGAGCTGGAAATCCCGCGTGCCTGTCAGAAAAACAAACGGAGGTCGGTCGGCCAACAGCGCGGGGCTGTCCAGCGGGAGAGCCTCCACATTTCGCTCGTTGGTTTGGATGCGATCTCCCGACCATTTGCTCATCAGATAAAGCAGGTTTGGCAAACTTCCGGCCGCAATTTTTCCCTGGCGGATGGTCACGGTGGATTGCCAGTTTCCGTCAGCATAACGGCCCAAATATGCTTTGAATGCAAATCGGCGCTGGGTGAGTGGTTTGCCGGGTGAGGCGTCGGATGACCAATTGGTGAAGTCTCCGATCCTCGACAAATCGTCAGTGGTCAACTGCGATGGCCCCACTGCGGGGGGTAAAAAATCCGAGAGCCCTTTGGCAATATCGGGGGTTGGCTGCACCGGCCCGCTGTAGTGGCCTGGAGCAATAAAATTCAAGTCCGAAGGTTGCGAGTTTTTGAGAATTCGTTCCAAAGGCGACGGCTCCCCCGAGGAGGGTGAAGGCACAAAGTCACGGACAAGGTCTGCTGATGAATCTATGCCAGAGCGATCCGGTTTCGGTTTGGGGACAGAATCCGTCGGCTGAATAAAAGCCTCATGTGCGATCAGGTCCGGTGGCTCGTCTTTGATCTCGAACAAAACTGTTGTCCCAAGAGCGACAACCAAGAGCAAGTGAAGGAGGATCGAAATGGCAAGGAACCACGAATTCGCCAGGCGATCGCGGACCGACGGGAGCCAGTTGCTGGGGAGCATGAGTCAGTAAGGCCACCTCCTCCCGACCAATGCAAGATCAATTTTTTTGTTGATGAGGCTTGGGGGGGGCCTGATGACAGACTTCCACCTGGATTGGTTTGGCCGAGTGGAAGTGAATGTCTCTTTGAGGGTAGGCGATGCCGATTCCTTGCTCGCGGCAGTGGCGGTTGATGCGAAGCCTGATGTCACTTCCAATCTGCAGGGAATTTTCTTTGCGGACATCGATCCAAAAGTACACGCGAAAATTCAGGGAATTGTCGCCGAATTCTTCAAAAAACACTTTGGGGGGTGGGGCAACAGCCAGGCCTGGCTGGTTTTCGACGGCATCCGTCAGGAGCGTGAGAACCTGGTCCGTGTCGGCCCCGTAATCCACGCCCACCAGAAAGTCGAAACGATGATGGGGATCCGACATCGTCCAATTGGCCACATTTTTCTCGAGCAGGTAGCTATTGGGGACGAGCACCTCGACGCCATCGAATTTTTGAATCGTGGAGCATCGTGTGCCGAGGCTGAGCACGGTACCACGGTGTCCATCCACCTCGATGACGTCGCCGACTTTGACGCGCCGCTCGGCTGTCAGGATCATGCCACTGATAAAATTATTCATCAACGTCTGGACACCAAAACCAATCCCAATCGCCAAGGCCCCGCCAAGGAAGGCAAACGCGGTGAGCGGGATGTGGAGCCAGTTGAGGGCGGTCAGGATGATGATGCCGGAGAGGGAGAAAAACAGAAACCGCTGAAGAAATTGCACCCGCGTGTGGTCCACGGAAAATCGTGACTGGATATTGGCCGTGACAAGGTGGGCAAAGCGTTTGGCGGCGAGCAGTGCCAGCACGGCAATCAGCAGGGCGAGTCCAAGGCGTCCCAGCGTGACTCCGCGTTTGCGGACCCCCGGGGTGCCATCCGCCCCGAAAACTGTTTGATCCGTGGTGAAAACTTCGGTGTTCCAGATGCGGGCCGCCGATTCTTGAAACTTGCCGGCGGCGTGGGAGGCCCGTTCTTTGAGGCTCTGGCTGACGAGCCGTTCGCGGGATTCCTCAAGCAGGCGTTGTTCAAAAATGAGGAGTTCTTCCAAAAAGACCTCCAGCGATCGCAGTTGGTCCAAGCGGGTCTTGTTGAAAGCCACGACGCGGGCCAGCAACTTCTTTG
>JBBECL010000005.1:0-9138 GCA_040881805.1 Terrimicrobiaceae bacterium | reverse complement strand
CTAACGGGCGAGACGCCCGTTCCCCCTGTGGTTTGCACTTTTCGGAGATGCGCCCGGGGCCTTCGCGCTCGACTCACGTTTTCCCACGAGGTCAGCTTCGGCGTCTGCCGCCGTTATCCAGAAGCTGATTTGAGCCTCAATACAAGAACCCGAAGAGGTAAAGCGGAAGGGTCCGCTTGGAGCCCACCAGGATGTCATCCTTGACGACATATTCCGACCGGGAGGCCTTCGGGAGCTGGGCGCCGCCTTTGTTCCGGCCACCCACCTCAAAAAGGCTGTCCCCGATCTTAAAGTCCCCACCCATGTCGCTGGAGACGACGGCGAGGCCGGCATTCCCGGTGGCCTGCAAGAAAAACAGCTCCCGGACCGCGCCGGGATCCACGGTCTGCCCGAGTCCGTGGCAGATCGCATGGTGGAGGGTCGTGTTGTCCAAAAACGTTTTTTTGTGTTTCCGGATCAGGGCGTGTCCGCGTCCGGGGGATTCGAGCAGCCGGATCAGCCCCGTCTCCTGGAGGATCTGGAGGTAGTTGGCAGCCGTCTTGTCGTCCACTCCAAGGCTCACGCCCAGTTTGTGCACATTTGTCTCGCCGGGTGGGATCGTGCCCAGAAAGCAGAGGATCTTTTTGAAGTAATGGAGGTTTTCTGTCTTCAGCCGGTAGTGGGTGGCGACATCCTCGTAGATCGTCTTTTCGACGACGGCACGGATTTTTTCGTAATAGTGGCCGTTGCCCTCAAAAACATAGGGGTAGAATCCCTCTTTCAGATAGCGCCGGAAATACCCCGCCAATTTCGGCACCTGAGCCAGCTTTTCAGAAAGGCCGCCGGGGTCATGGAGCAGCGCCTCCAGAGAGATCGGCGCATGGTCCGCCCCGGTGGAAAAGTTCAGGTATTCGCGAAAGGAAAGCCCGGGGAGCCGGTGGAAAAAGGCCCGTCGCGAGAGGTCGTAACCCCCCTTGGTCAGGGCCAGGCTCGAGCTTCCGGAGAACGCCACATGGACAGATGGAAACGAGTCGTAGATGTTCTTCAGCTCCTGCTCCCATCCGGGATATTTGTGGACCTCATCGAAGAAAAATAAGTGCGTCCCTTCGCTCGCCACCGCGTCGCGCACAAAATCCAGCAGGCTCACCTTGTTGAAATAGATGTGATCTGCCGAGGCATAGAAAGCCTCCTCCGGGTGCCTCACTCGCTCTCGGATATACTGGAGCATCAGGGTCGTTTTCCCCACCCCCCTCGGCCCCACCAGCCCCACCAGCCGCTCTTTCATATCAAAGCTGGAGAACAAAAAGCGGTGATGGCGGATGCTCGTCCCGGCAAGCAGCCGCCGGTAGGTCTCTCGAAGAAGATCAATCATTGGAGTGCACTCCTGAAATATAGGATTATTTTCAGACTACACTCCATAAATATTGGAGTCCAATAAAAAAGCCGCAGCATCCTTACCCCAACTCCCTCGTGGCGCAGCCTGCTCGCGTTTGCCGGTTTCCGCTACCCCTTCCGCGTTGTTGAATCGCGGACAACCAGCTCTTGGGTGAAGACGCGGGCGGGGACTTTTTGAACTTTCCCATTAAGGAGTTCGAGGGCCATCTCCACAGCTGCTTTGCCCATTTCGTAAAAAGGGGTTCGCATCGTCGTGAGTGCCACGGGACAACAATCTCTGGCAAAATCGTCACCAAATCCGGTCAGTGCCAGGTTTTGCGGCACTTTGAGTTTTGTTCGATAAAGGATCCTGAAAATCTGCAGGGCAAACAGGTCGTTGTAGCAGGCGATCGCTTCCACATCGTTGTGCGCTTTCAGCCACGTATAAAACTCGTCCTCGTTTTGGTCGGTGGCCTCGAACACCTCCGGTCGCAGGCCCGCGGCGGTCATCGCCTTTTTGTAGCCCGCCTTGCGATCCGCGGCGCTGTAGTGATGATTCTCCCCTTCATTGCTGTAATAAATAATTTTCCGATTTCCCTGTGCGACGAGGTGGCGGGTGATTTCCTGAGCACCCCGCAGGTCATCGACAAAGACAGCATTGTGGGATTTTTTCTCATTCAAATAAACAACGGGAAAACCGCTCGCATCGATAATTTTTACCAGTTCCTCGGTCAGATTTCCGGCATGCGAAATAATGAGGGCGTCCAGATTGGATTCCCGGAAGATCGAGGGAATCGATGCCGGTTCGGAAGAGAGGTCCGAAGGGAGTCGAATCAACACGACATGGTAGTCATGATCAATTGCCGCGTCACAAACACCGGATTCTGCTCCGAGCAACGACCAGGCGGTCGTCTTTGCTTTGGCTTCGAAATAACCGATGTTGAAGAAACGTCCATAGCGCATGGATCGCGCGCGCGAGTCTCTGCGATAGTTTCGTTTAGCGGCAAGTTCCTTGATGCGTTCAACCGTTTTTGAGTTGAGCTTCACGTTGCTCGCACGCGGATTGAGTGCCTGGGAGACGGCGCGATCGCTGAGACCAAGTTCGAGAGCCAGATCGCGGAGTGTCACCCGCTTGGACACCTGGTAGTCTTTAGTATTTTTTTTCAAAGCACCCATCAGCATCGCATCATACAAGGACTCCCTCTAAACAAAACATTTTCTTAAGATGAAAAGCAGCGGTCAGCTAAGGCGTCGTTTTCATAGGATAGGAGCATCGGTTGGCGAAACTGCAGCCTCACGTGCGGGATTTTTCGCCGAGTTGAGATTCGAGTTTTTCGATTTGTTCAGCCGTGAGCGCCGCGTTTTTGTGGGTGCTCGCGGGCTCGCACGGGCAGAGCTCGAGGTGAAGGACTTCGTTGGGGGCCAGCGCGAAGGCGAGCCCGATGGAGCCTTGATCCTGTGCGATGATTGCGGCAGATGCGGCGGGTTCGGCGCAAACGCGCAGCATGGCGAGTTGGCTGGCGGTGAGATTTGTTGGCTTTCCCATGGCTTCCCATGATTCCAAGGGACTGCCGGCACCGGCTTTGATGTGGCTGGAGGTGGCCAGCCAGTGTCCATCGCCGCCATCGGGAATCCGGACACGCAGGCTGTCATTCCATGTTTCCGGAACGGTGATTTCCGGCGGGGTATCGTTCCACAGAAGCACATGAATGGACGCCCCCTCCAGCGTGGCCACCCCTCCGCAGAAGGGAGGCAGGTCACGCGCGTCGAGCGTCAGTCGCGGGCCTCGCAGTCTTTCCAACAAGCGAAACGCATTGGCCGTGGCCTTGGGTAGTCCTTGCACGGTGAGCAGCCCGTAGGTCTGGCTGAACGGCGCATTGGGGATCGGCCCTTCCTCAAAGATGTCGCTGGCCACCCAGAACGTGAAGGTCTCCGCCTCATCGTCGAGTTCGACCATATGGCGCACAACGAACGATGCGCCATGCAGGCTATCGACAAAGCGGTTTTGCCCCCAGGTCACGGTCGCCGCACTGGTCGCAAGCTGGGTGTTCCACTCGGTCCAATGGATCGGAAGGTGCGGCATCGGTGAGTCGGAAATGGTGCGTTTTGCGGCGCGGACGATGTCCTGAAAAAACATGCCCGGCGCGTGCGGACTGGCTGCCCGGTCGGGGAATTCCACAAATTCGTCCTGCGGGTAAAGATGGGTGCTGATAAAATCCAGCGGCACGTTTTCCTGCTGGCAGTGGCTTATAAGATCGCCCAGCCAGTGGGCTTTCGATGACGCAGGACCGCCGATCCGCAGCATGGAGTCCACACTTTTCACCGCGCGGGCCGCGCAGGCATAAAGCTCAAAATATTCCTCTTTCGTGCCGGACCAAAAGCCGGACAGGTTCGGTTCATTCCAAACCTCGAAATGCCACTGGCGGACTTCTGTCAGCCCGTAGCGCTCGACGCAGTGCGCCGTGAACGCATGGACCAGATCATGCCACTCACCCCATTCGCGGGGTGGTGTGATGTTCATCTGATAATGAAACATCGTGTCCGATCCCGAGGCCAGAGCGGCAGGCATCGGGTTCAGCTCGACAAATGGCCGGAGGCCCAGCGCCAGCAGGGCGTCATAGACTTTGTCCACATGATGCCACTGATAAACCAGCGATCCGTCCGCACCGCGGCGCACGACGGCCATATCATCATGAAAAACCGCATGGAACCGGCAGGTGCGGAATCCTATTTCCCGCTGAAGCCAGCGCAAATGCTCCAGCAAATCGGCGCGGGTCAGATCGTAGGCCCGCCCGACGGCGATGCCATTTTTCCAGGGACGCTTGAGGGGATCGGAGCGGAGACTGCTGTCAATGTGAATCATAGAGAGGGAATGGATGTCCTTGTGAGATGACCGCGCGGAACAGAGTTTCGAAATAAGCCAGAAGTTGAGGCAACGCGGTCATGGCTGGTATGCCCAGCCACGAAGCCGGGCGATCCACCGGACTTCGCTCACTGGTCGCGGTAAAGCGTTCTTTTTTCTCCATGTTGCGTCATTTGTGTTATCTCATTGAGACTCGTGTTGACAATTAATTCATCGTCGTATTATCTGTGATTAACAATTTTAAGAAAAAAAATCCATGAATACTTCTCCCCAGTCGTGCCACATTGCTCCCAACACGAACTCAGGCCAAACACGGGATGAGCTTTGTGATCGAGGGCCTCGCCTCGGCTTACTTTTCCAGTTCATGGCGCGTCAATTCTTCCTGGTGTTTGTCTTGTTCGCTTCAGCGACGGGTCTCTTCGCGGAGGGACCAACGGCTTTCACTGCCGACTCGGACACGGTTGTCCTGTGGGCGTTCGACGAGGGGAACGGAGTGCTTTTCAACGACAAGGTGGGAGGACTGACCCTCGGGGTTTCTCCTGACGGAAAAGAGCCGGTATGGGTTGATGGGAAATTTGGAAAAGCACTGAGTCTTCCTGGTGAAACAGTCTTTGGGGGGGAATACGCGGAGGGCAATCCGCCTCCGGACTTTTCCTCGGGCGTCACCGTGGAGGCCTGGATCAAGCCATCGGCGGAAGACGAGGGAAATCAGATGGGGCTCCTGCAATGGGCCAATGCCTTCCGCTGGACAATTGACCACACAGGGACGATCATTTTTTTGGTTGCCGGTGAGGGCGATGAGGGCAGTGAAACGGGCGCCCCATCAAAACTTAAGGTGCCTTTTGGCGAATGGTCGCATGTCGCCGGCACGTATGATGGCTCTTTCATTCGGGTATTCATCAACGGGGAACTTGTCGGCGAGCAGGAATTCACAAACTCCAAACTCATCACGAGGACCAGCCGGGGGCCGGTTTTCGTAGGCGTGATCAGCGCGGAGCCCAAGCCTTACTTTATCGGGGAAATCAACGGAATTCGCATCTCAAACAAGGCCCGCACCGATTTTCCGACGCAATGAGAATGGGAAACAGGGAATCAACCACGGATTACACTGAGAGCACGGATACAGCATGTTGCAGCGATATTCGATGCAAACAAGCATCCCCCTATGGAGAAAAGCTCTTCGTTTTCATAAGGCATTGGTAATCCATGGTTATCCGTGAAATTTGATTCGCTTTGCTCACCCTTGCGGGCTGCCTTTTGGCAGCCTGTCTCCCGTTGGTCGGCTGTGGTTCCAACTCGGTTTTTAAGACTAAAAAGGAAAAGTTGCCAGTGAAGATTTTCCTGCTGGCCGGTCAATCCAACATGCAGGGATTCGGAAAGATTGCGGGATATCCGGCTTTGCGGGATATCCGGATATTCAACCTCGCAACGGGAAGGGCCGAGGTTGCTGTCGAGCCTTTGCACCACTGGCATGAGCACCCATGCATGCCCGAGGGTATTGGACTTGGGCTGGCCATGACGTTTGCGCTGGATGTTTTGAAAGTTTTTCCCAATGAGCAAATAGGGTTCATTCCCTCCGCACGGGGCGGTTCCTGCCTGGATGAATGGCTGCCCGGAAAGGATAACTTCGAGCGGGCCATGGGGCTCTATGACCGGGCTGTCCGCGAAAATCCCGAAGCCGGGATTGCCGGCATTTTGTGGCATCAGGGCGAAGCCGATTCGGCTCAAAAGGAAACCGCAGAGACCTATGGGGAACGCTTTCATGCGACGGTTGCAGGCTTCCGCGAGCGCTTCGGGGTGCCGGATCTTCCGGTCCTTGCCGGAGAACTCGGGCGGTTTCTGTCGTTGAATTCCTATTTCTCGGAGCATGCCACCGTGGTCGAACAAACCCTCAAGGTGATCGGTTCGCTAAACAATGCGGGGCTCGTCTCGAGCGAGGGGCTCGAATGTGACGGCGGCCACACCCATTTTGATACGGAATCTGTCCGCTTATTCGGATCGCGTTACGCGGAGGCTTACTTGGCTTTGTCCGGTATCAACGATGGGCAACTCTCCGCGAAACATAACTAACAAAGCGTCATGATCCAGTCCATAACCTACCCCGAGCACATCACATCGTGGCAGCAAGACCGTTTCGGCCTGTTTATCCACTGGGGTGTTTATTCAATGGTGGCAAAAAACGAGTGGTGCATGTTCCGGGAGAAAATGTCGGAGCTGGAGTATCAGCTCTTGATTGATCGTTTTGCTCCAGACCTCTTTGACCCCCGCGAGTGGGCCGCCACCGCCCGGAAGGCGGGTATGAAATACGTGATCTTCACGACGAAACATCACGACGGGTTCTGTATGTGGGATAGCTCACACACGAACTACAAAATTACCAACACTCCTTATGGTCGCGATGTCTTGCGCGAGGTGGTGGACGCGTTCCGGGCCGAGGGGATCAAGATCGGCTTGTATTATTCGATTTCTGATTGGACCCATCCCGACTTTCTCATCACCGAAGGTTCCAATCATGTGGCTTGTGAAATGCGCTCTGCTGCGGAGATCGCGGCACTCAGCGAAGGACGTGTGATGGCAACCTATTGCCGCTACATGCGCGACCAGGTGACGGAATTGCTCACGCAGTTTGGAGAGATCATCGAGTTATGGTTCGATGTGAGCGGGGAGATTTGTCCCGAGTTGTGTGAATCGCAAAAGATGCTCGACCTGGTCCGCTCGCTTCAGCCGAACATTATTCTCAACAACCGTCTGAATCTGCCGGGATCGGAGGATATTCTGACTCCCGAGAATTACCTGCGGGATGCGGATTGTTTCGACAAAGAGGGGCAGTCCTTTCCTTGGGAAGGGTGTCAGACGCTCTCGGCGGCCTGGTGTTACAACCGGGACGAGCTTTCCTATAGCAAGAGCGCGGCACGATGCCTGGAAATCCTGATTGCCCAGACCAGCCTCAACGGAAACACCCTGCTGAATATCGGACCCACCAGCCGCGGTTCTATTTGTCCGGAAGAGCAGGCGAAGCTGGATTTCATTGCGCAGTGGATGAAATTCAACTCCCGATCCATCTACGGATGCGGAGCCGCGCCGTCGGAGATCCCCGCGCCTCCGCAGAACTGTTACTATACCTACAACAAAACGACGAACCGGCTGTATGTGCATTTGCTAGCGTGGCCATGCATCTCTCATCTGGCTCTGCGTGGTCTGGCTGGAAAAATCGTTTATGCCCAGACCCTGCACGACGGCGCGCGCGTGGAAATCCTTAAGGAGGCGGAAAAAGTTTCCAACGAAAACCTTAATCCGCGTTTTTCTCTCGATGCCGCCTGCCTTCGCTTGATGTCCGAGCCGGAGGGCATGCCTGTTCCTGTGATCGAATGTTTCCTGTAGCTGCCGGATTCTTCCGCATCCAATTTTCGCTGCTGGCACTTGGGATACTGTCGGCGTGTGCGCAAGACTATGCCTTCGACATTCGGCAGAATCACCTCGATGGCGTGTATCAGGCAGGCGAGCAGATCACGTTCAAGGTTCGCTTGCTTGAGGACGGGGCCTTTCCGAAAGGGAAGTCGCTCAGGTGCATTCTTTACCACAATCTCACGGAAGTCCGGAGGGAGGATTTCCCTGCCGATGCCGAGGTGCGGTTTTCCACTAGGATGGAACAACCCGGGTGGTGCCAACTGACGGTGGTCGCGCTCGACTCTCATCAACAGCCAATTTTCCGCATGGAGGATGGCAAAAAATCGGAACTCCTCGGATATTCGGGTGCCGTGGTCGATCCGTTGAAGGTTCGGCAGGGAGCCCCCGAGCCGAAGGATTTCGATGCCTTTTGGGCGCAGGAGAAAGAAAAATTGACAAAGTTCTTACCTGAAGCAAGCCGGAAGCCGGTTCCGAATACTCCGGATCACATGCAGGTTTTTTATGTGCAGGCTCCCGTCGGGAGCGGATTCCGCCCGATGCAAGGTGTTCTGAAAATGCCGGCCGGGGCAAAGCCCAAGTCTTTGCCCGTTTTTCTCCACGTTCAGGGTGCCGGCGTGCATGTTCCTGCCGATCCCTTCTGGCAGCCCCCTCTGCCGGAGGCTTCTGGCATCAGGGAGCCGGTCATTTTCCTGAATCTCAACGCACACGGGTTGCCCGGTGACCAGCCCGAGGAGTATTACAACAAACTCCGGACGGGAGAACTGAAGGATTATCATCTCATTCATAATCAAAGCCCGGAACAATATTACATGAAGGGCATGATCCTGCGTCTCAAGCAGGCGCTGTCCTATCTCAAAACACTCCCCGAATGGAATGGGAGGGACATTGTGGTCAGCGGTGGCAGTCAGGGAGGGGCGCAGGCACTCATGGCAGGCGGACTGGATACGGAGGTGACCTTTGTCTATGCGGATATTCCCGCGATGTGCGACCTCGGGGCCTCATTGGCCGGTCGTGCGGCAGGATGGCCCAAACTCTATACCATGAAAGAAGACGGGACCGTCTGGGTTGCGCGGGACTCGGATCCCCGGAACGACCAGCCGGGCGATGCATCAATGATCACCATGGCCGGATATTTCGATGCGGCGAATTTTGCCCGCCGGATTCATTGCCAGGCAGTTTTACGCACAGGGGGACAAGATGGGGTTTGCCCTCCAACCAGCGTTTTTGCGGCCTACAACAACATTCCCTCGCAGGAAAAACAGATCCTATTCTCTCCGCAGGGAGGGCATGCCAGGGGAATCTACGAGCCCACGGAGCAACAGGAAGTTGCACGGTTTAAGGGGGCGGAAAGACTTTAGGTTCCGAGGCGAACATTCAACATTCAACATTCAACATTCAACATTCAACATCGAACATTCAACATCGAACATCGAACATCGAACATCGAACTTCGTAATTCGGGCGCGGTCAGAACATCGGTAACACTTTTGGTTCAATACATCGGTAACACTTGG
>JBBECL010000004.1:0-9156 GCA_040881805.1 Terrimicrobiaceae bacterium | reverse complement strand
CCAACACCCGTCCTGCCGGATGCCTCCATCATGGATCAGGAGTTCAATATTCCCATCCCGGAGCCCACCCAGAGTTCCGAGCCACTGAGATCGACCTCCGAGACGCCGGGGCTCCAATCCAGCGAGGACACGGCCATGCAGCAACAAATGGTGATGGCCACTTTCGAAAAGTCCCTGGCCGGCCTGATTGCCAAGCAGCGGAATGCCAAAGTCGCCGATCTGAAACTTGATGAGGCCGTGCAGATTGCGCTGCGTCAAAACCCGGAAATTCTGAATGCGATCCAACAGATCCGTTTGACACGCGGTCAATTGATCGAGGTGGTGGCCCAAGCCATTCCGCAAATCGGGATTTCGAGCGGATACAACCAGAATGCGGCCTCGCTCAGTCCGAATCGATCCGGCCCCTCCCGCCTCACGATTCCCAACCCTTCGGGCGGCGCGCCGACAATTCTGGATTTGAATTCGAACCCGGCCTCGCAAAACCAAACCTGGAATATTCAATTCCAGGCCACCCAGTTGATCTTTGATGGCGGGGCAACAATTGCCGGCATCAAAGCTGGCGATGCTGTTTACGAAAGCGCCTTTTTCTCCCTTCGGTCCACGGTGGATTCCGTGGTCTCGAATGTCGTCACCCAATTTTATCAAGTGGTCCTGAACCGCGCCCTCATCGTGGCGCAGCAGCAAAACGTTTCTTTGCTTGAGCAACAAGTGAAGGACCAGCAGAACCGCTTCGATGCGGGCACGGTGCCACGGTTCAATGTGCTGCAAGCCGAAGTGGCCCTTGCCAATGCGAAGCCACCGCTCATCCAGGCCGAGAATGCCTACCGGATTTCGCTCTATCAACTCGTGCGCCTGCTGGGCATGGATTATCCCAAAGGCAATCCCAGCGAAGTGCCCTTCAATGTCGTGGGAACCCTTGGCTACAGTCCGAAGGAAATTGACACCGACAGTTCCATCCGCGTGGCCATAGCCCGCAACCCTTCCCTCAAAGCCCAACGGCAAAATATCCTCGCCCAAGCCTCGAATGTGGGCGTTCAGTTTGCCGGTTACCTGCCCACAGTGAATGCCAATGTGGGGTACCAAATTCAAAATGATACCACCAGCAGCGACCTCGGTGACAATCTCACAGGGTGGTTTTTTGGAGCCACAGGATCATGGAACATCTGGGATGGCGGTGCCACGTATGGCCGGGTGGCCCAAGCCAAAGCGCAACTGAACCAAATCAAAAACACCTACGATGATGCCGTGCGGACCGTGGTTCTGAATGTGCAGGAAGCCATCTCCAACCTCCAGCAGGCGAAAGAGACCATCGACAGCCAAACCGCCAGCGTGGTCCAGGCCACGGAGGCGCTGCGATTGGCCCGTGAACGTTTGGACGCGGGAGCCGGCACGCAGTTGGATGTCCTCAATGCCCAAGTCCAGCTCCTGCAATCCCAAACCAACGTGCTTCAGGCGCGCTACGATTATATTGCCGCGATGGCCGCCTACGATTTGGCCCTGTCGTTGGACACCCAATACGTGGAGACCTTCAATGATCCCCTCATCCGGCCATTGAATCCGCAGAGCCTGGACCGCACGGAAACCAAAACCTTCGAGCGTGTCACCAATCCCGACCGTCCCCAGCCAAAACTCCCGAGGCAAATGCGTGATCAGGATCCCATCGCCCCGATCCTGGAAGGGGCCCCCTCCCCCAGCCCGGCTCCCAAAAAGCGGCTGCCGACCGGCTTGCGCAAATGACTCATGAAAAATGATGGCCTACCGATCAGCGATCTCAGCGGTTCGATTTTGGTATCCCATCCCGCCCTCACGGACCCGAACTTTCGGAGGACGATTCTTTTTATCACCCATCATGACCCCGAAACCGGCGCCGCCGGGTATGTGCTCAACCGCCCGATGGATTCCAGTCTGCCTGTGAGCAGCGACTCGCCCGGGCAGTCTGTCGAATTGTATTACGGCGGGCCTGTGGAAACCAATGCCCTCACCCTCGTCAGCCTGCAATGGCGAAAGCCCCAGGGAATTCTGGCATTTCATTCCTTCGAATTCACGGGCGACAAAATCCCAAGCGAGTGGTCCGAGGGGCTCCGGGCCTTCGCCGGATATTCGGGCTGGGGCGCCGGCCAACTGGAAAGTGAAATCCAGCACAAAGCCTGGCTGGTCTTCCCGCCCTCCGAAGAACTTATCAGCCTCCCCAATCCTCAGGACGCCTGGCAGGAAATCATGCGCAAATCCGGGTCCTTGCTCGCCTTGCTGGCCGCCGCGCCGGACGATCCCTCCCTGAACTAAAAATCTTGAGATCAGGGTCAGCCGCATGACGACGCCGCCCACACAGCGGCTCCGAATGGAGAGGAACTCGGAACGAGTTTCTTTTCCCTTCTGAGTGCGCGAGGATCAGGCTTCGTCTTTCCACTTGTCAGGAGCCGAAAATTGAACGAAGTTTCACACTTGCGGCAAAAACACCTGCATTTTGACACCCAATTATGAGCCATTCTAAAGCATCTTCTCGTGGTTTTTCGCTCCGGCGATTTTTGAATTCTGTGCGCTGGACGAACAGTGCCTTCTTGATCGGCACATTTATTGCCACGGTGACAGCCGTTCCGGCCTATATCTATTTCCACGGTTTGGATGCCTTCCAGATCGGGATGTTCCTTTTCTTCACGATTGCCACCGGGATGAGCATCACGCTCGGGTATCATCGGTTGTTTTCCCATTTCACATTCCAAGCCAGCTGGCCGGTCAAGGCGTTCACGCTGCTCTTTGGGGCGGCCGCTTTTGAGGGGTCGGCTCTGAGTTGGTGCGCCGACCACCGGCGTCACCACAAGCATGTGGATCATGACGAGGATCCCTACGACATCTCGAAAGGCTTTTTCCATGCCCACATCGGGTGGTTGCTTTTCCGCACAGGTCCAGAAACCCCGCTGACGTGGGTTCGTGACCTCCAAAAGGACAAAATGGTGTGGTTCCAACACCAACATTATGTGCCCGTGGCCATTTTTGCCGGGTTTGCGATTCCCGCGATCATCGGCTTTTTGGTGGGAGGTCCCGTCGCGGCCTTGGGCGGATTTTTGATTGCCGGAGTGGCCCGCATTGTGGTGGTCCATCACATGACCTTTTGCATCAACTCCCTTTGCCACTGGATTGGCGACAGACCTTATTCTTCCCATTGCTCCGCGAGAGACAGTCTCCTGATGGCGTTCTTCACCTTTGGCGAAGGCTACCACAACTACCATCACGAATTCCAATTCGACTACCGCAATGGCGTGAAGCCCTGGCAGTTTGACCCCACCAAGTGGACGATCTGGCTCCTCAACAAACTGGGCCTCGTCAAAAACCTTCGCACAGTGCCTGAAGAAAAAATCTTGAAGGCCCAGATCGCCGAGCACGAGCGCCAGTTGCAGGAACGTCTCCTTTCCCATCCTTCGCAAATTTCGGAATCCCTGCACTCGATGTTGGATAATGCACGCGCGCAAGTTCAAGCGTCTCTCACGCATTGGGAAGAAATGCTTGTCCAATACCGCGAGGCCACGGCCAAACGCCATGAGATCTCCCGCAAGGAACGCAGGGAGTTGAAACGCAAGCTCAAGCAAGCCTCCGCCGACCTGCGCGATTCGGTGCGTCAGTGGATGGAAACCCATGGCACGATCATGGGCCCCGGCCAGACCGCCTGAGTTGGTTTTTTTTGAATAACAAGCTCTGCGTCCCATGAGCGAAATCGGCCCTGCTCCATCCGCGACTTTTGAAGCAGGCAGGGCTCTGGGGCGGCTCCGATCCTCGCTGAACGGCGTGCTGTTTGGCCAGGAGACGTTGGTGGACCTTGTCCTGACCGGGCTGCTGGCTCGCGGCCATCTCCTGCTGGAGGGCCTTCCCGGCCTTGGGAAAACGGAACTCGTCAAAGCTCTCTCCAAGGCGTTGCAGATGGAATCCCGCCGCATCCAATTCACGCCTGACCTTCTGCCCGGGGACATCACAGGAAATCCCATTCTCCAAGAGGTGGAAGGGCGGCGTCAATTCGTCTTCGAGCCCGGACCAATCTTTGCAAACCTGGTGCTTGCGGACGAGATCAACCGCGCCTCGCCCAAAACCCAGGCCGCCCTCTTGGAAGCCATGCAGGAACGTCGGGTGACGGTGATGGGCCAAACCCACGACTTGCCGGATCCCTTTTTTGTGCTGGCCACCCAGAACCCCATCGAACTGGAAGGCACCTACCCGCTGCCTGAGGCCCAATTGGACCGGTTCCTTTTCAAGCTGGAGGTCAAAAGAAACAGCGTCGAGGTGCTGGAGAAGATTGTTCGTCAAAGAGAACTTGGGATCGAGCCACAGGTGGAGCCAGTGATGGGCCATCAAGAATTTGTATCCCTCTGCGCCCTCACCCGGACCATCTATTTGCCGGACGTTGTGGCCGGTTATATTGCGAGGGTGGTGGATGCCACCCATGACAGTGCTGCGGCCGAGGGGGTGAAGTTTGGGGCCAGTCCCCGGGCGGCGTTGGCCTTGGCGGGGGGAGCCAAAGCGGCCGCCCTCCTGCAAGGCCGCCCCAATGCCAGCTTCGAAGATGTCGAGGCCCTGGCCGTGCCCGTGCTGGCTCACCGGATCGTCCTTGATTATACGGCTCGGCTGGCGGGACAAACCCCCCAGGGGATCATCAGAAAAATTGTGGAATCTGTGCCCAAGCAAGACAAAGCCGCCCCTGATGTTTTGAAAGCCGCCAAGCGATGAGCCGGTGTGTTGGTGTCTTGAATGGGCCCGGTCTGCGTGGGACCGCGAGCCTGCCGCTCTTGGTTTTTCTGATTCTCCTCGGGTTTTCCCACCCCTCCGAGGCCTACCGACAGCTCTCGGGTCTTCGCTTTGCTCCCGGGAGTGGCATCGATATCAAAATCACGAACTTTTATGATGATCTGCCCCCTCTGGGATTTCTTCCTCTCCGGGTGGACGTGCAAAACGATTCCGCGGGGGCTCGGGAATGGACATTGCAAAGCCTTCACATGCTGGGGGAATCGCGCTCGGCCCTCTCGACCACCAAAATTGCGGTCCCGGCCCGCGAGCGCCGCACCTTCGATCTCCTTGTGCCGCTCGCTCCCCCGCTCTCCAACACCTCGCGGTATTCGAATCTGACCATCGGGGTTTCGGGGTTTGGGGTCACGTCGGGAGCTGCCTCGGAGTATTCCTCGGGAGGAGGACGAACCCCCACTCCCTACCTCGGCATGGGGAAGGCGCTTTCGGTCAAACATTGGGCAGCCCTTCGCGAACTCTATGACACCAGCCGTTCGGAATCCTTGGAGGGCACCCCGCTGGACATGGCCTATATGCCTGCCGATTGGCGGGCTTTGGCGGGGTTTGATCGGATTATCCTGGATGCGGGGGAATGGCGATCCTTGGAGCCTGCTCCGCGCGCGGCTCTGAAGGACTGGATCGCCCAAGGCGGGTCTCTCACCCTCATCCACGAAGGCAGCGAGGTCCCTCCCGATCTTCCCCAAGCCGGACCACTCGGGGCAGGATCCCTCGAAATCGCTACCCGGCAGGAAAACTTTCCGGAACAAGCCCGCGATCTGCTGCAATCTTCTGGCACGCTGGTCGGTCTGATGAACTCCTATTCCTGGGATTGGACTCTCGCCAGCCAGATCGGACGCCCCTCCCCACCCCATGCCCTCATTATCGCCTTTGTCCTCGCTTTTGCCGTCATTATCGGGCCAGTCAACTTTTTGGTTTTTGCTCCCGCGGGCCGTCGTCACCGCCTCTTTTGGACCACCCCACTGATCTCTCTGCTGGCCAGCGTGTTGATGGGTGCAGCCATTGTTTTGAGCGAGGGGTTTGGCGGCACGGGGGGGCGTTTTGATGTCACCCTGATTCGCCCCGAGGACAAAAAAATGGTGCGCTGGCAGGAACAGGTCTCCCGAACCGGGGTGCTGATCTCCGATGCTTTTCCTAACGCCCAACCGACACTGCTTGCGCCCATTGATCTACGCAAGCCGGGCACCACGTTGGCACGAGGAGCCCGCGGAAGTTCGTTTTCTCTGAATGGTAACACGTGGTCCGGCGATTGGTTCCGCAGCCGTGCCACCCAGGCCCAGGCGCTCACCGCCATTTCGGAATCCCGGGAACGGCTCAAGGTCACCACGGATGCGGGCGGAACGCTCATCGCCGAATCTTCCTTCGCCAGCCCTCTGGAAAACCTGTGGGTGACCGATGAGGCGGGCGCGTTCTGGAAAACCGCGCGGCTCGAGACGGGTGAGAAGAAGCCCCTCACCGCAGCCACGAAGGAAGATTTCCAAACCTGGTTCACCCAACAATTGGAATCCGCCGGCCCTCTGATCAAAGCCCGCGCCGAGGCTTTGGGCAAAACCCCACAGCAGGGGCAGTTTTTTGCTTCATGGAATCGACCGGCCATGACCACACTCTCCTCGATCCGCTGGTCAACCACACCCGGGGTCTTGATAGGAAGCACACAACCATGAAAACGATTCTTGAAGAAATTCTCGAAGATGTCGCCCGCGAGGTGGCCACGGCAAAGTTGGCACGTCCGGCTTCCGACCTTCGTGCCCGCATCGCGGATGCCGCACCGGTGAGATCCCTGGCCGCCGCGCTGGGCGGAGACTTTGGAATGATTGCAGAAATCAAAGAGCGCTCGCCCAGTGTTGGTCCCATGCGGCCAGAAAATGTGGGGGCCGCTTTGGAGGTGTATCTGGAGCAACCCCTGGTTCGTGCGATCTCGGTGCTCACCAATGAGACACATTTCGGAATGTCCATCCAACGACTGGCCAGCGCCCGCATGCGCGCCACGAAGCCGCTCCTTCGCAAAGATTTTCTCATCGACGAATACCAGATCCGCGAAGCCCGGGCCTTCGGAGCGGATGCTGTTCTTCTGATGGCCAATGTCCTCGACCCGGCCCGCCTTGCGGGCTTTTTTGAACTGACACAAGAGCTTGGGATGGAGGCCTTGTTTGAAGTTCATGTCCTCGAGGAAATCGATCAACTACCCCCGGGAACAAAAATTGTCGGCATCAACAGCCGGAAGTTCAAAACCGATACCGGCTTTGTGGGCACAGCCGGGCACTCGGAACAAGATTTCAGTCTCGACTACTCGGCATTTGATCTTGCCTCCCATCTCCCCGTCCACTGCCTGAAAATTGCCGAGAGCGGTCTCTCGCCATCAAATATCCAATGTGTCAGCCAAACCTTCGATGCCGCCTTGGTCGGCACGTCTCTGCTCCGTGATCCCCGGGGCTTGGCCGCATCTTTGCTCGAATTTGAGCAGGCCCTCTCCAATTCCTGAAAAACTATGAACCTTCTCATCACCGGCGGCGCCGGATTTATCGGTGCCAATTTTGTTTATCACCGGCTGGAAAACCACCCCCGGGATCACCTGGTGGTTCTTGATGCCCTCACCTACGCGGGAAATCGCGCCAGCCTGCCACCGGATTCGGACCGCCTGACATTTGTCCATGGGGACATCCGCGACGAAGCCCTCGTGGATCAACTCATCAGCAAGCATTCGATGGAAATCATCGTCCACTTTGCGGCGGAAAGTCATGTGGATCGTTCGATCACCGGCCCGGAAGCCTTCCTTGAGACCAATGTCCTTGGCACCCATTCCCTGCTGAAGTGTGCCCGGCGGGCGGAGATTCGTTTTCATCATATCTCCACCGACGAGGTTTACGGGTCCCTTGGCCCGGAAGATCCCGCGTTCACCGAAGCAACCCCCTATGCCCCCAACTCGCCCTACTCGGCCAGCAAGGCGGCCTCGGATCATCTGGTGCGTGCCTACGTCCACACCTACGGATTGCAGGCCACCACGAGCAACTGCTCGAACAATTACGGCCCCTACCATTTTCCGGAAAAATTGATCCCCCTCTGCATCACCAATGCTCTGCGCGGGCTTCCCTTGCCTGTGTATGGAGACGGGCTCAATGTTCGCGACTGGCTCTACGTTTCCGATCACTGCCTCGGCATCGACCTCGTGATCCAAAAAGGCATCGTCGGCGAGACCTACAATATCGGTGGCCGGAATGAGTGGAAAAATATCGACCTCCTCCGCCTGCTCTGCTCGATCCTCGATGAAGAATTCGCGGCCAATCCCCATTGGAAATCGACCTACCCCGAGGCCCCGGCCTCCAAGGGAAACCGGACGGACTCCCTCATCACCTTTGTCACCGACCGGGCGGGCCATGACCGCCGCTACGCCGTGGACACCACCAAGGCCACCTCGGAATTGGGCTACTCGCCACGGCACTCGTTCGAAGATGGTATCCGCAAAACGGCCCGGTGGTTTCTCTCCAATGAGGCCTGGTGGAAGCCCCTGCTCAAATCCTGAGGCCGGTCTTATTCTTGAGCCACACTCTGACCCGACGTCAGTTGTAGCTTGGCAAGTTCCGTCGTCCCACGATCAAAAAACCCTGCTGCCATCTTGAGGCGCTCCTCAAGTACGGTCTCCACTTGGACATTGATGGGGGGAGCCGTGGCCACCATCGTCTTGGGCGGCACCCATGCCCTTCCCGTGAAGTTATCCGGCACTGTCCCGCCGGGTGATGGCCTCGGGCAGTCTGCCACGTAGAGCCGTCCCCCACCGGGTGCCAGGGCCACCATCTCCACATGCCCGTGATAGCCCCCGGGCGTCCCGCGGGGCGTCTTACCCAATTTGCGATCGCCCAAATAAACAAGAACACTGCCTAGCGGGGCACTTCTCGGAGATTTCACCCGGACCGGTTTCCATCCCGCCCCGGCAAGGATCTGCTCCCAATCCTGACCGTTTCCACCTTTCAGGCCTTCCCCAAGCCCCGACTTGCGCAAAATCGACAGCATCGCTCTCCCACACCAACCCGAAGGAATTCCATCACTGATGCTCTCCTTGGTCACCTGCTCCAACGCCTTCCTGCTCATCACCGGACTCACGGCGTGCAGGGCATTCGCAGCAAAGAGGGCTGCTATGGAGAGAAAAACAAACCTACGCATCCAACTGGCTGTACTCAGGATTCCGGTCGGTGCAAGGGAAAACTCCCGAAAGTTTCGTTAAAGAGGTCTTTTTCTGAAGCCTATACCTCACCTCCAGAACCCCCCCCCCACCCAACAAAAAACGAGCACCACCCCGGACACCACCAATAAAGTCGGGCAAACCACCACCCACTGGAAGAAATTTTTTCATTAAGGCACCCAGAAGCCTGCAAT
>JBBECL010000003.1:0-9157 GCA_040881805.1 Terrimicrobiaceae bacterium | reverse complement strand
TCAGCTACGAAAAGTTTCTCAATAAAATCGCCGAGCAAATCCTCAAGCCGCTCCAAAAAGGCACAGGCGCGGATACGCCCGAGGAGCTCAACACGCCCGGCAAACGGGCACTTTACAACAACCTGACCTTGCCAACTGGTGATGGCGATATTGCGATCATCCATGAGGTGGATGAAAACCCTCGCCTCAGGTGCGTTTTGAATATCGACTGGACGGTTAGAAACGCTCGTCAAGACAACTGGCGAGGAAATACCGCAAAGGAAGAAATCATCAAGGCAGCCCTCTACCGTGTGCTGGATTTCGACGAAAACGAGGTGGAGCGCATTTTTCCGATCATCCTCGCCCAGACAGAATACTGATGGGCACCACCATCCAACTCGGCGATACCCCTGTGGACGTTGTCCGCAAAGATATTAAAAACGTTCATCTCAGCGTTCACCCTCCGTCCGGACGTATCACTATCGCGGCACCAGACCACATAAGCCTCGACACCATCCGCGTCTTCGCCATCACAAAGCTCACCTGGATCCGGCAGCAGCAGACCAAGCTCCTTGAGCAGGAGCGCGAATCCCCACGGGAATACCTCGACCGGGAAAGCCACTATGTCTGGGGAAAACGCTATCTGTTCCAAAAAACCGAGGCCGATGAACCGCCTGCCATCGAGCTCCGCCACCGGCGCATGCACCTTCACGTCCGCCCCGGTAGCCCGCAGGAGAAATCCCGGTCCATTGTGGAGGACTGGTATCGCCAACAACTCCGCCTGGCTGCCCAGCCCCTCATCGCCCGGTGGGAAACCCGCCTCGGCGTGAAGGTGGAAAAGCTCTTCATCCAGCGCATGAAGACCAAATGGGGCAGCTGCAATCCGCAGGCCCGAACCATTCGCCTCAACACCGACCTCGCCAAGAAGCCGCCCCAGTGCCTCGAATACCTTGTCGTCCACGAAATGGTCCATCTCCTGGAGCCCACCCACAACGCTCGTTTCATAGTTCTCATGGATCAGCACATGGCCCAATGGCGTTCCCACCAGCAAACCCTTAATCGCCTTCCTGTCCGGCACGAAAACTGGGGATATTGAGCGCATTGATTTGCTTAACATTCATGACCAGTTGTGCGGAAACAGCGACGTGAGTTGGGAATCAGGAATGTGTGTGAAACGTTGGTAAAATCTTCCGTCTGTTTCAAGTTTGATGCCCTATGAGCCAGCCGACACGACACGGTCGAGGCGACCATGCCCCCTGACCTGAATGGCAACATCCCCCGATTTTCCGCATCTCGTGACTTGAAGCTTCGGGCTTATCGGGCGATGAAGGGGGCACTTTGAGTCGGACATACACATTAAAGGGAGCCGCGACCTCGGCTCCGATCGCACCCATCGATTTTGCTGCGGAACTGAATGATCAGCAACTTGCGGCGGTCACGTCAGCCGGTGGACCGGCGCTGGTGATTGCTGGGGCTGGCAGCGGGAAGACGCGGACGCTGACGTTTCGGGTGGCCTATCTGCTTTCCCAAGGGGTCCGCCCGGGGTCGATTCTGCTTCTGACGTTCACCAACAAGGCCTCCCGGGAAATGCTGGACCGGGTCACCTCGCTGGTGCCCGGTGCTGCCGAAGGAATCTGGGGAGGGACGTTTCACTCGATCGGAAACCGCATCCTGAGAAGACATGCCGACCGGATCGGGTTCCGTCAGGGTTTTTCCATCATGGATCGCGAGGATTCGGAAGACATGATTGAGGGGGTCGTGGCGCGGTTGGGCTTTGACTCCACAGATCGGCGGTTTCCGAAAGGTTCTGTGCTTTCCGACCTCTTCGGGCTTTCGGTGAACACCGGTCGCCCGATCCGTTCGTTGCTGTCCGAGCGATACACATATTTTATTCCCCTGGCCGAGCAGATCGAGCAGACCCACGTGGCCTACGAACTGCGCAAGAAGGAGGCGAATTCCCTGGATTTTGATGATCTCCTCACCAAGGTGCTGGAGTTGTTTTCCACGTGTCCGGATGTCGCCGGGGAATATCAAAAACGCTTTGAGCACATTCTGGTGGACGAGTATCAGGACACCAACCGCATCCAAGCCGAGTTGGTGGATGTGCTCTCGCGGCGTCATGGCAATGTGATGGTTGTCGGTGATGATGCGCAAAGCATTTATTCGTGGAGGGGTGCGGACTTTGAAAACATTTTGCGGTTTCCGAAACACCACCCCGAAGCGCAGGTTTTCAAGATTGAAACAAATTACCGCAGCGTTCCCCAAGTCCTCGAAGTCGCGAATGCGGCCATCCGGGCGAATGAGCGTCAGTTCCCCAAAAACCTCGCGCCGACGCGTTCCCCACATTCCGCGAAACCCGCGTTGGTCCCCCTTGCGACCAACAACGACCAAGCCGCGTTTGTGACGCAGCGCATCCTCGAACTCCACAACGATGGCATCGCCCTCGAGGACATCGCCATTCTCTATCGGGCGCATTACCATTCCATGGAAACCCAGTTGGAACTGACCCGCCGGGGGATCCCCCATCTGGTGACCAGCGGGCTCAGGTTTTTCGAGCAGGCCCATGTCAAAGACACCGCGTCCTTTCTCAAGCTGGCCGTGAATCCACGGGATGAGATCGCCTTCAAACGCATGGTCCAACTCCTTCCCGGGATTGGGGTCAAATCCGCCGAATCCCTTTGGTTGCGGGCATCGGCCGCGCTTGGAGGCGAGGCCGCCTTCAAAAATTTGCATGACCTCAAAGTGCCGGCCAAAGCCCAAAAGGCCTGGCAGCAACTTGCCCACACGCTCGAAGAAATCACATCCTCGACCCCGCTGCGCCCTCCGGCTGAGATTCTCGAAGCGGTGCTTTTTGCGGTTTACGATGACATCATGAAAGAGAAATTTCCGAACTACGAAGCGCGGAAAGAAGATCTCAACACCCTCACGTCCTTTGCACGGCAATTTGAAAGCACGGAAGAATTTCTATCACAACTTTCCCTCCTTGGCGGGGTCGAGGCCCGGGACGCCCTGGCCCATGACATGGGCGATGGCAAGGTGACGCTCTCGACCATCCACCAAGCCAAAGGTCTGGAGTGGAAGGTCGTCTTTCTTGTCTGGCTCACGGAGGGCATGTTTCCCAACGCCCGAAGCGCGGAAAGTGACACTGGCATGGAAGAAGAGCGGCGGTTGTTTTATGTGGGCGTGACCCGCTGCAAAGACGAGCTTTACCTCACCTACCCGGAAATGCGGCTGAATGCCAACTACGGCGATGCCTTTCAATCCCCGTCCCGATTCCTTGGGGAAATCCCGGAAGCGCTCCTCGAAGAATGGGTGATCACCGGGGAGGAACCGTTGGAGGATGTTCCATTCTGACTTCAATTTTGTCGTTCAGGCCAGAGGTCAGACGGAAAGCCACTTCCTGAAGGTGCGGATTTCGGCGGCACTTCCCAACAGAAGCAGGCGGTCGCCATCCTGAAAAATCTCATCACCGGGTGGATTGAGCACATGCTTGGTTTGCCGTTCGATGCCAACCACCTGGACCCCCGTGGCAGCCGCAATTCCGGACTTGGCGATGCTTTGCCCGAGGATCCGGCATGTGGAGGTGAGCAGAACTTCATCAAGCACAGATTCCGAGAAGTCGGCACTTTCCTCGCCGGCCACGCCCTCGTTGGCCAGAAATTCTGTTCCTTTGGAAATCTGATCTTCCGTCCCAACCGCCAGCAGAATGTCTCCCGGAAAAAGGCGGTCCGAGGGCTTCACGCGGTCAATCACAATGCCCTGACGGTTGATTTCCAAAATCGAGAGACCAAAACGATTGCGGAGTTCGAGCTCCTGGATAGTTTTCCCGGCACACGTTGCCAGGTCGGGAATTTGAATCTCTGTGAGTTCAAGGTTCCAGTTGTTGTGGTGCTCCGACGCGGAGACCACATCGGCCAGGCTGCGTTGGCGGCCGGCGGGGTCTTCGTTCAGCAGGGAAGATTCCAGCCGGCTGTGGAGCCCGGCGAGTTGTTTCCATAAAACCAAAGAAAAAATCACCGGCCCCGCCACGAGGACCGAGGCGAAGAAGGGGGTCATGTCCTCCAGGGGAAACCCGAGAAGGACGCCGGCCGTGAGCAAAATAAACGAAACAATTTGGAGCGTGTATTGCGCCACGAGTCGTCGGCGATCCCCTCCGCCCAAGCGCTCCACAAAGGCCTCCCCGTAGATCATGCTCAGGGTTTGCAGGTTCTGCCAAATGGCCACCAGAAGCAGGAGGCAAATGGCCAGCAGCACCACCCAAAACAGCACCGTCAGATTTCCCCCCGGAACCCCGGCCCGTTCTCCCACGGCCTGGAGGCCCGCGAGGAGAGGGTTTGCAAATCCGAACAGGCCCCCGAGAAGCAGAAACTGAATCAGCGTCCACCCCACACGGCGCTTGGTGAGCCGCCACACATGGTTATCCGACATTCCAGCCAAGCCGGCGCTCAGACGGGCATGATAGTTCGCGAGGGCCGATTCCAACCATGCGGGCTGACGGCGCTGAACCCAGCTTTCCACCACCGAGGCCTTCTTCGCAAAGATCGGCGCGCAAATCGCGGTCACAATGGAAACCCCCACGGCAACGGCATAAAAGGAGGATGGCACGGCACCGGCATCCACCCCCAATTGCGCAATCACATAGGCAAATTCCCCGATGGGTGTGACAACAATCGCCGACCCCACGGCCAGAGGCAGGGGATTCCCGGAGAGCGTGAACCCAATCGTGGCAGCCAGCGATCTGGCCACGATGGCAAAGGCCGCGATGCCCAAAATCAATCCCGCATTTTCCCCAAAGGCCCGGATGTCGATCAACATCCCAATCGCCACAAAAAAGATGGCGCTGAACATATCCTGGGCGCCGGAGAGGGATTTTTGGATTTGTGTTTTGAAGCGTGTTTCGGAGATCACCACCCCGAAAAGAAATGCTCCAAGGGCCACCGAAAACCCGGCTCGAATGGACGCGACCCCCGCAATAAAAACCAGCCCGGAGACCAGCACCGAGTGCAAGTCGGAATCCCCGGACCCCCCAAAGCGGGATAAAAGTTTGGGCACAAAAATCAGACCACAGACAAGAAGCAGCGCCGCAAAGGCCACCAGCAGAAAGAGGGTATCCTCCACCGTACGCGTCGGCGTGTCGGCCAGCTGTAATTTTGACCCCAACAACGTGAGCAACACAATCGCGACCACGTCCTCCAGCACGGTGACCCCCTGCGCGTTTTGTGCGAACCGCTCATGCGTGAGCCCTGTCTCTGCAAGCATCTTGGTGATGATCGCGGAGCTGGACGTCATCAACATCGCCGCAAAAATAAAAGAAACGGTTTCGTCCCATCCCATGATGTTGCCAAAAAGCTGGCTGGCCTGAAACACGCAGAAAGCCGTGATTGCCGTGGTCGCCACGACCCCGGCTCCCATGCGGCGGATGCGCTTGAGACTCAAACCCAGCCCCACAAAAAACATCAGAAACGCCAGCCCCAGATCGGTGAGGGTTTCGATGCGATCCACGTCGCTCACCAGCGTGAAAGGCGGCGTGTAAGGACCGATGATGATTCCTGCCACCAAATATCCCACCACGGCAGAAAGCCCCAGCCGACGGAAGATCCAACCCGAGATCCCTGCCACCACCAAAATGACAGCAAAGTCCTGCAGTAAGGAAATCCCGTCCATGGCAAGTCTTGGCTAGGCCGCTTTGATCCGGAAAAACGTCACGTAAAGCACAGGCACAACCAGCAACGTCAGCGCCGAAGCAAACAGGAGGCCCACCACAATCGTTACGGCCATCGCCCCAAAAAACACATCCGTCATCAGAGGAATCAACCCGAAGACGGTCGTCAACACGGCCATCGAAACCGGCCGCACACGGCTGACCGAGGCATCCACCACGGCATTCCATGGTGAGGCCCCGGAGGCCAATTGCACATTGATTTCGTCCACCAACACAATGCCATTTTTGATCAACATGCCGGAAAGACTCAGGGCTCCGAGGAGCGCCATGAAACCAAAGGGTTGGTTGAAGACCAGCAGGCCGATCACGATGCCGATGATGGAAAGCGGCACCGTGAGCCAGATAATAAGTGTCACACGCAGGCTGTTGAAGAGACAGATCACAATAAGGACCATCATCAACAAAAACGCGGGGAGCGTTCCGGCAAGGGCCGCTTTGGCTTGGGAGGAGTCTTCGTGCTCTCCCCCCCATTCCATGAGGTAGCCGGGCGGAAGCGGGACGGCTTCGACTTGCTCGCGAATGTTGTTGAAGAGCGTGCTCGCCAGGCCGGAGGTCTGATCCGCATGCACGGTGATCGTGGGCAGGCGATTCCGGCGCATAATGAGCGGGTCTTCCAACTCGGTCGTGAACCCGGAAACGATTTGACGCACCGGAATGAAGCGGCCGGCCACCGGGCTGAAAATCTGAACATCGCGGATCATATCCGGATCCAGTCGCTCAGCCTCCGGGCCCCGCGCCACGATGGGGAGGATTTCATCCCGCTCGCGGTAAACACCAATGGTCCGTCCACTGAACGCCGCCGCCAGCGTGTTACCAAGATCCGTGCGGGTGATTCCCGTCAGCCGGGCCTGCGCTTCGGAAAATTGCGGACGCAGCACAGGCACGGGCTCGCGGCTGTCAATGCGAATGCCCTTCGCCCCGCCATCAGCCCGCAGAATGTCCATGGCCTCTCCCGCCAGTTTTCTCAGGGTGTTGGTATCCTCGCCGGAAAACCGGATCTGAATCCTCCCGCCTTCGCCCGGACCGAGCAGGAACCGTTTGGCAATGATCAGGGCATCCGGATTTTCGCTGGACAGCTTTTGCTGCACCTGGGGGAGGATGTCATTTATCAGACTGTGATCTTTCACATCGATCAGGAACTGCGCATACGATGTGTCGGCACGTTCCGGCGAATACGTGAGGAGAAACCGGAGCGCTCCCTGCCCGATGGAGGTCGTGATGTGCGTGATCCCCGGGATGTCTTTGATGGAGTTTTGCATCGCCTCCGTGACGCGGTCGGTCCGGTCAATGCGCGTGCCAACCGGCAGCCAGACATCCACCATAAACTGCGGACGGGTGGAGTCCGGGAAGAAGCTGTTTTGCAGGAACCCAAACCCATAAATCGCCAGCGCCAACAACCCCAGAAGCACAAGGATCGTCGCTATTTTGGCTCTCATGCAGGCAAGCAGGATGCGTTTGTAAACTTGGTAAATGATGCCGCCATACGGATCTTTTTGGGGCTTGGCGCCCGTCCCGGTGGGAGCGGACTTGAGGAACAGGTATCCAAACAGGGGCGTGATGGTCACCGCCGTGATCCAACTCAGCCCGAGCGAAATCAACAACACCACAAACAACGAGCGACAATACTCACCGGTGCTGTCATCCGACAAACCAATGGCCCCGAACGCGAGCACCGCAATGGCGGTCGAGCCCAGAAGCGGCATGGCCGTCTGCGACACCACGTTCTTGGCCGCCTGCAGTTTGTCCTGCCCTTTTTGCATGGCGATGAGCATGCCCTCGGTGATCACAATGGCATTGTCCACCAACATCACGAGCGCGATGATCAAGGCTCCCAGCGAAATTCTTTCCAGGATGAGGCCGGTCTGCTCCATCACAATCATCGTACCACACATGGTGATCACCAAAATTGCTCCGATGATCAGGCCGCTCCGCACACCCATCGCAAGAAGAAGCACAATCACCACAATCACCACTGAAGTACCCAAATTCGCGATAAACTCGTTGATGGCCTGGGTGACGGTGTCACCCTGGAACGAGACGGTCTGAAGGGTCATTCCCAGCGGGATCCGGGAGCCCAGCTGACGGATCCGCTCCTGCACGGCCTGGCCCATGGTGACCACATTTCCTCCCGCCACCGTGGAAATCCCAAGCCCAATGGCCCGACTGCCATCAAAGCGCAGCGAGGTCGTCGGCGGGTCAATATAGTCGCGGCGAACGGTGGCAATGTCCTTCAAGTAGATGAGCTCCGATCCCTCCCCGCCGCCGCGAATCAGGAGGTTCTCGAAATCTTCCACCCCGGTCCATTCCCCCGTGGGGTTGATGGTGATGCTCATCGCACCGACCTCCGCCGATCCGCTCTGGACCACGAGATTTTGCTCTCTGAGGAGCCCGAAAATTTCCTCGGGGTGGATCCCCAGCTGCGCGATCCGGTCGCGGGCCAATTCAATAAAAATGATTTCCTGTTGATGACCGAAGATGTCGATTTTTTTGACATCGGGGACCAACAGAAGTTCCCGGCGCAAGAGCTTCGCCGTTTCGTAAAGCTGGGCATCGCTGAACTCGGGCCCGGTCAGCGCATAGAAAATCCCGAACACATCACCAAAGTCGTCGAGCACCAGAGAGGGTCCGGCTCCGGGCGGCAAATGACGCCTCGCATCGTTGACTTTGCGGCGCAGTTCATCCCAGACCTGCGGAAGGGACTCGCTGTCATATTGGTCACGGATCGTCACCGTGACCGTGCTGCGGCCCCGCTCCGACCGTGAGACGACCTTGTCGAGTTGACCGAGCTGCTGGGCGGCAAGCTCGATCACATCGCTCACTTCTTTTTCAACCTCTTCCGCCGAGGCCCCGGGGTAAGGAGTGATGATCAGGGCATCTTTGATTGTGAACTCGGGATCTTCCAGCCGGGGCAGATTTTTGTAGGACCAAATGCCCAGCACAACCATCAGGGCCGCAAAAACCAGGGTGACCGTTTTGTTGCGTATCGACGCCTCGGCAATATTCATGGCCGCAGATTAACGGGCTTGCATCCGCTGAACGGCCATTCCCTCGGATAAAAAGCGAACCCCGGACACCACAATTTCATCACCGGGAGCCAGCGACGGATTGCGCACATTCACGGATTCCCCGCTGAGTTCCAACATTTCCACGGGGACTTGGGAGACAGTCAATTTTTCCGGGTCAAGTTTCCACAACGAGCTTTTGCCATCCGCCGTGGCCACCGCACGCACAGGCACTTGGAATCCAACCTGGCCTTCGGCCCCTTCGCTTGGCTCTCGCTTCAGCCGGAGGAGAACGGTGCACGTCATTCCCGGCAGGATATTCTGACCTTCGGGTGGGTAGAGATTGAAGGTCACCAAAAACGTGCGGGCCGAACGGGACGCCTCGGTTCCAAAGGACTTCAGCTCCAGGCCGAAGGTCCGGCCGGGGATGGCGGGAAATTCCACCTTGGCCTCC
>JBBECL010000002.1:0-9190 GCA_040881805.1 Terrimicrobiaceae bacterium | reverse complement strand
TCCAAAACTGCGGCAAAGGCATCCAATTCCTTTTGCATGAGAAAACCGGCCACACGTTCGGGGAGGGCCACCCCCACCACCGACGAGTGCGCCCGGTGGGCCGTGCCAAAAGCGTCATTGGCATAAACGTCACCCAGCTTCGTGAGGGAAGCCCGGAAGTCGGCCACAGCCCGGGGATCGGCTTTGGTGGAGGTGCCATCCTCATTTTTGACCTTGCCCTCTTCCTCGATATGAAAACGCAGGTTTTCGAGGAGGAGCACTTCGCCGGGCTTGAGGGCCGACGCCGCAGCCTCAACCTCCGGCCCCACACAATCGCCCGCAAATTTTACCGGCCGACCAAGCAACTCCTCCAATTTGGTGGCAACGGGCTTGAGCGAATATTTTTCCACCCGCTGCCCGTCGGGCCGCCCAAGGTGGCTCATCAGCACGAGCGATCCCCCCGCATCCAAGATATGTTTGATGCTTGGCAGAGCTGCGGCGATGCGCGCGGGGTTTGTGATTTCTCCCGTGGCAGAGTCCTGGGGCACATTGAAGTCCACGCGCATGAGCACGCGTTTGCCGGAGAGGTCGAGGTCGGTGATGGATTTTTTCATGGTTGTTTAAATGGGATAGGAGCGCTGAAGGCCCTCCGCAAAAGAAATCGGACGATAACCGAGATCCGCGCGGGCTTCCGAGTTGTCGAGGTTGGCATCCTGCATCACCCCGGCCACGGCCGCCCACGTGAGGAGGGGCTTGGCCTGGAAACGCCCGGACCAAGCGGCCATCAAGCGGCACACGGGAATTGGAATTGTCACAAAAGGTTTCGACTGGCCGACATGCTTCAACATCAACTTGGCCATGTCCCGGATGCCAATGGCCTCGCCCCCGCTGAACGCATACGTCTTGCCATGGCACTTGGGGTTGTTCGGGATCGCAAGGAATCCCTCCATCAGATCATCACAATGAACCGGACGTTTGAGCGCTTTCCCCGCTCCAATAAAAGGAACCACGGGGTATTTTTTCAGGTAATCCATGAACATGTTGAATTCTTCCCCGCCGCTCTCATTGTAAGCCAGCGTGGGACGGACAATCGTCCACTTCATCGCAGACTGCTCTTTCACAAGCTGCTCGGTCTTGCGTTTCGAGAGAGAATACGGCGTGGTGTGCTGGTAGGTGACCGAGGCGGAGGAGACCAACACAAAATGGTCCACTCCGGCTTTTTCCGAAGCGGCAATCACATTGCGGGTGCCGCCCACATTGATTTTTTGATAGAGCGAGGGATCCTTGCTGATCAGAACGGCCGCCAAGTGAAAAACCGTGCGGATTCCTTCAAAAACGTTCTGCATGGTTTCCGGCTTCGTGATGTCACCAACCCGAATGTCCACGTCATGCCCCTCAAGACGGGACCGGAAACGGTCGCTGTTGTCCAGAACGCGCACGCGGAATCCCCGCGCAAGCAAACCCTTCACAAACGTCGCCCCCATGACGCCCAAGCCCCCGGTCACCATAATGATTTCAGATTCCATGATAATTTTTTGTTGATTGTGTCAGCGCACGATCCCCCTCAACCGTGCCTATCCTGAACGACCCGGGCCATCCTTGCAACCCGCCTTTCACCCGATTTTTTGTCGCCCCCCCAAGCCAAACACCCCGCCAACCAAGCTTGGCCCGACGCCTCACCATTTCCCGTTTGCGCGATACAGCTATACCGCGCAAGCGGGAATTCCCGGCATCAGGGGACCTGAAAAATGCCTTGGGTCTTGATGATAATCGCCCGAGGTGTGATTTGCATTTTGGCACGGGGTCTGTCAGAGTCTGGGATCCCAAATTCCATGAGACTGTTATTTAAAAATTTTCTAGCCCCGGTTCTGGCCGTGTTGGCAATTCTTCCCTGGGGCGTGGCCCCGGCCAATTCGGTGGACCCCGGTCAGATAGCGATCTCGGTGGCCCGTTGGCTGGAGAAAGGCCACTACTCCCGCGAGAGGTTGGACGATACGATGTCGGAGCGGCTCTTGCAGACCTACCTGGCCAACCTTGATTACAATCGTCTGTATTTCACGCAGGCCGATATTGACGAAATCACAGCCAAATATGGCACGCAGTTGGATGATGCCATTTTGACCGGGAACCTTGATCCGGCACGCGACATTTTTGAAAGATATCGCAGCCGCTTGGATGCCCGCGTGGAGAAAAACAAGGCGCTCGCCAAGAAGGACACAAAATTCACCAGTGACCGCATGGTTCAACTGAACCGTCAAAAAGCGGACTGGCCAAAAAATGAGGCCGAGGCCGACCGGTTGTGGAAGGACCTCATTGAGGCGGAGTTGCTGAGGGAAAACCTCAGCGAAATCAAGATCCGCACGCCACTGGAAACCGTCACCCGGCGCTACGATCAGGTGCAGCGCAACCTGAAAGAGATGGAGGATGAAGACATTGTGAAACTATTCCTGAGCGCCCTGGCTCAGAGCTATGACCCCCATTCCGAATATCTCAGCAAATCGGATATGGAAAATTTTCAGATTTCCATGGGCCTTTCCCTTGTGGGCGTTGGGGCGGTGCTTCGATCGGATGATGGTTATGCGAAGGTGATGGAAGTGGTGCCCGGGGGACCGGCGGACCGGGATGGCCGTCTGAAAGTGAATGATCGCATCGCTGCTGTGGCCCAGGGTGAGGGAGAATTTGAGGATGTGGTGGACATGAAGCTCGACAAGGTGGTCGAAAAAATTCGTGGCAAAAAAGGCACTGTCGTGAAGCTGATGGTGCTTCCGGCGTCGGCCACCGACCCTGCGGAAAGAAAAGTCATCGAAGTCAAGCGCGACGAGGTTCAATTGAAGGACCAGGAGGCCAAGGCCGAGCTTTTGGATTTGAAAGGCCCCGGGGCAGAAGCCACCCGCATCGGCTGGATCACCCTGCCGTCCTTCTATTCCAAAATGGACGGTCGCGGAAAAGGTGGCAAGAGCACCACGGCGGACGTGAAGGCCCTGCTCACCCGGCTCAAGGCCGATGGGATCGAGGGACTGGTCATCGATCTGCGGAGAGATGGGGGCGGTTCGCTGGAAGAGGCCATCAACCTGACCGGATTGTTCATTCCCCGCGGGCCGGTCGTGCAGGCGAAGGATTCCAACGGCAAAATCACGGTTTCCCAAGACACAGATCCGACCATTTCCTATGATGGCCCCGTGGTGGTTCTCATGAATCGCCTGAGCGCCTCGGCCAGCGAGATTTTTGCCGCTGCCTTGCAGGATTACGGGCGGGCTGTGATTGTGGGGGATGAACGGAGCTTTGGCAAAGGCACCGTGCAAACCGTGCTGGAATTGGGGCGCCTCATGATGCCGTTTGGCTTGTCCTCCTCGGATGCCGGAGCTCTCAAGTTGACCATCCAAAAATTCTACCGTGTCAAGGGTGGTTCCACACAGCTGAATGGGGTGGAGTCCGACATCGTGCTTCCCTCCCTCACCGACAACCCGGAGATTGGCGAGGGGTCGCTCAAAAACCGCTTGGATTACGACGAAGTGGCACCTGTCAAAATTGCGGATGCCATGTCCGCGACGCCTCTCTTTTTGGAAGAGCTCAGGGAAAGATCCAAAGCCCGGGTGGCCCAGGATGCGGAATTTGTTTATATCGCCGAGGATGCGGCCCGGCTTGTGGATCGGATCCAAAAAAATGAAGTCAGCCTGAACTTGAAAACCCGGAAGGCGGAAATCGCGGCGGAGAAAGCCCGCAAGGAGCAGCGCAAACTGGATCGTGAGGGGCGCGGGGAAGCCCTGGATGTGGCTGCCTACGAAATCACTCTTGACGATCTGGCTTCGCCGGAGCTCCGGGCCGTGGCCTACAACCGCAAGAAGGACAAGCCTCTGATGGAAGAAATCGATGAGGAGACAGAAAAGAAAGATGAAGCCCCCGAGCCCGATCCCGTGCGCGATGAGGCGATCCGGATTATCAATGATCTGATTGAGTTGACCTCCGGCCCCAAAACCGTGAAGATCAAGTCAGGCTCGTCGGCTTCGAATCCTTAAAAATTCGCGGCCTCCGGGTTATCTCAAAAACCACGGTGTTCCAGGTCATATTCAATTCTATCAGCGCGTCCGAAATGGCAGCCTTGCCCAAGGATCTTCAGTTGGAGATCTTGATGGACTTTCAGCTCTTGCCCGGGGACCTCGAGAAGTTGGATGCCTCACGGTTCGGCAAGGTCGAACGGGAAGGCCGTCATTTGCTGCGTTTTCGCTCCAAAGAGTATCGGATTTATTTTGAGACACATCCCGAGGGAATCCTCATTCACCGGGTGCTTCACAAAAACACCATCCGGGATTTTCTTTTCCGGTCCAATCTGCCCTTGGATGAAGATGCCCAACTGGGCCAAGCCCGGGGCTTTTGGAATCTGATCGAAGAAGCGGAGAGCAAGGCGTGAGTTTTTTTGTGGACGAGGCCGAACGGCTTCAGGAATTTCCCGTTGCGTCGCAGCAAATCTTCCTTGGCCACGCCGGAGTGACAGCATTTCCCCGGTGCGTGGCCACCGCAATGGCGGAACAAGCCGAAGCCAGCAGCCTCCAGCAACAGGAGTTCGCCGGGGTGCTCCGGGTTATTGGCCAAACCCGGGCCCTCTGCGCACGAGCGATCAATGTCGGGAGTGATGAGATTGCCCTGCTTGGCCCTACGGCTCTTGGTTTGGGCCTTTTCGCCAATGGCCTCACCTGGAAGGAGGGCGATGAAGTGGTTTATTTTGCCGATGATTATCCCTCGAACGTCTATCCTTGGATTGACCTCAAGAGGCTGGGCGTGAAGCCCGTGGCGGTCAAAACCGGTGTGCCCGGGCGGATCACCGTCGATGATGTCCGCGAAGCCCTGAGCCCCAAAACCCGTCTGGTCGCCCTGGCTTCCTGTCATTATCTCACGGGATGGCGCATCGATCTTCCGGCCATTGCCGAGCTCCTGAACTCCCGCAACGTGCTGTTTTCGCTGGATGCGATCCAGACCATCGGGGCCTTCCCCACCGATGCGGCCTGCGTGGATTTTCTCAGTGCCGATGCCCACAAATGGATGCTTGGCCCGATGGCCATTGGCATCGTTTACGTCGCCCGCAAAAACTTTGAAATTTGTCGTCCCACCCTTCTCGGAGCCTGGAATGTGTGTTCGCCGGATTTTATTGCGTCATCGGAAATCGTATTCGAGCCCACCGCCCGGCGTTACGAGCCCGGCGTGCTCAACGCCTCCGGCATCTATGGAATGAAGGCCGGCTTGGAGATGCTGGAAGCGGCGGGCGCGGCCAAGGTTTCCGAGGCCATTCTCGCCCTCCGGGATGAACTCGAGGACCACCTCACCCGCCTTGGTTTTGAATTTTTGTCCCCTTCGCAATCCGAAAGCCTCCGATCCGGCATCCTGACCGCGCGTCACCCCGGCAAAGATTCCAAGGAGCTTTTTGCCACACTTGAAAAAAATCATGTGGTGGCGTCTCTGAGATCCTCACGCGATGGCGTCCAATGGCTGCGGTTCAGCCCCCATTTTTACAACACTTCCGCGGAGATGACGCAAGTGGCGGCCATCCTTGCCATGTGATCACTGGACTGGCGGGGTGAGCCTCCGCGCTTTTTGTTGAGCCAGGAGACAGAGCTCGGCGGCTTTGAACGCATGGGATTGTGTCATGGCTTTTTCCGTGCGATTCAGGGAATCCAAAATCAGTTGCCCAAAAAATGGATACCCGACTTGACCGGCGCAGGGGATACGTTTTTCTCCCTCGCCGTCCACGAGGATCAGTTGGTCACCCCCATTTTCCGTGGCGACATCGGTGTATTTGCGGAGTTCGATGTATCCGGTCGTGCCGAGGATCACCGTGCGTCCGTCTCCCCAGGTGCCAAGGCCTTTCGGGGTGAGCCAGTCGATGCGGAAATAGCCGGATGCCCCGTTGTCGGCAAAAAGATTGCACTCCCCAAAATCCTCCAGCTCGGGATATTCCGGGTTCGCGAAGTTGCCGACAGCACTGGACGCGATGGTGGCATCGGCCGCACTCGTATAATAGAGAAACTGTTCGCACTGATGACTGCCAATGTCGCAGAGAATCCCCCCGTATTGTTCATGGTCGAAAAACCAAGCCGGACGAGTGGAAGCGCTGAGACGATGGGGTCCGGTGCCCAGTGTTTGAACCACCCGGCCGATGACGCCTTCGTGGATGAGGATTCCCGCGTGCACGGCGCACTCCACGTGGAGTCGCTCACTGAAATAGACCATGTAGCGGCGCCCGGTTTCGGAAACCGCCACCTTGGCATCCTCCAACTGGGCGGGGGTGGTGAAAGGGGTCTTGTCCGTGAAGTAGTCTTTTCCGGCGCGGAGAACCCGACACCCCAGCGGTCCCCGAAGGTTGGGGATCGCAGCGGCGGCCACAAGATGAACCGCCGGGTCATCCAGGATTTGTTCGAAGCTGCGGGCCGCGTTTGCGGACGGATGTTTTTGAAGCAAAAGCTCCACCTTCGCGGGGTCGGGGTCATAAACCCATTTGAGCGTTCCCCCCGCCTCCGCCAGACCATTGCATTGACCATGAATGTGACCATGATCCAGATGTGTGGCGGCAAACACAAACTCCCCGGGTTTGCAAACCGGAGCCGGCTTTCCCACCGGGGCATAATTCATTCCATCAGCAGCACTCATAAGCGTCAGTCAACAAGGTTTTCAGTGAGGTATCGGAAGGATTGGGCCAACGAGTCCACGGGGTCGCCTGGGCAGACGTCCTGCTCCACAATAAACCACTCGCAACCGGACTTTTCCGCAGCCGCAATGATTTTCGCAAAGCTCAAATTCCCGGCTCCGATTTCACAATAATTCGGCTTGTTTTCCTCCGTGGTCATGTAGTCCTTCAAATGCAGGAGAGGGAGGCGTCCCGCAAGCCGCTCGCACCACTCGACATTATCGCCGCCGCCAAAGTGAACCCAATACGTGTCGAGCTCTCCCTGAACGTGGGATGTCATGTCAAAAATTCTTTCCAAGATGAGTTTGCCACCAAGTTTTCGGAACTCGTGGTTGTGATTGTGATAGCAGAGGGTTTGTCCGGCTGCGGCAAGCACGGCCCCCGCCGCGTCCAGCTTCCCGATCATCCCGTCCACGGACACTTCACTGCCAAGGTCCACGTTCGCGGGGTAAGGATAGGCGGTGTGTTTGCAGTGAAGTTTTTCAAGCCGTTCCACGACCTTTTCGGGATGGTTTAAAATGACCTCCGCCCCTTCGTGGGTGGCGCAGCAAATGAGGCCTTCTCCATCAAGGATGGTGTTGAGTTCTTCCTCCGGAATGGGTCCCATGCCACTGATCTGAACGGCCGTGTATCCAATCTCGCGGACACGGTGAAGGGTTTTGGCAATCTCTGCGGGCGTTTTCAGGAGATCGCGACAGGTGTAAAGTTGGGCGGCAAGTTGGGTGGTTTTCATGGTGTTTGGGATTGGAGATTTTTCAGGAGGCGTGAGTAATGGGAGGCGGAAAGCGGGAGGGACACCGTGCGATCCTCGAGCGAGGCCATCAAAATCGCGTTGGTCAGTTCCAAGGAATACAATCCCTCGGCTCCGGGAGCAATCAAGGCCTCACCATGAAGCATCGCATTCACAAAATTGCGGAGGATTCCCTCATGTTGGGGACCCCGTCCGCCGGGAAGCGGGATTTCGATGTTCCAAACCGGGGGACGTTCGTAGCCGGATTGGCATGTTCGTGAAAACTCCGGCGTGGGGATTTCGTTTTTCCGGAATTGCAGGGACTCTCCGTCCAGGATGAGAAGGCCGTGATCGCCCGCGATCTCAAGGCGGTTGATGCCCGGAGCCTCCCCGCTGCTGGTGATAAAGACGCCGGAAGCCCCCGCGTCATATTCCAAAAGCGCCGTGACCTCATCCTCCACTTCGATCGGATGGAATTTGCCAAAACCACACATGGCCCGGACTTTGGACGGCATACCAAAGATCCATTGGAGGAGGTCCATGTTATGAACGGCCTGGTTGATCAACACACCTCCCCCCTCCCCCTTCCATGATGCCCGCCAGGGGCTGGAGCGGTAGTAGGCGTGGGTCCGGAACCAATCCGTGATCGTCCACGTGAAACGGCGCAGGGTTCCCAATTCCCCATCTTGCACGAGCGAACGAACTTTCTGAAAGCAGGGATCCGTGCGCTGATTGAACATCGCCGCAAAAATCCGCCCCTTCGAAGCGGCAATCAAATCCTGCGCCTCGGCTTTGTGGACCGCGAGGGGTTTTTCCATCAGCACCTCCAACCCGGCACGGAAGGCGGCTTTGCCCAGACTGGCATGAAAGGGATGCGGCGCGGCAATCACCACCGCATCCACTGCGCCGGATTCAAACAGGCTCCTGGCATCCTCAAATCGCGCAGCCTCTCCAAATCCTTCCGTGCATTTCGGATCCACATCACACACGGCGGCCAACTGACCCCCGGGCACCCTCCCCTCGTGAATGCTGGTGGCATGAGCCCGGCCCATGTTGCCCACCCCCACCACCCCCAAACGAATGCTGCCTTTTCGGGACGCTGGAATTTTGACGGATCGGGCGCTCATGGGGGAATCTTGCTGTCTTAAAAGGACTTCGAAAAATCCGGGGCCGCAGCGGCAGGGCGTTTGACCTTTTTGCGGATTTTTGACCCGGCAATCAGCGCGGCGAGCCGGTTTGCATAGGCTTTGCTTGAAAGCGGGAGGTCCACCGTTTTTTCCAGCAGGGATGAAAAGAGAATCGCGTTCCCAAGTTCCACGGAGTGAATGCCCTCAGCTGCGGGTGCCAACAATCTTTCGCCACGCAGGATGGCCCCCACAAAGTTTTTGATAATGCCCGCGTGCTGCTCTCCGCGATCATGGGAAAGGGGAATTTCCACATTCCAAATGCCGGGCCGTGCAAAGCTTTCCTTCGTCGTGCGGCTGAAGGTGCTGGTGGGGATTTCGTTTCTTGTGAACGCCATGCGGCTGTTTTCAAGCACAAGCTTCCCCTGCTCACCCGTCACTTCCAGCCGGTTGGTCCCGGGAGCCTCGCCCGTGGACGTGATAAAGACCCCCGTGGTCCCATCCGGGTATTCAAAATAAGCCGTCACGTCATCCTCAACCTCGATTTTGTGATAACGTCCCAACTGACAAAAACCGCGCACCTTGGAGGGCATGCCAAAAATCCATTGATAGAGATCCAGATTGTGGGGGCACTGATTGAGGAGAACTCCCCCTCCCTCCCCGGCCCAGGTGGCACGCCAG
>JBBECL010000001.1:0-9274 GCA_040881805.1 Terrimicrobiaceae bacterium | reverse complement strand
TTTTGAGTTCGCGCTCCATGCGAACAATCGGGTCCTCATCCGGAGACTCCGGCACCGAGCTGAGAGGTTTGATGTCGCGCTCCGTGGAGGGGCCGGTCGGATCCGATGGCCGCTTGGGCATCCGGTCTTTGATAGCCAGGGCCGCCGTGGCCGCGATACCCGCCCCAACAAGGGCGGCAGAACGGGTGAATTCTCTGCGGTTCATGCTCATAAAGGTTTTTTTGTTGATGGTTTTTTGGAGCGACTGCCTGTGGCTGCCTGCTTCTTGGTTTCAAAGGCGAGAACATCGGCCAGAGTGGTGTCCAAAAGCGTTTTGCGAATGTCCGCCCGTGTCTTTTTCCAGAACGCATGCGTCGGACAAGCCCTGGCATCGCTGCAGTCGTCCATGCCCAAAAGGCATCGATCGGGATGTGCACCACCCTCCACGGCCTCGTCGATTTCCAGAAGGGAAATTTCGTCAGGCTTCCGGGCGAGGATGATTCCACCCCGGTATCCTCGCTTGGAATTCACGATGCCCGCCTCGGCAAGTCTCTGCACCAGCTTCGCCAGGTAGGGCGCGGGCACCCCGGAACATTTGGCAATGTCGCGCACAAATTTTGGCTCGCACCCCAAACCGCTGAGGCAGGCCAGCGCCCGGATCGCGTATCCCGTGCTATTGGAAAGAACCACCATGAAGAATTGTTATTCATAAAAAGACATGCTTGTCCAGTTAAAAAAGGACAATGCTATCTTTTTATTATTGACCTCTTAAAAAAACCTGCGAGAAGGTTTGGTGTTTTAACCATGAAAACTCCATCCCATCACAGAACCTGGCGAGCCTCTGGTCTGACATCGGCCGTGATCGCAGCAGCAATCCTCGCAGTTCCCGCATTCGCAGGAACTCCGACCACGGAACCTTCTCCGGAATCTTCCACCCCGTTCACCGATTGGTGGAACGGAAAATACATGACCGGAAACTGGTTCGGGGTGCGCGACGACCTTGCTGAGAATGGCATAAAATTCTCTGGCAAATACGAGGGCATCTTCTTTGGGGTGTTGGACAGTCAGGGCGGTTCCCGCGGATTTTACGATCAGGAACTCGCTTTTCAATCGGAGGTGGATTTTTCCAAGCTTCTGAAGATGGATGCCTTGAAGGGCCTGACGGCTTTTGGGGGTGTTCGCTGGCGTGATTCCCGGGCCAACTCGAATCCCAACACCTTTGTCCAGGCCTCCAGCATGTTCCAGCCCTCGAACAACCAATCCGGCACCCAGTGGCGCCTGACGACCTTTGGTCTGGCATACACCACGCCGGAGCTTTTTGGCATCGAGGAGCTGCTCACCTTGCGCGGTGGCTGGCTTCAGCCACAAAAGGAGTTCATCGATCAGCCTCTCTCGAAATTGTTCGTCAACAACGCCGTGGAGAGCTCCAAGGGCGTGGGCGGCAACATCCCGTTCTCATCCAGTTTCTCAACATGGGGCGGCACCCTCGAAATCAACCCTGCCAGCTGGTATTATGCAAAAGCCGGTCTATTCATGGCATTTCCCTGCGCGACCGCTTCGAGCAATCACGGACTCGCTTTTGAAGGATTCGCCGAGGACACGTCAAAAAATGGCCTGATGGCCATTGCAGAGACCGGGATCACCCCGAAACTCGGTGCTTCCGAACTCCCCGGAAAATACGCGATGGGCGGCTACTATTGGGGAAATGAGAAAAACTCTTTTAACGGCACATCCCAATACGGCCAATACGGGTTTTATTGGCAGGCCGATCAAATGCTATTCCGCGAAGGTTCCCACGAGGAACCCGCACCACTGGCCAAGGGGCCTGCTGATGGCAAGTCCCCGGTGGACAGCAAATCTGGAAAAAGCTTCAAGGCCCCGGTGGAAACAGAGGCCAAGCTCTCCAAGCAGGGACTTTACACCTTCAACCTGATCAGCTTCGCGCCAAAGTATAACAACCTATATCCCTTCTACTTCCAAACGGGTCTGGTCTATGAGGGTCTCATTCCAACGCGCGACGAAGACAAGACGATGTTCTCGCTTGGCTTTGGTTCCTATAGCTTCGCAAACATCCAGAACCAGCAAAACAGCGGGAATCCCAACCAGCCGAACTACTCGATGGTTTTGGAATGGGATTACCGCATTCAGATCAACAAATGGGCGTATCTCCAGCCGTTCGTGCAATACATTATCCAGCCAAACGGCACGGGTGCGGTTCAAAACGCCACGATTCTGGGTTTTGCCTACTCGGTCAACTTCTGACACTTTTCGAATTTGCACGCATCATCTGGTTTTGCCTGCAACACCCGCCTTTGTCCACCTCTCCGGCCATATTCGGTTCCAGTTCCATAACGATCCGTCCGGGTGACGCCGAAACCATCAGCCTTTGCCTGCGGGGAATTCCAGCCGCCTTGCGCAGTTGGCGCGATAGCACGATCCGGTTCGATGCATCCAACTCAATTGCTGATTTCATGGCATTATCATGGCGTGGTTGTGGCGTGACATCAGGAATTCCTGTTTGACAGCGGGTCATTCGGCGTGGCGCTTCACGTTGCGACCAAGAGCTTTTACGTGTTTCCCTGCAATCTTGCGAAAGTCGTGGGAAACCATTGCCGAGCTCGAAAGCACACCCCAGAAATATCCGTGTTTGCAATGAGTTTTCCGAATTTCCATGCGGAAGCGAGTTGAGATGCATCATCCGGCAAAAGCCAATTTTTTTGTGGAGCCTGTTCGCAACATCCGGCCACGATGAGCCAATCCCGTCCAATAGAGCGGCAGAAATGGCTCTCAGGGAAATGACAGGCATTCTCCCGCCGCCAGAAAGGCGGTCGAAGCGTTCCATCTCGAGAAACCGACGCTCTCCCGCATCGAGGACCTCGCTTTTTGCAACCGCGAAGCCATTCTGCGCAAGAACGGAGCTTGCGATGTGTTCGGCATAAAGCAGGTCGGCCCACCGTCGCCCGATGGATTCGCTCATCGGCGGGGAAAACTTGACCATCACGTGGCGAATTTTGTCCGGGTGCGTGGTGTCAGCGAGAAATTTCGGCTGCTCTCCTCCGGCGGACGCCCCAACGAGGTCTCCGTTGAGTGCGCGTTCAGCGAGGTGCTGATATTGGCTCCCACGCTTGGAGTGAACCACAGAGGCTTGCGTGGCGGTCAAAGCCGCAGCAGGAGACTCCCGTCCCAGAACAAAAGCCCCGGAGAAATCTTCTCCGAATCGCAGCATCGCCTCCAGCACAATGCGACCTTTCCATCCGGTAGGGTTGGCAGCCTGCCCGAGAGCGTCCGAATGTTTCCGGGCAAAAGCCCACCCCAAGAATCCCTGAGGTCGATAGTCATCAAGAAACCAAGGCAGATCGGGAACTCACCCCATATTGGAGAAACTGCAAACGAAGGGATCGTGGGTCGAATTCCTCTACGGCTTTTCCAGAAAGGGATTGACCACGCGGACGCCTTCGAATTCCTGACCATGCGTCAAATCCTCGGAATATAGCACGGGAGCACCCTGTCGCCGTGCTGCCGCGACAATGGCCGCATCCCAATATCGCAACTGATATCGCTCACAAAGCCGGCGAGCTTCGGCAAACAATGCCGCATCGGTCACCACGCAGGGGCGCGACAGCAGCAGTTCAATGATGCGTTCGACTTTCTCGACAGAAATCGCCAGACGGGCCTTTATTCTGGCATTGTGATAAAATTCTTGGGCCACTTGCAGGGAAATTCCGAAGCGAGTCTCAAGCATCAATTGCGCCGCCTTTTCCCTCTTCTCTGCATCCTTGGGATCCTTCGAAGCCGCGTAAAGCGGGATGTTGGAATCCAGAAAAGCCTCAACGTTCATACGTTTTGGAGCGTGAAGGAGTGAATCCGAGAATGAGGTCACTGGATTGTAACTCGGCGACCAAGGCCGCGCGCTGTTCCCGATCACGGTCATCGGAGCCTGTGTCCATGATGACCGGCGCCTGACCACGCACCATGGCTTCCAAATAGCCTCGCACCAAGGCACTGAGGCTGGTGCTGTGTTTTGCCGCTTCAATCCTGGCCAGACGCCACGTCTCCTCTGGAATTGAGAGATTTATTACTTTCATACAAATAAAGTAACTTTATTGGATCGTCTTGGCAAGGAATTTTCATCATGATGGTGTCTGTCGCCTACGAAGTGGCCTGACAATAATCCGTCCAGACCGTAAGTCCCGCGCCTCGGAGGACTGGCAGGGTTGTGTTCCCCCAACTTTTTTTCACCTTTCCCGATTCCAATGCTTGCGAATCAGTCTCAATAAGCGATGATATGGGAAATCTATGATGGAATTTCCGAAAAAGCCTTGGAGAAACGACGCCGTGCGGATTGTGGAGGAGTTGTTTCCTGTCACCCGGTCCGAGCATTGGGATGATTTGTTGGAATTGAGGTCCCTTCTGCTGAGTGGGAAAAACTGGGATCGGGCGTTGGATGTGTTTTTGGATTGTCGGGATCGGATGGAAGCCGACCATTACCTGCCGTTTTATCGTTTGAGGACCTTGCTTGCGGGAAGTTTGCGGTTGGAAGCCGGAGAAAATCCGGTGGGCAGCCTCCAAGAACTTCTGAAAAGAAAACACGTGTCTCTGGAGTCCGTGCGCCGGTCGATCGAACGGGATCTTTTCGAGAATCTCGATGAGATGACCATTGATGATCTGAGAGTGGTTGAATCGCGCTGATTTTTGAGCGTTTTTTGAAGTCGGTTGGCCGAAGCCGTGCCGCTCGGATTTCAAGGTTTTCACTTCCGACCTTGCAGCGGGAGCAGATTCATCAGAAAAAGGAGATATGAACGAAGACATCCAGCAGGCCATTGACACCGGAAAACTCAACCAAACCACGGCGGAGGCCCTTGAGAGGCTGGCGGTTGGGAGTTTTTGCCGTCATAAAAGCTGGGGATTCGGGCAGGTGGTGGAATGGAATTTGTTGACCGCCCAAATCTTTATCGACTTCCCATCCAAGAAAAAGCACGCGATGCAGGTCGAGTATGCGGTGGAAACTTTGGCGGCCATTTCTTCGGACCATATTTTGGCCCGAAGAGCCACGGCCCCGGATGTGGTGCGCGAAGATGCTGCCAACGATCCGGTGGGTTTGGTGCGGGCCATTCTGGCCGACCATGGGGGTCGCGCCACGGTTGAGCAAATTGCGGAGAGCTTGGTGCCGCAGGTTTTTGCCGCACCGGCTTTCAAGAAGTGGTGGGAAGCGACCAAGAAAAAACTCAAAGCGGACGGCTGTTTTCAACTCCCGGCAAAAAAGACAGACCCCGTGGTTTTGTTGGCGGAGCCCGCTGATCCGGGCAAGGGTCTTCTCGACAAGTTTCGGGGGGCACGGTTTTTGAAGGACCAGGTCAACGCCGTGGATGAGGTCGTCAAAAGCTTGGGGGATCTGGCGAAGGAGGTTGAAGAATTGCAGTTGGTGACCTCGCAAATTGAGGAGGCCGCGCAGAAGGGGCGCCGCCTTCAAGCCGCCCAAGCGCTGGAGCTCTTGCTGGCCCGGGACGAAATTTTGGCCCATCACACCAGCTTGGCCGCCGGAGAAGGTGCCCCGTCGGTGGCAGACATTCTTCGGAGCGAGCTCCCCAGGATCCACGAACTTTTTGCGTCCTTGCCGGCGTCCAAGCAGCGTCGGGCCTTGGAGCAGTTCCCCGAGGCCTTTGAGGACAAATGGGTGGATGTGGCTCTTCGCCTCGCCAAGCAGGCCCCTGCCCGTTTGGTGATCGAAATTTCGAAACTCCTGGAACGCCACAGCCAAACCGAAGCCCTGCGATCAGCCTTGGCCCGGTGGATCAGTGATCGTTCCGTTTCGGCGGAAACGCTCATCTGGTTGGGCAAGGAACGCGGTGCCAACTTCGCGGAGCTGTTTAATGCCGACCTCTTGAATGCCATCTTCAGCGCCCTCGAGCGCGACATGCTCGCAGAAAAACGCGGGTCACGCCTCCATGATCTGCTCCTCGATGACCGGGAACTTCTGGGAGAACTCCTCAAAGAGGCCAAACCCGACGCCGTGCGCGATGCCATGCGGAGGCTGTTGCTCACTCCGGTGTATGACGATCTCAACAAGCGCTCGTTGATCGGGCGGATCATCAAGTTGTATCCCGACATCCAGTCCATGATTGGTGGCGACGAGGGGGTGGCCGACGAAACGCTGACCGTCTCCTGGGCCAGCCTGGAAAAACGCAAGGCCGCCTACGAGCACTTGATCAATGTCGAGATTCCCCAAAACACCAAAGATATCTCCACCGCCAGAGAGCAGGGCGATTTGCGCGAAAACTTCGGCTTCAAAGCCGCGAAGGAACAACAGCGCGTCCTCATGCGCCGGCGCGCCGAATCCGAACGCGACCTGGGCCGCGCCCGCGGCACAAATTTTGAAAATCCCGACACCAAGCAAGTCTCCATTGGCAGCATCGTGACACTGGATCTGGAGGGCGGGGATCAGGAAACGTTCAGCATCCTTGGAGCCTGGGATAGCGCTCCTGATCAAGGTGTCGTCTCCTACATGGCAGCCATCGGTCAGGCACTGCTCGGCAAAAAGGTGGGGGACAAAGTCGAACTTCCTGCCGACAAGGGAACCCGATGGGCCGTCATCGCAGACATCAAGGCGTTCACCGATCTGGAGTTGCTGCGCAAAGTGGTATGATTGATTTTCGGGGTCTTGATGAGACGTTTACCCAAGTTCGCCTGCCAGGGGAGTAGGCGACGGACCATGAGTGTTTGCTCCAAGGCGTCGAGATAGGCCCGTGCTGTATTGGGAGCGATGCCCATGGACGATGCGATCTCGCTACCCTGACTGCTGAAGATGGAGTCTGATGAAGGGTCCGCCTTGATTGTGGTTCGGAGAAAAAACGCGGTTCCTACCAAAAAGCACTCAAAGTCAGAACCAGCAGCAGCAGCAGGAATGACACGCAGGCCACCGGCCAATGACGCAAAACCGCGTCCACGCGCTCAGCGCTTTTTCCCAGCGTGGTGGCCACTTGGGTTAGAGGGTGGAACAAGGCAAGAATGTCGCCACTTGGAATGACACCAAGGCCCATTCCCCAACGCATGACCCCCACCCCCAGCCCGACCCCCAAAAGCACCGGCCAAAGACTTTTCCAAAGGGCATCGACCGCAAGGACTTGGCTGAGCGGACCGAACCCGACGGGATCAAACAGGAACCATGGCAGTGCCAAACTCACAATCGCCAGCAAAACCCATGAGACCTGGAGGCGGGTCACCTTGAGAGAGGCGGCTGAGGGTGCCTCGATTTTGGCCAACCGGCTCACAAAGTGAATCATCAACATCGCCGTGCCCACCGAAGAGCACGCAGCGAACATCGAGGCCCAACCATCACCCAAGGGTTCCTTCGCAGCATACTTGGCGAGGAATCCCCCCGTCAAAGGCAGCCCCGCCAGCCCCAACCCCAACACTCCGGCAGGAAGTAAAATCAGACTCACCCGATGTGTGTTGGTGGTCTGGGCAAGGCCGACAGCCAGAAAAAGTCCTCCTTTGAGAAGCACATGATGAGCGGCATAAAAGGCCGCTATCACCACAAGACCCGGGGTGGGAGTGATGAGACCCATCCCGAGCAAGGAGGCCAGGAATCCCATTTGACTCACACTTGAATAAGCCAAAATCGTTTTGGGGTGGGATTGGGTGATGCCGACAATCACCCCATAAAACGCTCCAAAAAATCCAATCACCACCAGCAAATGCCCCCAATCCGTCATGCCCCCTTCCCAAGGCAAAAACCTCAGGAGACCGATCACGCCGGCTTTGACTCCCGCCCCACTCAACACAGCTGCCACGGGGATAGGGGCGGCGGTGTAGGTCAGCGGCATCCAAAAATGAAGCGGAACCAGCGCGATTTTCATTCCAAACCCAAGAATCAACAAAGCCGTGGTAAGCTGGCTGTCAGGGTTTTGAAGCATTGAAGCGACGAGTTCATGGATGCGTAAACCCGCCTCGGGGGTATGCACCGTCAGCAAAACGAAAGCCATGATCAAAACCCCCTCGCCCACCAAGGCAAAGCCCAGATAAATGGCACCCGCCCTGCGAGTGGATTGGGAATTTTCCTGAACGATCAACACATACGCCGGCAAGCTGACCAGAACATAACAAATCAAGAAGCTGACAAGGTCGTCTGCGATAAAAACCCCCAAGCTCCCGATCATTGTCAGCAACCAGAAGACACAAAACCTCGCACCAGCCGGTTTGTGGGGAAAGAACACAGGCAACGAAAACCCGGCCATGCTCCAAAGAAAGGCACTGGTTCCCAGCAAAAGCGCCCCGGGGGGATCGATGAAAAACACAGGCTGGAACGGCAGCCAGGCAAGGGTGATTGGTCCGGCGTTCACACCAAGGATCGCAGCCGCAACCGCCGGCCAGGGGAGCAGCCAAAGCCCATGAGGCAACAAACGTCTCACACGTTTGAATACGCTTGCGATGAGGGCAAGGACCGGCAACAGCAGCGCAATCACCGGCATCCATATCAGGGCTTCGGAGTTCATGGTTGAATAAGTTCAGGGGATTGTGGGCGTCCGAGAGACAACAACCCGGCCGGGGCCTCGGGAAATAATCCCAGTGCCAGAGCCCCGAGAGCCAAAGCCAAAACCACCCCTTCGCGAAATCTTGAAACAGGGGCAACCAAAACCGGGGGAGCAATGTCCCTCGCGAGCGCAGGCACAATCACCCGGAACATGTAGCCACCGGCGAGGAATCCTCCCCCGATCAAAAAGACGGCCCACCACCACTGGCCCGATGATGCCGCCGCCCCCAAAAGAATCCACTTGGCCACAAACCCTCCGGTGGGAGGAACCCCGATCAGTGATAACGCCGCAATGCCAAATGCCAGGCAGGTGACAGGAAGGGCCCGTCCCAACCCGCCAAAACCGGCAATCCGGTCATGTCCAATGGCCTCCGCGATCAGCCCGGCCGCCATAAACATGGAAGCCTTCGCAAGCGCATGGGCCATGGCTTGAAACATTCCTCCGGTGAGCGCTTCCTGGGTGCCAAATCCTGCGCCCATTCCGAAGGCGAGCGGAAATGCAAGGAACAGATACCCGAGTTGGGCAATCGTCGAGTAAGCGATCAGGAGCTTGAGGCGGGGCTGCCTCAAGGCGATCACTCCTCCAAACAAAATCGCCCCCGCTCCCATGGCTCCAAGAAGCTGCGAGGCCAAGGGATCGGGCAACCCGGGAACCACATCAAACCAAAGCCGCACCACCAAAAAAAACGAAGCCTTCACCACAAGCGCGGAAAGCAGAGCACTGGCTGCGGGTGGCGCGCCCGCATGGGCCGGCGGGAGCCAGAT